>NZ_JCAFTD010000004.1:0-397622 GCF_059369935.1 Stenotrophomonas sp. YJH_SMC_36 | reverse complement strand
GTTGGCCTGGGCCAGCATGGCCGTACCGGCCTGCTGCAGGATCTGGGTACGGGTCAGTTCAGCGGTTTCCTTGGCGAAGTCGGTGTCCTTGATGCGGCTGCGCGAGGCGGACAGGTTCTCCGTCGAGGTCTGCAGGTTGGCGACCACCGAGGTGAAGCGGTTCTGGATCGCACCCAGGTCGGCGCGGGTGTTGTTGATCGAACCCAGTGCCTTGTCGACCACTTCCAGCGCCTGCTGGGCACCCTTCACGGTGCTGATGTCGACGTCCTTCAGCAGCTTGCCCGGTGATGCACCGGTGCTGGCGGTGGCGGCGGCGCTGTCGAAGCCGGTGACGCCGGCGCTGGTGCCCGCAGTGGCGGACATGGCGACGAACTTGCCGTCCTTGTCGACGCTTTCCTTCACCGAGGTCAGGTTGATCTGGCCGGCGGTGGTGCCGTCGAGTTCGGCGTAGACGCCGGTCTCACCGATCTTGGCGTTGATCGCGGTCACGGTCGCCGCGGCCAGGGCGGCCTGGTCCTTGGCGGCGTCGCCGGTGGAGGTGATCTTGACGTCGGCGATCTTGATCGCCGAGGTCAGGCCGCCGCCACCGATGGTCAGGCCGGAATAGGTGATTTCCTTGCCCGCATCGGCTGCGACGCTATCGCCTTCGTCGATGGCGATGGTGTTGGCGTCGAAGACGGCATTGCCCAGCGCGTCGGCCTTGGCATCGACCACCTTGTCGATGGCGATGGCCTGGCCGGCGTTGGCACCGACCTGGAACAGCTGGCTGGAGAACGAACCGTCCAGCAGCTTGGTGCCGTTGAACTCGGACTGCTTGGCAACGCGGTCGATTTCGCTGACCAGCTGGGTCACTTCGGCCTGCAGCGCCTTGCGGTCACTGGCCGAGTTGGTGGCATTGGCGGCCTGCACCGACAACTCGCGGACGCGCTGCAGGTTGTTGCCGATCTCGGTCAACGAGCCTTCGGCGACCTGGGCCAGCGAGATGCCGTCGTTGGCATTGCGGATGGCCACATCGGTGCCGCGGATCTGGGTGCCGAAGCGCTCGGAGATCGCCAGGCCAGCGGCGTCGTCCTTGGCGCTGTTGATGCGCGAACCGGAGGACAGGCGCTGGATGGTGGTGGCCAGCGAGCTGCCGCTGGTGCTCAGGTTACGCTGAGCATTCAACGACATCGTGTTGGTGTTGATGACTTGTGCCATGAGGAGAGGTCCTTGAGCGGTTGCACGTGAGTTGGGTCAGACGCCCCCGACGTGCCCCGGGAGCGGCTCATGTCAGCGCTGCAACAGGCTGAGCACGTTCTGCGGCACCTGGTTGGCCTGGGCCAGCATGGCCGTGCCGGCCTGCTGCAGGATCTGGGTGCGGGTCAGTTCGGCGGTTTCCTTGGCGAAGTCGGTATCGCGGATGCGGCTGCGCGAGGCCGACAGGTTTTCGGAAGAGGTCTGCAGGTTGGCGACCACCGAGGTGAAGCGGTTCTGGATCGCGCCCAGGTCGGCGCGGACGCTGTTGACCGATTCCAGGGCCTTGTCGACGATCTCCAGGGCCTGCTGGGCGCCGGCGACGGTATCGATCTGGATGTCGGCGACGTGGGCGGCAGCGGTGCCGGCGGCGGGGGCGTTCAGGTCGGTTGCGGTGGCGGTCGGCCCCATCTTCACGGTCACACCGGCCACGGTGTTGTCGGCCTTGACCGAGGTCAGGGTGACTTCGCCCGCGGTGGTGGACTGCGCGGCATGCAGGCCGGTTTCGCCGATCTTGCCGTTCAGGGCAGCAGCCAGCGCCTTGGTGGCGTTGTCCTGGTTGACCTTGCGCACCGCAGCGATCTCGGCGGCGGTGGCCGGCGCGCCCGGCGGGGTGGTGTAGTCGAACGTGACGTCGCCGATGCTGACGTCGCCCACCGTGATGTTAGCCAGCGTGCCGGCGGCGGCATCGACGGCTGCGTCATCCAGGGTGGCGCTGCCAGCGTTGACGAAGGTCGTCGCGCCCAGCGAGTTGGCCTTGGCGTCGACCACGCTGTTGATGGCGATGGCCTGGCCGGCGTTGGCACCCACCTGGAACAGCTGGCTGGTGAAGCTGCCGTCGAGCAGCTTGGTGCCGTTGAAGTCGCTCTGCTTGGCGACGCGGTCGATTTCGCTGACCAGCTGGGTCACTTCGGCCTGCAGGGCCTTGCGGTCGCTGCTGGAGTTGGTGGCATTGGAGGCCTGCACGGCCAGTTCGCGGATGCGCTGCAGGTTGTTGCCGACTTCGCTCAGCGAACCTTCGGCGACCTGGGCCAGCGAGATGCCGTCGTTGGCGTTGCGGATGGCCACGTCCAGGCCGCGGATCTGGGTGCTGAAACGCTCCGAGATCGCCAGGCCAGCGGCGTCGTCCTTCGCGCTGTTGATGCGCAGGCCGGACGAGAGGCGCTGGATGGTGGTGGCCAGCGAGTTGCCGCTGGTGCTCAGGTTGCGCTGAGCGTTGAGCGACATCGTATTGGTGTTGATTACCTGTGCCATGGGGTCGTCTCCTCTTATTTGGAACCCGTAGGTGAATGGAACGAAGCGCCGCCTGTTTTTTGTTTGGCTGTGTGCTTCGCCGTTGCCAAATGAATAACGGCGCTTTGTCAACAACCTTTAGGCGTGAATTCCGATGAACCGGAAAAAGCCCGCGGGACGCTGTTTTTCCGGGGTTTCACCGGCCTGGAAGGGGGGCGGGCAGGGGTGGCGGGCGCCGCTGGTGGCGCCGGGTGCGGCGGACCTGGGCGCGCGGGTCGTCAATGAACGCGCGCGGCGCACCGGCGGGCGAGGCAGCGGCAGGGTGCTGCGGAAACGAAAAAGGCCGCGATGCAGGGCATCGCGGCCTTCATGGGCGTGTGCGGGAAACGGATCAGCCGATCTTGTTGAACAGCGACATCGACTGCATCTGCGAGAAGATCGTCTGTGCAGCCTGCAGCGCCGTGCTCTGCAACTGGTACTGGCTCAGGGCATCGGCGTAGTCCAGGTCGCGCATCTGTGACAGGGTGGTCTTCAACGTCACACTGTTGGCTTCGCGCATGTCCGCTGCATTGTCCAGCGCCTTGAGCTGCGATCCGCCGGCAGCACGCGAATCGATCATCCGCTCGGACGCGCGGCCGACGTCGCGCAATGCACTCTGCAGCTGGTTCTGCTGCGCTGCCAGCTGTGCGGTGCTGCCGGTATCGGCGTCGAGTGCGGCGATCAGCTTGTCCATCGTCGCGAAGATGTCGCGGCTGCCGGCCGGCTGCACGTTGAAGGTATCGCCGGGCTCGGCAGCGCCGGTGATCTGCAGGCGCACGCCGTTCACTTCCAGTTCGTCGCCGGGCTTCAGGGAGCCGGTACTGGTCACGTTGCCCGTTGCGTCCAGCACCTCGTACTGGTCGCTGGCGGTGAAGCGCACGCTGAAGGCCTGGCCGTTCCAGCTGTCGCTGCCGTCGCGGGTGATGTTGGTCAGCACGCCCTTGCCGGTGTTGCCTGCGGCGGCGCTGCCGTCGACGAAGCCATCGCCGGTTGGAATGCGCATGAAGATCTCGCTGCCGGGCAGGGCGTCGAGCACGTAGGTGTCCGGCCCCACTTCCACCTGGCGCTGGGTCTGGTCGCCGCGATAGACCACCTTGCCGTCGATCTTGGCGAACGGCGGATCGCCGTCATGGGTGCCACCGAATACATAGCGGCCGGTACCATCGCTGCTGTTGGCCAGCGACAGCAGGCCGTCGCGGATCTGGTTCAGCTCGGTGATCAGGGTCTTCTTGTCCGCGGCGCTCAGCGCCGGATTGCTGGCCTGCAGCGTCAGATCGCTGACGCGGCCCATCAGATCGTTGACCTGGGCCAGTGTGTTCTCCTGCACGCCGAGCCGGTTCTGCACGTTGCCGGCGTTGAGGCCCATGCGCTCGAGTGCCGCCAGGCTGCGGTCCAGGCCCACGGCGGTGCCCGCGGCCACGGGATCGTCCTTGGCGCTGACGATCTTGCTGCCGGTGGCGATCTGCTGCTCCAGGTGATTGAGCTTGGCCTGCTTGGCCAGCATCAGCGTCACCGACTGGTTGAACATCATTCCGGTGGAGATGCGGCTGCTCATCGGCGGACGGCTCCCAGGATGGTCTGGAACATGTTGTCGGCAGTGGAAATCAACTGCGAGGCGGCCTGGTAGGCCTGCTGCAGGCGGAGCATGTTCGCCGCCTCCTCATCCAGGTTGACGCCGGAGATTTCGTCGCGCGCGTCCTGGGCCTTCTCGTTGATCACCAGCTGCGCTTCAAGCGAGTACTCGGCCGAGCGCGCTGCCGCGCCGACCTGGGTGGTCAGCCCGCCCAGTGCGCCGTTCAGGGTGACGGTGCCGCTGCTGAAGGCCTTGGCGCTCTCCACCTTGGCCAGCCTTGCCGCGTTGCTGTTGTCCGAAGAGCCGGCCGGGGTCGGGGTGATGTTGAAGGTGTCGCCGGTGCGCGGTGCACCGTCGAGAACGAAACTCCAACCGTTGGCGCTGATGGTCTGGCCCGGGGTGTAGGTCTGCGGTGGGCCACCATCGATGGTGTAGGTGGTGGCGGAAGTGAAGACGATCGCCGCAGGATTGCGCAGGTCCGCATGGCCGGCATCGGTCACGGAGACGCCGCTGAGCTTGCCCGTACCGGTATTGGCGGTGGCGGCGGCGCCCTTCACGGCAGCCGCGGCTGCGATGCGCGAGGGATCGGTGATGGCGATCTCCAGGCTGCCGGCCACGCCGGCAGTGGGCTGCAGCAGGAAGCGGTCGTTGATTGCCGGCGTGCCGCCGACCACCAGCTCGACGCCGTTGATCACCAGCGGATCGGCCGCAGTGCCGGTGCCGGTCAACGGAATGCTGGCGCCGGTGTCGGCGCGGCTCGCCTTCCACTGCGTGCCATCGAACTGCAGGACGACGTTCTGCGCGTCCAGCTTGCCGAGATCGCCGAAGCTGGCACTGATGCTGGCCGTCCCGCTGTTGCCACTGTTGGCCGTCACCCGCGGCGTGCCGATGTTGAAGAAGTCACCGCCGAGCTGGCCGTAGAGATCCACGCCCTGGTGGTGGACCTGGTTGAAGCTGTCGGCCAGGCCGATCGCCAGCTTGCCCAGTTCCGCCTGCGCCGGGGTCAGCACGGTGTCGCGGAACTCCATCAGCCCACCGATCTGGCCGCCGACGGCCTTGGGATCCAGGGTGATGGTGTTGCCCTGCGTTTCCAGTGCCAGCTGCAGGCGCTCGGGCTGGTACGGATCGGCCACGGTGGTGACCCGGGTGGCGGTGGTGCCGACCACCAGTGCGTTGCCGCCGGCGGTGTAGACGTTCATCACGCCGCCGTCCTGGATCACCGCGGTGCCACCGGTATAGCCGATCAGCTGCGAGATCAGCTGGTCGCGGCGATCGAGCAGGTCCGGGGCCGCGCTGGCGATGTTGGTGCCGATGGCGCCGTTGATCTGAGCGATTTCCTGCGCCAGCCGGTTGACCTCGGTCGCTCCGGCGAGCAGGCCGTTGTTGACCTCGCTGTTGAGGTTGTTCAGATGGGTATTGAGCTGCACGAAACGGTTGGCCAGTGCCTTGCCACCGTCCAGCATGCTCTGCCGGTCGGCCGTGCCGGAGGCATTGGAAGACAGGCCGCTGACCGAATCGAAGAAGCTGGACCAGACGCCTGCGACGTTGGTGGCGGCGTCGGAGAACAGCGCGTTGACTCGGTCGGCCATGCCGGACAACTGCTTCAGGCGTGCCAGCTCACCGCTGCTGTCGAGCAGGCGCGAGATCGCCAGCTGGTCGGCAGTGCGCCGGATGTCGGTGATGCGCGTGCCGTTGCCCACCGTGCCGTAGCCGAAGTTCTGCGGATCGGCCGTGGCGAAATTGACCTTCTGCCGGCTGTAGCCCGGCGTGTTGAGGTTGGCCACATTGTGGCTGGTGGTTGCCAGGGCGCGCTGGAAGGCGAGCAGGGCACCGGTACCGGTGGAAAGTACGCTGGACATGGGGTTCCTCAACGACGGGTGATACCCAGCGCCGCTGTTGCGGTGCTGGCGAAGGTCTGGCCAAGGCGACTGCCGGCATCGGTCACGGCGGCGACGGCACGCTCGATGGTCGGGCCGCCGGCGATCGCGGCGATCTTGGCGGCGTAGCGCGGATCGGTGGCATAGCCGGCCCGCTGCAGGCCCCGGGCGAAGCCCTGCACATCGGTGCCGGCCTGCAGGGCCTGCTGGTAGCGCGGGCTGGTCTTCAGCAGGCGCACGTAGTCGGCGAAGCTCTCGGCCGGCGAGGTGTAGGCGCGGAAGCTTGCGGTTTCATTGCGGCGCACGCCATCGACGTACTCATGGGTGCCGGCCACCGCACGCTGTCCGTTCCAGCCATTGGCCTTGATGCCGAACAGGTTGTGCGAGGTGCTGCCATCGGCGTGCTTGATCTGGCGCTTGCCCCAGCCGGTTTCCAGTGCGGCCTGCGCAACCAGCGCGCGGGCGTCCACGCCCAGCTCCCTGGCCGCGCTCTGCGCGTGCTGCCAGATGCTGGCGACGAAGCCTTCCGGGGTATGCGCACCCAGCTGGGCTACCGCGGTGCGGGTCGCCAGCGCATCGGTCGTAGTGCCGCTGCCACGGTTGCTGGCAGTGGCGGCCCACTGGTCGTTGCGGGCTGCCCAGTCGGGGCCGTCAAGCCCGGCGATGTACGGATCATCGGTGCCCAGCGACCGGTGGACGCTGCTGCTTTCGCGGCCGGCGATCAGGTCCAGGGCCTGTTCCATCGGCGCGATGGCGGCCGACGCGTCCTGCTGTGCACCTGCGGCCATCTGCTGCAGCATGCGTACGGCCTGGCCGGCGTCCTCCAGCGGCAGCGACGGCGCCGCCTTGGCGGGCGCGTTGAGCTGATAGGCCCGGCTGGCCTTCGCAGCGCCGATGCCGGTATCCAGCGCCGGTCCTTCGGCGGTCGCTCCGGACAGCTGGCGGGTGATCATGGCCGACAGCCCGAGTCCCTTGCCACGGGTCATCGCCTCGGCGATCTTCTGGTCGTACATCTCCCGGAACATCTTGTTCTCACCGGGAAAGAGCGAGTCGCCGAAACTGGCATCGCGCATGCTCTTGACCAGCATCTGCGCGAACTGGCCTTCCAGCTGCCGCGCGACCTTGTCGATCCTGGCCGGGTCGTTCTGCTGCGCCGGATTCAGCTCGAAGGCGGGGGTGATGCGCATGTCAGATCACCTCGAGTTCGGCGCTCAGCGCGCCGGCCTGCTTCAGTGCTTCCAGGATCGCGATGAGGTCGCCCGGCGCGGCGCCGACGGCGTTCACCGCGTGCACGATCTCATCCAGTGTGGTGCCGCCATTGAACTTGAACATGCGGCTGCCATCGTTGGTGGCGGTGATGGTCGACTGCGGGCTGACCACCGTGCTGCCGCCGGCCAGTGCGTTGGGCTGGCTGACGTTGGTGTTCTCCTGGATGGTCACCGTCAACGAGCCGTGCGAGATCGCCGCAGGGCCGACGCGGACCTGCTGGCCGATGACCACCGTGCCCGTACGCGAGTTGACCACGACCTTGGCCGGGGCGCTGCCCGGGGTCAGCTCCAGGTTCTCGATGCGGGCAAGCAGGCCGATGCGTGCACCCGGGTCGGTCGGCGCGGCCACCGCCACAGTCACGCCGTCGACGGCACGTGCCGCGCCTTCGCCGAAGGCGTTGTTGAGCGCGGCGACCATCCGCGAGACGGTGGTGAAGTCGTTGTTGTGCAGGTTCAGGGTGATTTCGCCGTTGGCACCGAACACATCCGGCAACGCGCGTTCGACCGTGGCACCGTTGGGAATGCGGCCGACGCTGGGCACGTTCACCGACACCCGCGAGCCATCCTTGCCCTGGGCACCGAAGCCGCCCACGATCAGGTTGCCCTGTGCGATGGCGTAGACCTGGCCATCAGCACCGCGCAGCGGCGCCATCAGCAGCGAGCCGCCACGCAGCGACACCGCGTTGCCGATCGAGGACACGGTGACATCGATGGGCTGCCCTGGCTTGGCGAACGGTGGCAGTTCGGCGTGGATCGCCACGGCGGCGACGTTCTTCAGCTGCGGATTGACGTTGGCCGGCACATTCACGCCCAGCTCGCCCAGCAGGTTCTTCAGGCTCTGCACGGTGAAGGGGGCCTGGCTGGTGCGGTCGCCACTGCCATCCAGGCCGACCACCAGGCCGTAGCCGACCAGCGCGTTGCCGCGCACGCCGCCGACCTGGGCCAGATCCTTGATGCGCTCGGCATTGGCGGGCGCAGCCACTGCCAGCAGCACCAGGCAGCACAGCGATGACAGGCGGTGCCAGGAAGAGAAGAAGGTAAGCGTCATGGCCATGCTCAGAACGGCGTCAGGCCGGAGTTGAAGAAGCGGCTCAGCCAGCCCATCGCGTTGGATTGCGCGACCGGACCGCGGCCACCGTAGACGATGCGGGCCTCGGCCACACGGCTGGAGGGAAGGGTGTTGTCCGGGCTGATGTCACCCGGGCGCACGATGCCCTGCACCTGCACCAGCTCGTCGCCCTGGTTCAGGCGCAGATTCTTCTGTCCCTGCACGACCAGGTTGCCATTGGGCAGGCGCTGGATCACGGTGACCGTGACGCTGCCCTGCAGGCGGTTGCTCTGTGCGCTGTTGCCCTTGCCGGTGAAGTCGCGCGCGCCCTTGGCGCTGGCGCTGAGGATGTCCTTGCCGCCCAGGGTGACCGGCGCACCGAAGATCGAGGGCGTCCCCAGGCTCAGATTCGATTCCTTGTTGGTGGCGGTGTTGGCGCTGGTCTGCGCGGTGG
This sequence comes from Stenotrophomonas sp. YJH_SMC_36, assembly GCF_059369935.1. Classification (NCBI taxonomy): domain Bacteria; kingdom Pseudomonadati; phylum Pseudomonadota; class Gammaproteobacteria; order Lysobacterales; family Lysobacteraceae; genus Stenotrophomonas; species Stenotrophomonas sp. YJH_SMC_36. Next base: position 388,897 of record NZ_JCAFTD010000004.1, on the reverse strand, counting down.
TGTTTTCCAGCAGCGTGATGGTCAGCAGGTCGCCGACATCACGCGCGCGGCGGTCCGAGTACAGCTGCAGGGTTGGCCCTGCCGCATAGATCGCACCGGCCGTCGGCTCCGCCTGGGGCGGCATGATCGGCTGCAGCGGCGCCATCGCGGGGTAGGGGCGCACGTCGCCGGCAATCACGCAGCCGCCGAGCAGGGCGGCCACCGTGCTGGCGAGGACAGTGCGGGCGAGGGTGGAAGTGGGCGACATGGCGTTATCCCGGTTGGGCCGGTCAGATCTTGTTGTTGAGGTAGGCCAGCATGGAGTCGGTGGTCGAGATCGCCTTGGCGTTCATTTCGTAGGCGCGCTGGGTTTCGATCATCGACACCAGCTCCTCCACCACGTTCACGTTGCTGCCTTCGAGCGCACCCTGGACCACGTTGCCGAGCCCGTTCAGGCCCGGATTGCCGTTCTGCGCCGGCCCCGAGGCGGTGGTTTCCAGGAACAGGTTCTCGCCGCGCGCCTGCAGGCCTGCGGGATTGACGAAGTCGGTCAGGGTCAGCGCACCGATTTCCACCGATGCGGCGTCGTCGGCCATCTTCACGCTGATGGTGCCGTCGCTGCCGATGGTTACCGACTGCGCGCCTTCGGGAATCTGGATGCCGGGCTGCACCGGGTAACCGCTGTTGGTGACCAGTTCGCTGTCCTGGTTGATCTTGAACGAGCCGTCGCGGGTGTAGGCGGAGCTGCCATCGGGCAGCTGCACCTCGAAGAAGCCCCGGCCATTGACCATCACGTCCAGCGCGCGGCCGGTCTGCTGCTGGCTGCCCTGCTCGAAGTTCTTGGCGGTGGCCACCACGCGCACGCCCGTGCCCAGCTGCAGGCCGGTCGGCAGCTGGGTCTGCGCCGACGATGCGCCGCCCGGCTGGCGGACCTGCTGGTACAACAGATCCTCGAAGCTGGCGCGGTCCTGCTTGAAGCCGGTGGTGTTGGTGTTGGCGAGGTTGTTGGAAACCACCGACATGCGCATCTGCTGCGCATCCAGTCCGGTTTTCGCGATCCACAATGCCTGGTTCATCTTCGGAGTCCTGTCTGCTGAAACCGGCCGCGTGCTGCGGCCCATGGGGTACGGCGTGCAAGCGGTGTGCCAGTGCCGTTACGCGGCGCCGGCGGAATTCCGTCAGCTGCCCAGTCGCAGCAGGCTGTTGGCGCTGCGTGCGTTGTCATCACCGTGCTTGATCACCTGCACCTGCATTTCGTACTGGCGTTGCAGCTGGATCATCTGCACCAGTGCACCGGCGGCATCGACGTTGCTGCCCTCCAGCTGGCCGCTGTGCACGGTGGGCCCGAGGGCCTGGGCGAACGGCTGCAGCGGATCGGTGTTGCGGAACAGGCCATCAAGACCGCGCTCGAGCCGTTCGTCCGGTGCCTGCACCACCTTGATCCGGCCGATCATGGCCATGGTCTGCGGGCCTTCACCCTGCGGAATGATCGAGATCGTGCCGTCGTTGCCGATCTCCATCGCCTGGTACGGCGGAATGGCGATCGGGTTGTTGTTGTCATCCAGTACCGGGCGCCCACCGGAGGTCACCAGCTGACCGTTCGGTGTCACCGACAGAGCCGCGCCGCGCGTGTACGCTTCGCTGCCGTCGGTGGACTGCACGGCCAGCCAGGTGCCGGTCTGCAGCGCCAGGTCCAGCGGCTTGCCGGTGATGTGCTGCGCACCGGGCCGGCGGTTGAAGCCGGCGTCGACGTGCAGCGCATCGACCCGCGAGGCAAAGCCCCGGCCCTGGATCGGGAAGGCCTCGGTGTTGGCCAGCGCTTCCTTGAAGCCGGGGGTATCGGAGTTGGCGAGGTTGTGGCTGAGCGTTCCCTGCGCCTGCAGGGAGGCGCGGGCACCGGTCATCGCCACGTAGAGGGCTTTATCCATGCGGGGAGTTCCGTGACAGGGTCAGCGGCTCATCAACGGATGTTGATGACGGTCTGGGTGATCTGGTCCTGGGTGGTGATCATCTGTGCGTTGGCCTGGAAGTTGCGCTGCGCGGTGATCATGTTGACCAGCTGCTCGGTCAGGTCGACGGTGGACGCCTCCAGCGAGCCGGCCTGGATCTTGCCGAGGTTGGAGGTGTCGGGCATGCCGGTACGGGCCGTACCCGAATCGAACGTCTCCGCCCACACGTTGTTGCCCTTCTGCTCCAGGCCCTGCGGGTTGTTGAAGGTGGTCAGCGCAACCTGGCCGAGCGGCTTGTCGTCGCCATTGGAGTAGCGTGCGTAGACCACGCCGGTGTCCGACACCGTGATTTCGTTGAGCTTGCCCGCGGCGTAACCGTCCTGCTGGGTGTTGCGCAGGGCGAACTTCTCGCCGTACTGGGTCGAGCCGCTCACGTCCAGGGTCATGTTCAACTCGCCCGCGCCGGTGGTCGGGGTGAACGTGCCGAGGCTGATCCTGCCGTTGGCCGGTGCGGTCAGCTTGCCGCTGTTGTCGAAGGTGACCGGCGTCGGGGTACCTGCGGGTTCGCCGTCGACGAAGTTGTGCACGGTCCACTGGTTGACGCCGGCTTCCTTGACGAAGTACGACACCTGGATGTGGCTCACGCCCAGCGAGTCATACACGGTAATGCCGCCGCTGGAGTGGTTGTAGCTGTTGGAATTGGTGGCATCGAACGGCTGCACCGTCGGTTCCTTGGCGTTGGCCGGCAGGGTGAAACCAACCTTTACATCGCTGGTCTGCCGGGGCGGGCTGTCGGTGGTCAGCAGCTGCAGGTCGATCATGCGACCGGCGTCGAAGTTGGTGCCGTCGGCGTTGGGCGCGAACACCTGCAGGCGCGCGCCCTGCGGGTTGGTCACGTAGCCTGCGGCATCGGTCTGGAAGTTGCCGGCACGCGAGTACACCCGCTGGCCGTTCATGTTCATGGTGAAGAAGCCCTCACCGGAAATCGCCATGTCCAGGCTGCGGCCGGTCTGCTCGTTGTTGCCCTGGATGAACTGCTGGGCCACGTTGGAGACGCGCACGCCCGAGCCGACCGCGTTCTTCGACAGGCCGTAGCTGGTGGCGGCGAACAGGTCGGCGAACTCGGCGCGCGACTGCTTGAAGCCGGTGGTGTTGACGTTGGCGACGTTGTTGGCGGTGACGCTCAGGTCGGAGTTGGCGGCATTGATGCCGGACAGCGAGACATTGAAGCCCATGGGATGCTCCTGGTAGATGCGGGTAGGCGGCTCAGCTGACGCGGAGCACGTAGTCGATCGGGGCCGTGCCCAGGCCCTTGAGGTTCAGGTACAGGCCATCGGAACCGACGGTCACGCTTTCCACCGGTGCCTGCACATAGGTGGACAGCTTGGTGCTCTTGCCAGCGGTATCGACATGGTTGGCGACCACGCTGTACTTGCCCGGCTCCATGCGGTTGCCGGCGGCATCCTTGCCATCCCACTGGAATGCGGTTTCGCCCGCGGCCTTGGCCTCGACGCTGATCGAGGTGACCTTGGCGCCGTTGGCATCGGTGATGTCCACGGTGATGATGCCGGCGCCGGGCGCGGCCACCGTGCCCTCGACGCTGCCTTCGTTCTCCAGCACCAGCTTCTCGGACGGCACGAGCACCTGGTGTCCCACCAGCGCGGCGCCACGCAGCACCTGGTCGCTGGCCATCGACTGCTGGAAGCCCTGCACCGTGGTGTTCAGATCGGTGATGCCCTGCACGGTCGACATCTGCGCCATCTGCGCGACCATCTGCGTGTTGTCCATGGGCTTGAGCGGGTCCTGATGCTGCAGCTGCTCGGTCATCAGGCGCAGGAAGTCAGCCTGGTCCAGAGTGTTCTTCTTCCTGGTGGCGTTGCTGTTGGGAGCATTCAGGCCCAGTGCGGAGTAGACGTCCTGGCTGGTCTGGTTGTTGACGGCAGTGGTCATGGCGGTATCCGGTACTGCGGGCCTCAGCGGCCCATGGTCAGGGTGGCCAGGGCCAGTTCCTTGGCGGTGGTCAACATCTCCACGCCGGCCTGGTAGTTGCGCGAGGTCGAGATCAGATTGACCATCTGCGCGACAGGATCGACGTCGGGCTGGTAGATGTAACCGTCGGCGTCGGCGAGTGGGTGGCCGGGCTCGTAGCGCTTGATCGGCGCCGCCTCGCTGCGGGTGATTTCCTTCACCTGCACCGAGGTGATGTTCGGGTCGTCCTTGCTCGTGACCGCCTGGAAGATCGGCTCCAGCGGCTTGTAGACGGCCTCGGCCGAGCCGGCAACGGTGTCGGCGTTGGACAGGTTGGAGGCGATGGTGCTCATGCGCACCGACTGCGCCTGCAGCGCGGAGCCGGCGATGTCGAAGATCGGCAGGTTGCTCATGGCTTATTGCCCCGTGATCGCGGTCAGCATGGAACGGACCTTGCTCTCGACGAAGCTGAGCGATGCGCGGTACTCCAGCGCGGCGCGACCGTAGGCGGCGCGCTCTGCATCCGGATCGACGGTATTGCCGTCAAGGCTGGGCTGGACACCCTCGCGCGCGATCTGGAACGGATTCAGACCGTTGTTGATCGCATAGTGCTGCTCGTGGGTGGTGGCCATCAGGCCGTTGCCATCCTGTCCCTGTGCGCTGCGCAGGGCGGCGTCGAAGTCCAGGTCCTGGGCCTTGTAGCCGGGGGTATCGGCATTGCCGAGATTGCTGGCGATCAGCTTCATCCGCTGTTCGCGCAACGGCATGGCCTGGGCATGTACGCCCAGGTAGTCGGTAATCAGGTTGCGCACGATGCACTCCCACGGGAACGTTGCCCGGGAAGCTGCAAGCGGTGTGCCAAAAAGAAGGGGCGGGGCGCCGCTACGCTCGCCGGGCACGGCCCGGCGCTACCCAGGGGGCGGCCAACATCCGGTAGCGCCGGGCCATGCCCGGCGGAAAACCCAGGCGGCCTCAGGCCGCCATCGCCACCTTGCGCAGGCGGTCCAGCACGAAATCGGCCAGCTCGTGCGGGGAATACTTGGCGACGAAGGCATTGGCGCCCACGCGCTCGACCATCGCGTTGTTGAATACGCCCGACAGCGAGGTGTGCAGCAGCACGTACAGCCCCGCCAGCCCCGGATGGCGCCGGATTTCCGTCGTCAGCGTATAGCCGTCCATCGCCGGCATCTCGATATCGGAGATGACCATGGCGTAGCGGTCGGCGGGATTCTCGCCCGAGGCGTGGATCTGCAGCAGGTGGTCCAGCGCCTGCCGGCCATCGGAGAGCAGGGTGGCGCCGACCCCCAGCTGGTCCAGTACGCTGCGGATCTGCTGGCGTGCCACCCGCGAGTCGTCCACCACCAGCACCTGCAGCTGCGGGCCGTCGGCGGGCATGGCCATCTGTGGATCGAGCACGGCCTCGCCCCGGATCTGCGCGATGTCGGCCAGCACGCTTTCCACGTCGATCACCTGGATCAGCTCGCCCTGGAAGCGGGTGACCGCCGTCAGATAGCTCGATTCAGCGCCCAGTTCCGGTGGCGGATGGATGTCCTCCACCGCGATGTTGACGATGCGCTCCACGCCGCTGACCAGGAAGCCCTGGATCGAGCGGTTGAATTCAGTGACGACCAGGTAGCCGGGCGAGGTATCGGCATCCGGCTCGCGCTCGGGATGGCCGATCGCCAGGCCCAGGTCCAGGACCGGCACCGAGCGTCCGCGCACATCGGCCACGCCGGCGAACTGCCCGGGCAGGCCGGGCACCTGGAACAGCTCCGGGCGCCGCAGCACTTCCTGCACCTTGAATACATTGACGCCAAAAAGCTGACGTCCGCCGAGGCGGAACAGCAGCAGCGCCAGTCGGTTGTGGCCGGCCAGGCGGGTCCGCTGGTCGATCCGGTTGAGCAGGTCATGGGACATGGCTGCTGTATCGGCGTGCAGCGGCGGGAACTTGAGGGTCCGATCCAGCGGCGCCGAGTGTGGTGCCGCGCGTCGCACTGGCACGCCGCTTGCACGCGTCCGGGCCAGGTCCCATCGACAGGAGGCGCCATGCGCCCGATCTCCTCCATCCTGGCAGTCGCACTGGCCATTGCCTCGCCCTGGGCAGTGGCCGCCGACTGGCAGCCGGTGGCCAGCATCCGTGCGGCGGCGTTGTCGAGCCTGCCCGCCGGCAGCGAAGGCGAGGCCCAGGTGGCTGACGCGCTGCGTCTTCCCCGGTGCGGGGGAGCGCTGCAGGTGCAGCCGACAGCGAACACCACGGTCGAGGTCAGCTGCCCCGATGCGGGCGGCTGGCGCCTGTTCGTACCGGTGAAGGTGCGGCGCAACCAGACGGTGCTGGTGCTTGCACGCGGCATCGCTGCTGGAGAAACGCTGACGGCTGCCGATATCAGTACCGCCCAGCGCGATGCTGCACGCATTGCCGGGGCCGTGCTGGCCGATCCCAATGCAGCGATCGGCCGCATTGCCCGGCGTCCGCTGCAGGCTGGAACGCTGCTGTCGAGCAACGACCTGGTCACCCAGCGTCTCATCAAGCGCGGAGACAGTGTGGCGCTGGTGTCGCGGCGCGGCTCGGTCGAGGTGCGCATCGCGGGCCGGGCGATGGGCGATGCCGGCGAGAACGAACGCATCTCGGTGGAGAACCTGTCCTCGCGGCGCATCGTGCAGGGCACGGTGGATGCCCGTGGTGACGTAATCGTGGCGCGTTGAATTCCCGCAAGATTTCCCTAAAGATCACGGCCCTGCGGCCGTTATCCCTTGTGAACGGCAACTCCAGGACACCCCATGAGCCAGAAAATCGACGGCAACCTGCAGGTCCCCCAGGCACTGCGCAGCGTGACGAACCCGGCCAGCAAGCCCGGCGTCAGCAGCGACTCGCCGGCGCGTCCTGTGGAGGCGGCCGACAGCCTGCGCCTGACCGGCGAGGCCACCAATCTGCAGGCCATCGAACGCGAACTGACCACGGCGCCGGCGATCGACGCCCAGCGCGTGGCCGCCGTGCGCGAATCGCTGCAGAACGGCACCTATACGATCAATCCGGACGCGATCGCTTCGCGCATGCTTGAGCTGGACCAGCAGCTGCACGGATGACCGCGGCGATGAGCGAGCCGTTGCAGCGCCTGGCGCTGGCCCTGGACGTCGAACGCCAGGCCCTGGTCGAGCATGACGTGCACGCATTGATCCGCGCCACCGGCGCCAAGCTGGAGGCGCTGCGTGCGCTGGAAGGCGCACCGCCGGTGGGCGAGGGCGAACAGCTGCAGGAGCTGGCCGAGCGCAATCGCGCCAACGGCGTGCTGCTGTCGCGCAGGCGCCGCGAAGTGAACTGGGCGCTGCGCCAGCTGGGCCGCAGCGAAGAGGCCTCGGCCTACGATGCCAAGGGGCAGGCCCACGCAGTCACCGCTGGCCGTCCTCTGGCGGTGGCCTGACGCAACTTCGCGCGGACCTCCCGGCTCGCAGGCTGTCGCCTGCGGCACGACCGCGTATATTGGGCGCCTGTTCGAATGCCCCTGAGCCGCCGTGTCCGCTGCCAACGTCCTGGTTACCGCCCCCCTTCCACCACAGCCGGTGCTGCAGGCGTTGCTTGAACGCCTGCGCGAGGGCCTGCTGCTGTTCACCGAAGACGGTCAGGTCGCCTTGGCCAATCCGGCCGCGCAGAACCTGCTGGCCAGCGACGAAGGCCTTCTGCCGGCGCCACAGCGCCTGCGTCAGCTGCTGCCGCCGGACGCGCTGGAGCACGCCCGCCAGAACGGTCACTGGAACGGCAGCCTGCCGCTGGGCGAGGGCGTGGTCATCGCGCATCTGTACCATCACGGTCCGCCCGGGCAGGGCCACTACCTGGCACTGTTCCGCCACATCGAGGGCCAGGAAGACTACGAGCGCGAGCTGCAGCAGCGCCATGCCGAACTGCGCCAGGCCTACCTTCGATTGAACGGCACGCAGGAAAAGCTGCTGCAGTCGGAGAAGATGGCGTCCATCGGCCAGCTTGCCGCCGGCGTCGCGCACGAGATCAACAACCCGATCGGCTACGTGCACTCCAATCTCGGCAGCCTGCAGGAGTACCTGCGCAGCCTGTTCACCGTGATCGAGGCCTACGAGCGCGCCCTGCGTGCGCCCGACCCGAAGGCGCTCATCCCGGAGATCGACGACATCCGTGACCGGCTGGACATCGACTTCATCAGCCGCGATCTGCCACAGCTGATGGCCGAATCACGCGAGGGCATCGAGCGGGTGACGCGCATCGTGCGCGACCTCAAGGACTTCTCGTACTCCGGCCGCGATGAGTCGTGGAAGCTGGTCGACCTGCACGCCGGCCTTGAGTCCACCATCAACATCATCTGGAACGAGCTCAAGTACAAGGTCACCCTGGTGCGTGAGTTCGGCCAGCTGCCGCTGGTCGAGTGCCTGCCGTCCGAACTCAACCAGGTCTACATGAACCTGCTGCTCAACGCCGGCCATGCCATCGCCGAGCGCGGCACCATCACCGTGCGTACCGGCGTGGATGGCGACCATGTCTGGGTCGAGTTCGAGGACACCGGTGGCGGCATCTCGCCCGAACTGCGCCAGCGCATCTTCGATCCGTTCTTCACCACCAAGCCGGTGGGCAGCGGAACCGGCCTGGGCCTGTCGATCTCCTACAGCATCATCAACAAGCACCACGGTCGCATCGATCTGGACAGCACCCCCGGCGTCGGCTCGCGCTTCCGCGTGGTGCTGCCGGTGAAGCAGCCGCGCTGAGCCGCCGCACGGCACAGGTGCACGGTAGCGCCGGGCCATGCCCGGCGGCCTCCATCACCGCAACGGCGGGCGATCCTCGCCACCGTCACCTGCGTCCATCGTCACCGGGCCGGCGTTGCTGCGGCGCTGTTCCTCGTAGGTACGGAAGGCCTGGTGGATGTGCTTGCGCAGCTCGTCGTCGTTCCATGGCTTGGTCAGGAAGCGGTAGATCGCGCCGCGGTTGATCGCGTCGGTCACCGTGTTCAGATCGGTGTAGCCGGACAGCACGAGGCGGATGGTGTCGGGGTACAGCATTTTCACCCGGCCCAGGAACTCGGTGCCGCTCATGTCGCTCATGCGCTGGTCGGACAGGATCACCTGCACATCGTTGATCGCCAGCAGATCGAAGGCGTCGCGCACGTTGCCGGCGGCAAGGATGCGGTAGCCGTCGCGACGGAACAGGCGCACCAGCGAGCGCAGCACGTTCTCTTCATCGTCCAGCAGCAGCAGGGTGCGGTCCGGGCGGGTCTCGGCGAATGCTTCCGGGCGCAGGTAGCGCCGGCGCAGGGTCATGCCCGCGGCATCGGCCGACATCGGTTCGCCGAACAGATAGCCCTGGAACACATCGCAGTCGTTGCGGCGCAGGAAGCCCAGCTGTGCCTGTGATTCCACACCGTTGGCGATCACCGTCATGCCCAGCTGGTGGCCCATGGCGATGATCGCACGGGCGATGGCGGCCTCGCGGTTGCCGGCCGGTGCGCTTTTGATGAAGCTGCGGTCGATCTTCAGCTTGTCCACCGGATAGCGCACCAGCGCGCTCAGGCTGGAGTCGCCGGTGCCGAAGTTGTCCAGGCTCAGGCTGATGCCTTCGTTGCGCAGGTTGGCCAGGGTCTCGTGGACGAAATTGACGTTGTTGGTCAGTGCGCTTTCGTTGATCTCCAGCGTCAGCATCTGCGCCGGCACGCCCGCTGCCTGCAGCAGCGACATCACTTCGGCGAAGAAATTCGGTCGCAGCAGCTGCAGGGTGGAGACATTCACCGCAATGGTGAAGTCGTCGAAACCCTGGTCGCGCCACAGCCGGGCCTGCTTGAGCGCGCCCTCCAGCACCCAGGTACCGATCTGCACGATGATGCCGAGCCGCTCGGCCGTTCGCATGAAGCGTTCCGGTACCAGCATCCCCAGCGTCGGCGACTGCCAGCGCAGCAGGGCTTCCATGCCCACCACATGGCCATCGCGTGCGCTGACCAGGGGCTGGTAGCGCAGCTTCAGCTCGGCATTGGGGATGGCATCGACGATCTGGCGCGCGATGATGCTCTCGCTGTGCGCGCTGGGTGGTGTGTCCACGGCATGGATGCGCACCGCGTTGCCACCCTCGCGGGCGGCCTGGTACAGCGCATCTTCGGCATGATCGAGCAGGCGCGAGGTGCTGCTGGCATGTTCCGGGCACAGGCTGACGCCCAGCTTGCCGGTCATGAACAGGGTGTAGGGCAGCACCGACAGCGGCAGTTCCATCTGCTGGCGGATTTCTTCGGCGAAGTCCTCCGGCAGCGGCAGGTCGGCGTCGCGCGGCACGGCGATCAGGAACTCGTCGCTGCCATGGCGCCACAGCTTGCCGCGCCCGCGCAGGTAGGACTGCAGGCGTTGCGCCACCAGTACCAGCGCCTGGTCACCCACTTCCGCGCTCATGTTCTCGTTGACCGACGCGAAGTGGTCGATGTCCACATGCATCAGCATCAGCGGCGTGCCACCCGAAGCGGCTTCGGCCACCATCGCCTGCAGCTCGGGATTGCCGGCGCCAAGGCGGTCAGGGGCATCGTCGATGCTGACCAGCGGCAGATTGGGATTCCACATAGGCTCAGTAATCCGGTGTTTCGACGGCAGCCGCGCAGGCTGCCTGGTAGGGAAGATGGACATCGACCAGGGTGCCGGCGCCGTGCGCCGACTCGATCCGCACGTGGCCGCCCACGCTCTGCGCACGTTCGCGCATGACGATCAGGCCCAGGCCGCGCGGGCCGTCAGGGTCGAAACCCTCGCCGTCGTCGCGGATCTGCAGGTGCAGCCCGCGCTGGCCGACATCGCGCAGCTGCAGCTGCACCTGGCTGGCGCGGGCGTGGCGCAGTACGTTGGTCAGGCTTTCCTGGGCGATGCGGAAGCAGGCCTGCTCGATGCTGTTGTCGGGCCGATGCGGCAGGGGCTCGATTTCGGCCAGCAGTTCCACCGGTGAGGAGCGGAACAGTACCCGTGCCTGCCAGCTCAGTGCCGCCTCCAGGCCCAGCGCATCCAGCTGTGGAGGCCGCAGCAGGGTGGAGATGTCACGCAGCTTGGCCACCGTGGTGTCGGCCAGGCTGACGATCTGTGCCAGATCCTCGCTGCGGCGCTTCGGATCGTCTTCGTCCTGCGCGGCATAGGCGGAGAGCTTGATGGCGGTGATGGCCTGCCCGATGTCATCGTGCAGGTCGCGCGAGATCGCGCGGCGCTCGTCCTCCTGCAGCGAGAACAACCGGCCGGCCATGGCCTGTAGTTCGCGGTTGCTGGTCTCCAGCGCACTGCGGGTGCGCTCGGAATCGCTCAGGTCACGCACGATCAGCAGCTTGCAGTCGCGACCGCCGTAGCGGACTTCGCCCACGGCCAGGCCGGCGTGGAAGCTGCGGCCATCGGCACGCTGCATCGCCACCACGCTGCTGTGGCCGGGGCCGTGCTGGGGCTGGCCGGCCCGGAGCTGCACGCGTACCCGCGCCAGATCGCTGTCGGCGACCAGAGCCGCCAGCGGCTCGCCGAGCAGGGCATGGCCGCCATAGCCGAACAGACTCGCGGCCCAGGCGTTGGCGTACAGCACGTGCTCCTCGAAGAGGATGACCACGCCGTCCGGCAGTACACGCACCAGTTCGCGGAACTGTTCCTCACGTTCGCGCAGCAGCCGCCGCGACTGCTCGCGCTCGGTCACGTCCTGCAGCGTGCCGAGCACGCGGTCGCGGCCGGCCTCGTCAACGCCGCTGGCCGCGCGCAGGTGCACCATCAACGCGCGGCCATCCATCGACAGCAGCGGCAGCAGCACGTCCACCTGCACCGGTTCGCCGGAACACAGTTCGGCCAGCAGCTGGTCTGCCTGCGCGGCAGTGGCCGGATCGGCCGCCACCAGCAGTTCGTCGAAGCGATGCCAGCGGCGCGCTTCCGGCGGGCGCCGGCCGAGCAGGCGATAGACCTGGCTGGAGTACCGGCCCAGCCCGCTGGAGGGGTCCAGTTCCCAGGCGCCGATCTTCGCCAGCTCATGCGCTTCCTCCACCCGTGCCAGTGCCTGGTCCCGGCGCAGCTGTGCAAGGTCCTCGGCGGTGCGATCGATGGCAATCAGCAGGCGTGCGTTGTGGCCGTCGTAACCTATTGCGTTCGAGCGCAGCTCCATCTGCCGCAGGCTGCCATCGCGCAGCTGCAGCTGCGCCCGCAGGATGCACAGCTGCTCGGGCGCCTCCCGGATGGCTTCGAGCTTGGTCTGCAGCGCCTGGTCCTGGCCGGGCGGCCAGAGCACGTCGATGGTGCGCTCAAGCAGTTCCTCGCGCTCCCAGCCGAAGGCGCTGCAGGCCGCAGGATTGGCATCGAGAATGGCCAGGCTGTCCAGATCGTAGACCAGGATCGGCCCGGGATTGCCCTCGAACATCTGCCGCAGGCGCAGCTCGGAGGCCTGCAGGCGGGCATGGGTGAGCAGCACGTGCTCGGCCAGCGGCCGCAGCAGCAGGTACAGCAGCCCGGCGCTGGCCAGGGCGAAGAACGACCCTTTCAGGCTTTGCCACAGTGATGCCTGGTACGGATCGGGTACCAGCAGCTGCACGGCGCTGTCGGTGGCGATCATCCAGGCCAGGGCCATCGCCAGGTAACTCAGCACGATCCGCCGACGATCGCGGCCCAGCGATTGGGCCATCCGCGGGTCGGGAACAGGGGCGGTGCCGGTCGGTTCTGCGGGCATGGACAGGGCAGCAGGTAGGGGCGCCGGCCATCTTACCGCGCAGGTGCCCCGTAGCCACTCAATTATCCGCCGCAGGCGCCGTTAACCACTGCGTGCCCCGCTGTCGGGCGTTTCATCCGGAGCAAGATCGCGTGGACCAAGGGATCATCGCCAGCCTGCTGCAGCATCCGCTCGCGTCGGCGCTGGTCATCGTCGACCGCACTGGCCGTCCGCTGGCGGCCAATCCGGCCGCGCGCGAGCATGGCCTGCCGGCGACGGTCGCGGCCTACGCGCCGATGCTGGAGGACCTGCGTCTGCTGGCGGCCGACGGTGGCATTGTTGCGTGCAGCCTGCCGGGAGGGCCGCGCGGGCATTACGACGGCCACCTGCGCGCCGTGCATGACGGCGCCGGCAATCTGCTGGCCTTCACCCTGAGCGTGCCGGAACCGGTGCCGCTGGCGGGTGGCGGACGCTGGGAACTGGCGCTGGACAGCGCCGGCCACAGCCTGTGGGACTGGGATATTCCCAGCGATCGCGTCACCCGCACCCCTGGCCTGGGCGAAGAGACTGCCAGCGGAATGCTGGCGCGCGTGCACGGCGAGGACATCGGCCACGTGCGCGCCGCGCTGGATCAGCACCTGCGTGGAACCAGCGACCAGTACAGCGCACAGTTCCGCTTCCGCCAGCCCGACGGGCAGTGGCGCTGGGTGCTTGATCGTGGCCGCGTGGTCGCGCGCACTGCCGACGGCCAGCCGCTGCGGATGGTCGGCACCCACACCGACATCGAACAGCAGAAGCAGCTGGAGGCGTTGCTGCACGAACAGCAGGTGCACCTGAGCGAGGCGCAGCGCATCGCCAGCATGGGCAGCTGGTCGTTCGATCCTGGCACGGGCTCCTTCTGGTGGTCGCCCGAACTGCGTTCGCTGCTCGCACTTGAGCCCGGCAACGTGCCCGGCCAGCGACGCTGGCTCAAGCAGCTGCATCCGCGTTCACGTGGAGCGCTGCGGGCAGCCTGGCGCCGCTTGTGGCGCGATGGCCGCTCCGCCAGCCTCGAACTGGAGCTGGCCCGCGGCAGCGGCGAACCATCGCTGCATCTGCGGCTGTGGATGCAGCCGCTGCTGGACGGCGAGGGCCAGCCCAAGCGGCTGCTGGGCCAGGTGCAGAACATCACCGAACAGCACCAGACCGATGCGCTGATCCGCTGGCGTACCGAGCTGCTCAACCGCGTTTCGGCACTGGGCCGCATCGGCGGGTGCGAGATCGAGGTGCAGACCCGGCACATGCAATGGACCGAAGAGTGCTATCGCATCCACGGACTGCGCAAGGAGCCGATCACCCTGGACCAGGCGTTGGCGCTGTACACCGAGGACTCGCGCAGTGCGTTCGAGGCGGCGCTGGGCCGGATTGCCGGTGGCGGACTGCCCGAGCAGCTGGATCTCTGCTTCTATCGTCAATCCGGCCTGCGCGTATGGGTGCAGGTGCTGATCGAGCTGGATCGGCGCGATGGCCTGCCGCCACGTTTCGTGGTGCTGTTCCGTGACATCACGCGAGAGCGCGAGGCCAATGAGCGCATCGAGCTGCTGGCCCATTACGACCTGCTGACCGGCCTGCCGAACCGGGTGCTGCTGGGCGAGCAGACGGCTGAAGCAATCGAGGAAGCGCGTGATCGCGGCACCTCGCTGGCGATGCTGTTCATCGACCTGGATGGCTTCAAGACCATCAATGACAGCTTCGGCCATGCCACCGGTGATGCCCTGCTGAAGGCGGCGGCCACCCGACTGCACCAGAACCTGCGCAACAACGATCTGTTCGGCCGCTTCAGCGGTGACGAGTTCATCGTGGTGCTGCGCGACCTGGCCGAACCGGAAGACGCTGGTCACGTGGCGCGCAAGTTGATCGGCTCGCTGGCCGAGCCGCTGCGCCGCGGCGATACCACGCTGAAGGTGGGGGCCAGCGTGGGCATCGCCATGCTGGGCGATACCCAGACCGATTTCGATTCACTGCTGCGCGCCGCCGATGCCGCGATGTATGCGGCCAAGGAAGCCGGTCGCAACACCTACCAGTACTACAGCCAGGACGCACTGGCCCGCATCCAGCGCCGGCTTGAGCTGGAGCATGCACTCCATGGCGCGATCGAGCGCGAGGAGTTCAGCCTGGCCTATCAGCCGCTGCTGCACGCCCACCTTGGCGAGCCGCCGGCCATCGAAGCACTGCTGCGCTGGCATCGACCCGGCATCGGCTACTGCAGTCCGGCCGAGTTCATTCCCATCGCAGAGAAGTGCGGTGAAATCGTGCGCATCGGCGACTGGGTACTGAACGAAGCCTGCCGCCAGGCCACTGCCTGGGACAGAGCCGGTCTGCACTTCGACCGTATCGCGGTGAACGTCTCGGCCGTGCAGCTGCGTGATCGCGGCTTCGCCGAGCGGGTGATCGAGATCTGCCATGCCCATGGCTGGCCGCCACAGCGCCTGGAACTGGAGCTGACCGAGTCGGCGCTGATCCGTGACACCGACATCCTGCGTCATTGCTTCGACGTGCTGGAACGGCACGGTGTGCCGCTGGCGGTGGACGATTTCGGAACGGGATTCTCCAACCTCAACTACCTCAACCGGTTCCCGGTGGGCCGCCTGAAGATCGACCGCAGCTTCGTGCAGGGCATGCTGCACGACTCGGGTACGGCCGAGGTGACCCAGGCCATCGTGCACCTGGGCCACGCGCTGGGCATGAAGGTCGTGGCCGAAGGTGTGGAAACGCACCAGGAAGAAGACATGCTGCGCCGCCAGGGCTGCGACGAGATCCAGGGCTACCTGTACTCGCGGCCGCTGAGCCCGCGCGACCTGGCGCAGTGGCTGCGCCAGCAGCATCAGTCACCGTCGCGCACGGACGCCGGCAACGAAGCGCTGCTGGTGCGTTGACGACCTGCACAGTTGATCGCCCGCAGCGCGGCTTGCTGGATCTACCTGCTGTCTGAATCCTGCCGCAGGGAACGCCTTGCGGTTGCCTGCCCGGCGAGTGCCTTCAGCTCGGCGAGGCGATCCCGCTTGACCAGATGTGCTGCCTCCCAGCCGCCTTCGACGGCCGCAGGCGAGAAGCTGTAGATCTCGTTCGCGTGCAAGGGTCCCAGTGAATCGAGTGCATGTGCATATAAGGGCTGTTCCTGCTCGTCGGTGACATCGAGATAGGGGCCATCCAGGAACGTCAGCATGTACGCCAGTTTCCAGTTGCGTTCCACCGCATCGGCGGGCCCGGGTACCTCCGGCTCCGCCGAAACCTGTCCGCTGTGCGGGTCGATGCTGATCTGCGCAGAGGTGTTCTCCCCACACAACAGAATCTGGCCGAAAGCCGTCACCGCATAGACATGGAAGGTATCGGCGCCCTCCATCGGGTTGCCCTGCAGGAGTTCCGTGGCAAGCCCCGCATACAGGAGGGGATCGACCAGAGTGAGCCTGTCATCGCGATAGCGTGCGAGCCCGTCGCGCCGCCACAGCGCCAACAGCAGTTCGGGCAGTACGCCCTCCCATGCTGCCAGGGTCGCCTCCGGAACGGCTTCACCTTTGGAGCTCGGATTGAAACCCTGGAGGAACTCGGCATTGCCCAACCCCGCCACCGGCAACCCGGAGCCGGGTATGGCCTGCGCATTTGAATCCATGTTGAAGGGCAGGTAGTCCAGGAAGGCGAGCAGTGTCTGCGCCCGTGCAAGCGCCGGGCTCTCCTCGTGTGTTGGAATGACGGTCGCCGTGCCTCCGGAGACCCGAAGCAGCGTGCCCGCAGAGAGGTCATGCCAAGGTTTGTCCAGCACCAGATAGCGCTCGAGTGTCTCGTCGCCATCATCGTCCAGGACGATGACCTTTGGACCCTCCTGCAGACACCCCGCGGAGACCTCGACCGATGCGTCGATCACGCCCGCGTCAGGGTCGTATGCGTCGATCGGAGCAGAATAGGGGTGCTGGAACGCTCCGAATGTCTGCAGCGCCTGCTGAAGCGTCGCGAGGGAATCGGGATCCAGGGTCAATGGGTCGGGGGCAACCGGAAGCTGCAAGGCAAGCGAAAGGCAGAGGGCGGCGCTGGTCATCGGGCTGGGCTGATTTGAACCGAAATGGGTCCGGCACGATGAAGGGTGCGTTGATCGCATTCCATGCAACCAATCCGAAAACTGTGAATCGCGGGGGCGTCATCCACGCATGGCGTGGATCTACCGGCTTGGGTCAACGAACCGTCGCGGGAATCGGAGCGCACCCGCGCGCAAACGGATTCCACAACTTCGACATAGCGTCGCCGCTGGATGCGATAGCCGATGTAGAACACCAGCTGGCCGTGCGCTGGTTGAACAGGACGATGCCGGTGCGGAAGAAGATCGGTGCCCCAGAACAACAGCAGCAGGAGTTCCAGCAGCATCAATGCGATCAGGGCGGCGGCCATCGGTCTTCCATGAACGGGACCGTGGCATCATGCCATGGCGACAGCGCTGTCTCAGTAGATCCATGCCACGCGCGGATGATCCCGGGCACGAGCCGCAGTCTCGATGGGTCCGTCAACTGAACCGAGTAGTCTCTCCTATTGGCGTCAGTGCTCTTCCGCCAGATCGCTGAGATCCAGAATCCGCGGAGCAACACTGTGCGCAACGACGCTTCGGATCATTCCGGGCTTGGGCCGAAGTGAGTAGGCTCGCATCGTGTGGATGGGATTGAACTCCAGCCACGGGCAGGATGAATGCCCCACGATAACCGGCATGTTGAAACTGATGTCCTTGGGATCATCCAGTGGGAGAGTCCATTTGCCGCCGTGATGCTGACACACGGTTTCCCCAAGATATCGTGCAAACACAATCCTCAGGGCAGCCTGTTCGTCCTTCGATAACGTTGCGGCCATCAACGTGTACAGGGTTTCGAGGCGATCAAGGCTCTCCAGGCTACCGTCAAGGTCGACGCCGCGCTGCTGCGCTTGCTCGATCAGCCATTCAATCTGATCGTCCATGATGATCAGAAACTGTTCGAAGGTTTCTTGCGCTTCTTCCGGATTGAATGTCATGACGCTGCCAAGGAGGGAGGGCGGTGAGTGTGCCCGGAGCCGATGACCCAGGCCATGCAACAAGTCCGAAAGGGTGGAAGGTGCAGGGGCGTGCAGGTGCATCCACGCATGGCGTGGATCTACCGGTTCATCAATGCGATGCCCGCGATGGGATAGCTGGCGATCAGGAGCCCTAGCAAGTACTCCGCCACGATGATCAGCCAGCAGGTCATCGGCTCGATCTCGCGCCACGCTTCAATGGTGCCGGAGAGATGATGGCTTAGATGGACATGCCCGGTACTGATGGCGGTTGCAGCCATCCAGGCAGCCAGAAATGCCATCAGCATGAAGAGCAGGCTGCCGAACAGGAATGCGACAGGTCTGTGCCGGGGCAGCCGCAAGGTGGCGTAGGCAGGGCGCCAGGTGAAGGTGACGGAGACGAGCACCATCGCAGCAAATCCCAGTCAGGTCATGAACGTGGTGCTCATGCCACGACACTCCGTGTCCAGCCGTAGGTGGCTTGGGCGGATCATGTCATGGATCTGGAACGGGAGGCGGTGCAGGCCATCCACGCATGGCGTGGATCTACTTCAGGGCATCTCCATCCAACCCCAGGTCCCAGGCCATGCTCAGCAGTTCGCCGGCGGTACCGGGCGAGGGCGGGCGCGCATCGGCGAGCTGCTGCAGCTCGCGGATCTCCTCATGCGCGACCTTTTCCAGCTGCTGCAGCTGTTCTCGCACGCTGGCGTTGCGCGGGCGTTCGATGTCGGTGAGGGAGGAGGGCGGGGCGCTGATCAGGGCCATGGGGCGCGTACAGGATGCATTCGGCGGTGGATCACAGGCAAAGGCCCCGGTCGAGCCGGGGCCTTGCAGACTGCCGGAGAGGGCAGCGGACACGCGTCTCAGAACAGTTCGACGGTACCGGCGCCCATGTTCTGCTGGGCGACCGGCTTGTGCGGCGGGCGCTCCCATTCGTTGCGCAGTTCGCGCAGACGGTTGCCGGTGCGCTGCAGCGCGCTGGCGATCTCTTCGTCGAAGACGCCGCCATTGCGGTGCAGCAGTTCCTGCAGGGCCACCGCTTCGCGGTTGATCGCGGTCAGTCGGTCGAGGTGGGTATGCACGCCACCCAGCGCCTGCGTGGCGATATCTTCGAACTGCAGCGCGCGCACGGCCTCGGCGACGCTGCCGTCGATGGCACGCGCACACTCGGACACCTCTCGCATGCCTTCGCCCAGCGAAGCATTGATCTGTGCCACGTTGTCCAGCATGGCTGCTGCTTCCTGGCGTGCTTCGCGGGAGCGGTCCATGTCGCGCGAAGCCATGTGCGAGACCGTCTCGCGGACCTTGGCGATGGCGTCCTTGGAGCTGTGCGCCAGCTTTCGGATCTGTTCGTTGAAGGTGGTCGAGCGCTCGGACAGGTTGCGCACTTCGTCGGCGACCACCGCGAAGCCGCGGCCGGCCTCGCCGGCACGGGCCGCTTCGATGGCGGCATTCAGCGCCAGCAGGTTGGTCTGGTCGGCAATCGACTTGACGTCTTCCAGCAGGGCGAAGATGCCGTCCAGGTGCTGCGCCATCTGGTCGATGTGCTGCACGGTGGTAGAGCTCTGGCCGCTGACCTGTTCCAGCGCTTCCACCAGCTGCTCCATGCGATGGCTGGCATGCTGGGCGAACCGCGCAACGTCGAGGCCCGCACTGCCTTCATCGCCGGCACGGTCGACGATGCGCGACAGCGCCTGGCTCTGCTGGCGCGACTTGCGGTTCATTGCATCGAAGCTGCCGCCCAGGCTCGATACCGCCTGCCGGATCAGGTCGCGGGCGCGTTCCACTTCACCACGCGAACCGTCGATTTCGTTGCCGACGAAGCTGCGCAGCTCGGTCAGCAGCTGGTCCTGCTCACGCAGGACGCGGGCCTGTTCCGGTGAGCGGTGCGCCTGGGCGCGCGCGGTCCACCACGCAAAGCCCAGCCAGCTCAGCGTCATCGTGGTCAGGATCGCCCAGCGCAGGGCGGCCGGCCATTCGAAACCGATGGCGAAGGGGAGCAGCAGGGTCAGGGCCAGGGGGGCGGCCAGACGAATGAAAATGCGTGAGTACATGGACGTTCTCGGGAGGTGCACGGAGGATGTATCGGCCGTGTGCCCCTTCTCTTTAACGTCGATGCGCTTTCTGAATGCGTCGGATTTCCGGCGCCGGACGCTCGCCGGGCATGGGCCGGCGCTACCCCGGCAGCGCTGCGCGACGGTCAGGCGATGCGGTAGCGCCGGGCCATGCCCGGCGGATGCAACGATCAGGCCAGCAGGCGGTCCACGGCCTCGACCATCGCCTTGCGGCCAAACAGGAAGTCCCAGTAGCTGCCGCCCACCTGCCGCCACAGCACCGCAGCGCGGACGGCGGCCAGCAGCAGGGCACGGATCTCGGAGACCACACCGGCCTGGCCCAGGTAATGCGGGTTGCCCTGCACCATCACCCGCGGCTTGAGATGGCTGATGGTGTCCGCATAGACGCCGCCGAGGCTGGCCAGCACATCCGGGTGACCGCTGTCGCCCAGTTCGGCGGCCTTGCGCTGCGCCTGCTCGATGCCCGCGGCAACCTTGTTGACGGTTGCGCGGTCCTGCACGAAGCGGCGCTCCAGCTGCAGCACCGACAATGCCAGCTTGGGCAGGATCGGATCCTGGCCCTGGTTGCGGAAGTAGTTGTGCAGCAGGCGCAGGCCCGACTTCAGCGCGTGGCGGTCGCCGAACACCTCCTGCGGAGAGGACGCGTCGACGCGGAACACGCTGTCCACCGCGGTACGTACAGCGGCGGCGTCGGAATGGCCGGTATCGGCGATGCGGCGCACCTGCTGCAGGGCCTGGGCAATGCCGGCCAGGGCCAGGACGCGGTCGTCGACAGTGAAACTCATGCAGCGATTACCTCAAAAGGAGAAGGGGTGGTGCGCAGGCGCTGTTCCAGCGGCGCATCGGTGGCGGCGATCACCGCACCGCCCAGGCAGATCTCGCCGTCATACAGCACCAGCGACTGGCCGGGCGTGACGGCCCGCTGCGGGCGGGCAAAGGTGACCAGCACGCTGCCATCGTCCAGCACATCGACCGTACACGGCTCGTCGGGCTGGCGGTAGCGGGTCTGGGCAGTGCATTCGAAACGCCGGGCCGGTGGTGCGCCGGCGATCCAGTGCGCGGTTTCCGAACGCAGGCGTTCGGAGAGCATCCACGGGCTGTCGCGGTCCTGATCGACATACAGCACGTTGCTGGCCACGTCCTTGCCGACCACGTACCACGGCGCGGCCGGGCGGCCACGCACGCCGCCGATGTTCAGGCCCTCGCGCTGGCCGAGCGTGAAATAGAACACGCCCGGATGCTCGGCAATCACGCTGCCGTCGGCCGGGTCGAGGATCTGTCCCGGCCGGGCCGGCAGGTAGCGGCCCAGGAACTCGCGGAAGTCGCGCTCGCCGATGAAGCAGATGCCGGTGGAGTCCTTCTTGGCATGGGTCGGCAGGCTGACGTCACGGGCGATCCGGCGCAGGTCGCTCTTTTCCAGGTCGCCGATCGGGAACAGGGTGGCGGCCAGCTGCTCCTGCCCCAGCTGGTGCAGGAAATAGCTCTGGTCCTTGGAGCGGTCGGCGCCGCGCAGCAGCAGCCACTGGTGGCCGCGCTGGGTCACCCGCGCGTAATGGCCGGTGGCGATGCGCTCGGCGCCCAGTTCACGCGCCGCGTCCAGGAAGTGCTTGAACTTCACTTCGCGGTTGCACAGCACGTCCGGATTGGGGGTGCGGCCGGCGGCGTACTCGGCCAGGAAATGCTCGAACACGCCTTGCCAGTACTCGCTGGAGAAGTCGCGGAAATGGAAGGGAATGCCCAGCAGGCCGCAGACCGCCACCGCATCGCGGCGATCATCCTCGGCGCGGCAGTCGCCGCTGCCGTCGTCGGCCCAGTTCTGCATGAACAGGCCGGCCACGGCCTCGCCCTGCTGCACCAGCCGCCAGGCGGCGACCGACGAATCGACGCCACCGGAAACGCCCACCATCACGCGCGGGGTGCTCATGCGACCTCCCGGACCAGCGAAAGCGGGTGGCGCTGGCCACCCAGATAGTCCGCCACGACCTGCCATACCAGCGGGCTGCGCTGGCGCTGCCCGGCGGCCTGCAGCTCGGCCGGGGTCATCCACAGCGCGCGGTCGATGCCGGTGTCGAGCGGCTGCGCCGGATCATGCGAGACCGGGCGCGCCGCGTAGCAGAAGCGAAGGAACGTCGTACCGTCGCCCGCCGTCCACTGGTAACAGCCGATGAAGTCGGTCAGCTGAACCGTCCAGCCGGTCTCCTCGCGGGTCTCGCGCAGCGCCGCCTCGGCCAGGCTCTCGCCGGGTTCGAGGTGCCCGGCAGGCTGGTTGAGCACGGCGCGGCCATCGATGGTCTCCTCGACCAGCAGCACGCGGCCACCGTCGACCACGACGGTGGCGACGGTGGCGTGCGGTGCCCAGCGCGGGTCCGGCGTGGCATTCACCTCAGAGATCGTCCTTCTTGGTCAGTTCCAGTTCCATCGCGTCGGCGGTGCGGATCGCGGCATCGATGGCGTCGCTGAGCTGGTCGGCGGTGGCATCGGCGTCGATCTTCACCACGAACATCGCGGTCGCCTCCTGTTTCACCCAGCCGCCCATCTTGGCGTCCTGCGAGTCCTCCAGCAGGCGGTTGGCGACCGCGACCGGGAACTGCTTGGTCTTGGACGTGTAGCCTGGCGACCAGATCTCACGG
This sequence comes from Stenotrophomonas sp. YJH_SMC_36, assembly GCF_059369935.1. NCBI lineage: Bacteria > Pseudomonadati > Pseudomonadota > Gammaproteobacteria > Lysobacterales > Lysobacteraceae > Stenotrophomonas > Stenotrophomonas sp. YJH_SMC_36. The sequence continues at coordinate 366,606 of NZ_JCAFTD010000004.1, read as the reverse complement.
ATGTTGTGGCTGCCGAAGTCTTCCACCGCCGAGCGCACGTACACCATCTGGGTGCGGTCGCCCTCGACGTCGAACACCAGGCGGTAGTCGCCATCCTCGTCGACCTCGTAGTTGTAGCCCAGCTTGTCCAGCTGGCGACCGACGGCAGCGTCGGCATCGGCTGCGCTCGCCGGACCGGCACAGGCCAGGGCGATCAACAGGGCAGGCAGAAGGGTCCTTTTCATGAAAATCCTGTGAAACCGGGGTGGGAAGGACAATTGTGACGGCGGCCGTCCGTGCCGTCCATTCCGGGAGGGCCGACGCGGGCGCGCGGCAACCTCTATAATGACCGGATGCCCCGCGAGTCTTCCCCCGATTCCCACCACGAGCACGGCATCGCCGTGGAGCCCGCGCGCCCGGAAGTGGCGCCGCCGCCGTTCTACCAGGTCATGCTGCTCAACGACGACTACACCCCGATGGATTTCGTGGTGGACGTGCTGCAGCAGTTCTTCAACATGGACCTGGACAAGGCGACGCAGGTGATGCTGCATGTCCATACCCGCGGTCGCGGCGTCTGTGGCGTGTTCACCCGCGAAGTGGCCGAGACCAAGGTCGGCCAGGTCAACGAGTATTCACGGATGAACCAGCATCCGCTGCTGTGCACGATGGAAAAGGCCTGACCGGCTTTTGGTGCGGGCCTAACTGCGCCTGGCGCGGCGTGCCCACCAAGGTGGGCACCTACCAGGGCGGAAGCCTGTAGAGCCGAGCCCGCGCTCGGCTGCTGTTCGCCCAGGCATCCAGATTTCAGCCAGAAGCAGCCGAGCCCATGCTCGGCTACAGCGGGATCACCCCTCCGCCAGCGCCTCCAGTGCCATCGCCGCGACTGTCTCGTCGATATCGGCCGGGTCGCCATCATTGCGGAACCATACGGCCGACAGCCCGGCGCTGGCAGCGATCCAGCGCAGCAGGCGCGTGCGATCCAGGTCCGCCAGGGCGCTGACCTCGGTCACCCGGGCCGCAAAGCGCTCCGGCCGGGTCGCGACGTGGATGCCGGGACCGCACAGGTCGGGATTGCTGAACAGCGTGGTGTAGTCGAACGCGCGATCACCGATCAGCCGTTTCGGGTCGATCGCCAGCCAGCCGCGCGTGCCGAAGTCGAGCACGTTGTCGTGGTGCAGGTCACCGTGCAGCGGCCGGACCTCCTGTTCGTCCTCCAGCAGCGCGACCGCCAGCGATCTGCACTGTTCCAGCAGTGGCGGCAGCGCGGCCCTTGGCTGCAGCAGGTCGGCGAACCATGTAGGCAGGCAGACCAGCTCCGCTGGCGGTGCGCTCCGTGGCCGGTGCAGACGCTGCAGGACCTGGCACAGGATCGTGGTACAGCTGCTGTCATCGCCGGCGATCGAGCGCTCCCGCAGCGATTGGCCGCCGGCGCGCTCGATCAGGATGGCCGGCCCCTCGTGCGCCAGCAGGCGCGCGGCACCGTCGCCGTCCCACCAGCGCAGCAGGCGATGGCTGTTCTGTTCTTCGGTTTCACTGCTGATCTTCAGCATTGCCGGCAGGTCGTCGGCGGTCAGTACCGGCCAGAGCCGGGCGTGCGGGGTACGGATGGCGGGACCATCACGTCGCAATCGCCAGCGGCTCAGGTAGGGTTCGCTCATGGGTGGGCTGTCCGGGAGTGAATGAAGATCAAGCAATCCGCACTGCTAACGCCATCTGAACGCAGCAATCCGCTAGGGTGATGGAAATCGCGTAGTCAGGCCGCATATTGTCCCCATCTGCCGCCGGAGTAATCCATGTTCAGCAAAGACCTCGAACACACCATCGGCCAGTGCTACAAGCGCGCCCGTGAGGCCCGGCATGAGTTCATGACGGTCGAACACCTGCTGCTGGCACTGCTCGACAACCCGTCCGCCCAGGCCGTACTGAAGGCCTGTGGTGCCGATGCCGACCGCCTGCGCCAGGAGCTGGAGCAGGCCATCGAGGCCTCCGTGTCCCGCCTGGCGGAAGACGATGGCCGCGACACCCAGCCGACGCTGGGCTTCCAGCGCGTGCTGCAGCGGGCCGTGTACCACGTGCAGTCCTCGGGCAAGAAGGAGGTCACCGGCGCCAATGTGCTGGTCGCCATCTTCGGCGAGAAGGACTCCCATGCCGTCTACTACCTCAACCAGCAGGACGTGACCCGCCTGGACGTGGTCAATTACCTGTCCCATGGCATCGCCAAGCTGGGCGAGGAGGGCGAACAGCCTTCCTCCGAAGGCGAGAGCCGGGCCGAGGGCGGGGAGGGCGAGCCGAAGGGGGATGCCCTGACCGAGTTCGCCAGCAACCTCAACGAGCAGGCCCGGGCCGGACGCATCGACCCGCTGGTCGGGCGTGCCGACGAGATCGAGCGGACCATCCAGGTCCTGTGCCGCCGTCGCAAGAACAACCCGCTCTACGTGGGCGAGGCCGGCGTCGGCAAGACCGCGATCGCCGAAGGCCTGGCCCGGCGCATCGTCGAGGGCTCGGTGCCGGAGGTGCTGGCCGATGCCGTCATCTATTCGCTCGACCTGGGCGCACTGGTGGCCGGCACCAAGTACCGTGGCGACTTCGAGAAGCGCCTGAAGAGCGTGCTGACGGCCCTGAAGAAGGTGCCCAATGCCGTGCTGTTCATCGACGAGATCCACACCATCATCGGTGCGGGTTCGGCGTCGGGCGGCACCATGGATGCGTCCAACCTGATCAAGCCGGCGCTGGCGTCGGGCGAGCTGCGCTGCATCGGCTCGACCACGTTCCAGGAGTACCGCGGCATCTTCGAGAAGGATCGTGCCCTGGCGCGCCGCTTCCAGAAGATCGACATCGTCGAGCCGACCGTGGGTGAGACCTACGAGATCCTGCAGGGCCTGAAGGGCAAGTACGAAGCCCACCACGGCGTGACGTACTCCGACGAGGCGCTGCAGGCCGCGGTGGACCTGTCGGTCAAGCATATCGGTGACCGCCTGCTGCCGGACAAGGCCATCGACGTGATCGACGAGGCAGGTGCGCGCCAGCGGCTGCTGCCGGAGGACCAGCGCAAGGAACTGATCGACGTGGAGGAGGTGGAGGCCATCATTGCCAAGATGGCGCGCATCCCGACCAAGCAGGTCAGCGCCACCGACAAGGATGTGCTGCAGCACCTGGAGCGCAACCTGAAGATGGTGATCTTCGGCCAGGACCCGGCCATCGAGACCCTGTCGTCGGCGATCAAGCTGGCGCGCTCGGGCCTGGGCAATCCGGAGAAGCCGATCGGCAACTTCCTGTTTGCCGGCCCGACCGGTGTCGGCAAGACCGAGGTGACCAAGCAGTTGGCCCTGCAGCTGGGCATCGAGCTGGTCCGCTTCGACATGTCCGAGTACATGGAGCCGCATTCGATCAGCCGCCTGATCGGTGCGCCCCCGGGATACGTCGGCTTCGACCAGGGCGGCCTGCTGACCGAGAAGATCGTCAAGACGCCGCATTGCGTGCTGCTGCTGGACGAAATCGAGAAGGCGCACCCGGACATCTTCAACATCCTGCTGCAGGTCATGGACCGGGGCGTGCTGACCGACACCAACGGACGTGAAGCGAACTTCAAGAACGTGGTGCTGGTGATGACCACCAATGCCGGCGCGGCCCAGGCCTCGCGGCGTTCGATCGGCTTCACCAAGCAGGACCACGCCACCGACGCGATGGAGACCATCCGCCGCAGCTTCACCCCGGAATTCCGCAACCGTCTCGATGCGGTGGTGCAGTTCCAGGCACTGGGCTTCGAGCACATCCTGCGTGTGGTGGACAAGTTCCTGATCGAGCTGGAGATGCTGCTGCAGGAGAAGCACGTCAGCCTGTCGGCCACGCCGACCGCGCGCGACTGGCTGGCCCACCATGGCTTCGACCCGCTGATGGGTGCCCGTCCGATGGCGCGCGTGATCCAGGACAAGATCAAGCGTCCGCTGGCCGACGAGCTGTTGTTCGGCAAGCTGGTCAACGGCGGCAAGGTCAGCATCGATGTCCGCGACGACGAACTGGTGGTCGAGACCCAGGCCGAGCCGGAGCGGCTGCTGCCGGCCACGGTGGAGTGAGCTGACGCCACGGGCTGTGGCGTGAAGGACTGGAAAGGGCAAGGGCGGCTTCGGCCGCCCTTGTGCTGTCAGGTGTCAGCGGCTGCGACGGCGCGCTTCACGCGTGAACCGCTCGGCATCGATCGGCTCGATGCGCGCCACCTCGCAGGAGCCGCGACCGGTGTCCAGCTTGCTTCGGCCCTCGCTGCACAGCGTGTCAGCCTCCTTGCCGTCGGTCGTGAAGCCGAGGCGGGTGGCCAGCACGGCGGAAGGGCAGCTGTTGCGGAAGTGCACGACATAGTGCGCTTCGCCGGAGCGGAGCAGGATGTTCCTGTCGGCGCCGGCGCGAACGATCTGCTGTTCGCCGGACAGCGGCACGCACTGCGTCGCCGGGGTGTCGGCCGCATGGGCGGACGGGGCCAGCAGGGCGATGGCGGACAAGGCCAAGGGGGCGAGCAGGGAAGTGAGGTTCATGGCGGGGCAGGGGTGGCGATCCGGAGTGGATCGGATCCCAGAATGCTGCCGCTGTCGCAACTGCGAATCTGCCGCAAGCAGGGCTGACTGACGTCATGGTGAGATCGGTCACGATGACCTCCGGCAGGGCCGGAGAGCGGGCATGACAAAAGGCCAGCAACCCAGGCTGGCCTTGTCGAAGTGGCGCGACGCGCCGACCGCTTACTTCATGCGGTAGGTGATACGGCCCTTGGTCAGGTCGTACGGGGTCATTTCAACCTTGACCCGGTCACCGGTGAGGATGCGGATGTAGTTCTTGCGCATGCGGCCGGAGATGTGGGCGATGATCTCGTGCCCATTTTCCAGACGAACGCGGAAAGTGGTGTTCGGCAGCGTCTCGCTGACGGTGCCCTCGAACTCGATGGAATCGTCTTTCGACATGTAGTCCTGTGCGGTTCAGAAAACGGCCACGCTGGGCCTAAGGCGCAGTATTTTACGCGGGACGCGGCCGGCTTGCAAAGTTTATGTTAACCCCCCGCCAGGACGCGGGCCGGCAAGCGGCCCATGTGCCGAGTCCACGGGCCTTCACGCCCCGGGCAGCGCACGGCCTGCCGCACGTGGTCCAGAAACGCGGCGCGTGGCAGGTGCACCGCACCCATCCGCAGCAGATGCGGATTCTCCACCTGTGCATCGATCAGTTCCCAGCCCCAGCCATGCAGGGTGGCCGCCAGCGCGGCCAGCGCGATCTTGGAGCCGCCGCTGGCGCCGCTGAACATGCTTTCGCCGAAGAACATCGTGCCGATGGCCACGCCATAAATGCCACCGACCAGGGTCTGCCGGTCCCAGACCTCGACGGAATGGGCGAACCCGAGGTCGTGCAGCCGGCTGTAGGCCTCGACCATTGCCGGGCTGATCCAGGTGCCGTCCTGTCCGGGGCGCGGCGCGGCAGCACAGGCGCGCATCACCTGGCTGAAGGCGGTGTCGGCAGTCACCTCCCAGTGGCTGCCGCGCAGCTGGCGGCGGAAGCGGCTGGACAGGTGTACGCCGGAGGTGCGGAACACCATGCGTGGGTCCGGTGACCACCACAGGATCGGCTCGCCGTCGCTGAACCACGGGAAGATGCCGCCGGCATAGGCATTCAACAGGCGTGCAGGATGCAGGTCGCCGCCTACGGCCAGCAGGCCGTCGGGACTGCGCAGCGCGGTTTCAGCGGGCGGGAAGGGGGCGTCCGGCGCATCGTCCAGGCGCCAGGGCAATTGACGGGTCATGCCGGGAGTGTAGCGATGCCGGCGCATCCATTCTGCGGCGGCGCTAGTCCTGCGTGCGGAACGGGCTGTGTTGCTGCAACGTCTGCTCATAGCGCCGCACGTCCCTGCGCTCCTGCCGGCACCAGTCCTGCAGAGCTTCTGCGAAATCCGCATCGGCCACCCAGTGCCGGCTGCGCACCCGCGTCGGCAGGAAGCCGCGCGCCAGCTTGTGTTCGCCCTGTGCGCCGGGCTCGAAGCGGGTCAGGCCTTCGCGCAGGCAGTACTCGATGCCCTGGTAGTAGCAGGCCTCGAAGTGCAGGCCAGGCAGGGTAGCGCCACCCCAGTAGCGGCCATACAGCGTGTCGCCCCCACGCAGGCACAGGGCGCCGGCAATCGGTTCGCCGTCCTGTTCGGCCAGGAACATCACCAGGCCGCGCCCGAGGCTGCTGGCCAGGTGGCGCAGGAAGGGCTCGGTGAGCGCCGGTGCATTGCCGTACTCGACGAAGGTCTGCAGGTAGAAACGGTACATCGCCTGCAGGTCGGCACGGCTGGCCTCATCGCCGTGCACGACGCGGAAGCCGATGCCCTGGCGGGTGACCCTGGCGCGCTCCTGGCGGATGTTCTTGCGGTGCTTGTGGTCCATGGCGCCAAGGAACTGATCGAACGTCGTCCAGTCGCCCGGGTTCTGCCACTGGAACTGGATATCCTCGCGCAACAGCCAGTCATCGCCGAACAGCGCTTCATCCGCTGCGGTGTGGAAGTTGATATGCGCCGAGGACACGCCCAGCGTGGGCAGCGCCCCGCGCAGGGCCGACAGCACGCCCGCGCGGGCTGGATCGTCCCGGGCCAGCAGCCGCGGCCCGGTCACCGGCGAGTACGGCACGGCGCCGAGCCATTTCGGGTAGTAGTCGCGGCCATGCCGGGCATAGGCATTGGCCCAGGCGTGGTCGAACACGAACTCGCCGTGGGAGTTGGTCTTCAGGTAGCCGGGAATCGCCGCGACCAGGACGTCGCCCTCCCACAGGGTGAAATGCCATGCCTGCCAGCCCCAATCCCCGCGCAGGCAACCGTGGGCTTCGAGTCCGGCCAGGAAGGCGTAGCTGACGAAGGGATTGCGGCCATCATGCAGCGCGTCCCAGTCGGTGGCGGTAACGGACTGCAGCGAGTCGAGGAAACGGGGGGAGGGCATGGGCCAAGGATAGGTCAGAAGAAAACAGAAAGGCCGGCGCTTCCGCGCCGGCCCCCAGGATCAGTCATGGCGTGGAGCAATCTTCAGCCGGCCTTGCCCTGTGCATCCAGATAGCGCTCGGCATCCAGTGCGGCCATGCAGCCGAAGCCGGCGGAGGTGATGGCCTGCCGATAGTGCTGGTCGGCCACGTCGCCCGCGGCGAACACGCCTTCCACCGAGGTCTGGGTGGCGTTGCCGCCCAGGCCCGAGCGGATTTCCAGGTAGCCGTTGTTCATCGCCAGCTGGCCATCGAACAGGGTGGTGTTCGGGTGATGACCGATGGCCACGAAGAAGCCGTGCGCGTCGATGTCGCGGGTGCTGCCGTCCAGGGTGGACTTCACGCGCACACCGGTCACGCCGGCATCGTTGCCCAGCACTTCCTCGACCTGGTGGTGCCAGACGGTTTCGATCTTGCCGGCCGCGACCTTGGCGAACAGCTTGTCCTGCATGATCTTTTCCGCCTTGAGGGTGTCGCGGCGGTGGACCAGGTAGACCTTGCGGGCGATGTTGGACAGGTACAGGGCCTCTTCCACCGCAGTGTTGCCACCGCCGACCACGACCACGTCCTGGTCACGGTAGAAGAACCCGTCGCAGGTGGCGCAGGCGGACACGCCGCGGCCCTTGAAGGCCTCTTCGGTCGGGATGCCCAGGTACTTGGCGGTGGCGCCGGTGGCGATGATCAGGGCGTCACAGGTGTATTCGTGACTGTCGCCGATCAGCCGGAACGGACGCTGGGACAGGTCGGCGGTGTGAATGTGGTCGAAGATGACCTCGGTCTCGAAGCGCTCGGCGTGAGCCTGCATGCGCGCCATCAGGTCCGGGCCCATCAGGCCATGGGCGTCACCCGGCCAGTTGTCGACCTCGGTCGTGGTCATCAGCTGACCGCCCTGCTGCAGGCCGGTGATGACGACCGGCTTCAGGTTGGCGCGGGCGGCGTAGACCGCAGCGGTCCAGCCGGCCGGGCCGGAACCGAGGATGACAAGCCGTTGGTGGCGGGAGGGCAGGCTGGTGCTCATGTAAACTCGCGAAAAGGTAAGTGGGACAAGGCGCTGGCGATGTTTGCGCAGCATCCATGGCAGGTCATAGAGTGGCGGCTGGGGCAGGGCGATTCAAGCCGATGAACAGAACGCCGTCGCCCATCGACGGTTTCCGGCCCCGGAGGGCGCCTCGCAGCGTCGCATAACTGAAAACTGACGCCGTCTCATTTATTATCAATCACTAACAGCGCATTCCAAAGGTATGGTCTAAGGTGGCGAAGCAGGTCCCCGAACGCTCCAAGTCCGACGACAGCAAGGCGTCACGTCGCACGGCCGCGGCGGCGGCGACGACCGACAACCCCCGCCGCCAGCGCCTCTGGCGCGACCTGGGCCTGATCGCGATCGCGCCGGCCCTGCTGTACCTGGCGGCAAGTCTGTTCACCTACTCGGCGTCGGACCCCGGCTGGTCGCATACCGGCAGCGTGGTCGCGCCGGTACACAACATGGGCGGCCGCGCCGGTGCCTGGATCGCTGACGTGCTGCTGCAGTTGTTCGGCTACATCGCGTTCCTGCTGCCGGTGGTGCTCGGCGCACTGGCCTGGATCGCCATGTTCGGCCTCAAGCGGGAAAGCAAGGGCGAGAACGACCTCGATCCGGCCCTGCGCCTGGTCGGTCTGGTCGGCTTCCTGATCGCCGGCACCGGCTTCCTGCATGTGCGCCTGTTCAATGGTGATGTGTCCAGTGCGGGCGGCATCCTTGGCAAGCTGGTGGGCAACTCGCTGACCGTCGGGTTCGGAGCGCTGGGCGCGAACCTGTTCGTGCTGGTGCTGCTGCTGGCCTCGATCACCCTGGCCACCGGCCTGTCGTGGTTCACGGTGATGGAGAAGATCGGCCGTGGGGTGATGTCGCTGGCGCCGCTGCTGGAGCGCAAGAAGGAACAGGCGACCGAGTGGAAGCAGACCCGTGCCCTGCGCGAGGAGCGCCAGGAAGTCCGCAAGGCGGACGCCGAGGTGCGCGCCAAGCGCGAGCCGGTGAAGATCGAACCGCGCCCGGAACCGGTGATCGAGAAGAGCGACCGGGCCAAGCGTGACAACCAGATACCGATGTTCCGCGGCGTCAACGGCGATGGTTCGGACCTGCCGCCGCTGGCCCTGCTGGATGATCCCAAGCCGCAGCCCAAGGGCTACGACGAGGAGACACTGGAGACCCTGTCGCGGCAGATCGAGTTCAAGCTGAAGGATTTCCGCATCGATGCGCAGGTGGTCGGCGCCTATCCGGGCCCGGTCATCACCCGCTTCGAGATCGAGCCGGCGCCGGGCATCAAGGTCAGCCAGATCAGCTCGCTGGACAAGGACATCGCCCGCGGCCTGTCGGTCAAGTCGGTGCGCGTGGTCGATGTGATTCCCGGCAAGTCGGTGATCGGCCTGGAGATTCCCAACGTCACCCGCGAGATGATCTTCCTGTCCGAGCTGCTGCGCTCGAAGGAGTACGACAAGGCCTCCAGCGTGCTGACCCTGGCGCTGGGCAAGGACATCGCCGGCCGCCCGACCGTGGCCGACCTGGCGCGCATGCCACACCTGCTGGTGGCCGGTACCACCGGCTCGGGCAAGTCCGTGGCCGTCAATGCGATGGTACTGAGCCTGCTGTACAAGGGCTCGCCGAAAGATCTGCGGATGCTGATGATCGACCCGAAGATGCTCGAACTGAGCGTCTACCAGGGCATCCCGCATCTGCTCGCGCCTGTGGTCACCGACATGAAGGAGGCCGCCAACGGCCTGCGCTGGTGCGTGGCGGAGATGGAGCGCCGCTACAAGCTGATGAGCGCGGTGGGCGTGCGCAACCTGGCCGGCTTCAACAAGAAGGTGAAGGACGCCGAGGACGCCGGCCAGCCGCTGATGGACCCGTTGTTCAAGCCGAACCCGGAGCTGGGCGAGGCGCCGCGCCCGCTGGAGACGCTGCCGTTCATCGTCATCTTCATCGACGAATTCGCCGACATGATGATGATCGTCGGCAAGAAGGTCGAAGAACTGATCGCACGTCTGGCACAGAAGGCACGTGCAGCCGGCATCCACCTGATCCTGGCCACCCAGCGTCCGTCGGTGGATGTGATCACCGGCCTGATCAAGGCCAACATTCCCACCCGCATCGCGTTCCAGGTGAGCTCGAAGATCGACTCGCGCACCATTCTCGACCAGTCCGGCGCGGAGACGCTGCTGGGTCACGGCGACATGCTGTACCTGCCTCCGGGCACCGCCATGCCCGAGCGTGTGCACGGCGCGTTCGTCTCCGACGATGAAGTGCATCGCGTGGTCGAGCATCTCAAGGCGATGGGTCCGGCCGATTACATCGAGGGCGTGCTGGACGAGGTTCAGACCCTGGGGGACGGCGTGGTGGTGGGTGCCACCGGCCTGCCGGAAACCAGTGCCGGCGGCGACGAGTCGGATCCGCTGTATGACGAGGCGCTGAGGGTGGTCACGGAGACCCGCCGCGCGTCGATTTCCGGCGTGCAGCGCCGGCTGAAGATTGGCTACAACCGTGCGGCGCGACTGATCGAGGCCATGGAAGCGGCCGGCGTTGTCAGTGCGCCCGAGCACAATGGCGACCGGACGGTGCTGGCACCGCCGCCGCCGAAGTAAGGCCCGACGTACCCCCACGACGTCCAAGGATCCGACGAATGCTTCATCCCGTACCACGCGCGCTGGCGCTGGCGCTGGCTGGCCTGATGGCCGCCAGCCCGGCCCTGGCGGAGACCGCCACCCCCGCGCCCGCTACGGCGCAGCCTTCCACCAGCGGCGATACCGAAGCCAGCAACAACTTCAGCATCGTCCGCTATCGCGCCGACTACCAGGTGCGGCCCGACGCAGGCAATGTGCAGACCGAGACCTACGAGGTCCTGCTCAAGACCAAGGCCTCGGTCGAGCAGTTCAGCCAGGTGCGGCTGAGCTACAGCGAGAAGATGGAGACGCTGGAGGTGCTCGACGCCTACACCATCACCGCCGATGGCCAGCGCCGTGACGTTCCGGCAGATCGCATCTACACCCAGGAAAGCTATTCCAGCGCCTCGGCAGCGATGTACGCCGACCGCAAGGTGCGGGTGATCGTGTTCCCGAACCTGGCGCCGGGCACGCGCCTGTACTACCAGGTGCGCCGCACCCAGGCCACGCCGTACTTCCCGGGCTACTTCGGCCTGTGGGAGACCTTCAATGTGTTCACCGAATACGAGGATGCCGAGGTGACGCTGAGCGCACCGGCCAACCTGCCGATGTTCGTCGACAGCCGCGGCGTGCAGGGCAGCGATCGCCCGGTGGTGAGGAACGGCCAGGCGCAGTGGCGCTGGCGCTACCAGCGCCGCGAGGCGATGCAGGCGCAGAACTGGTCGGCCGCCGGCTGGGAGTTCGGCCCGAACATCATGGCCAGCACCTATCGTGACTGGGCGCAGATGGGCCGGGCGTACCAGCTCAAGGCCGGTCCCGCCGCGCAGGTCACGGCGGAGATCCAGGCGCTGGCCGACCAGGTCACCGCAGGCATCGGCGACCGTCGCTCGCAGGCCGATGCGCTGTACCGCTGGGTCGCTCAGAACATCCGCTACGTCGCGGTGTACCTGGGCAATGGCGGGCTGGAGCCCAACAGCGCGCAGAGCATCCTCGACAACCACTATGGGGACTGCAAGGACCATGTGACCCTGCTGGAAGCCCTGCTGGCCGCCAAGGGAATTGCCAGTTCGCCGGTGCTGATCGGCGCCGGTGGCGGGCCGACGCTGCCGAAGATTCCGGTGCTGGGGCGCTTCAACCACGCCATCACCTACATTCCCGAGTTCGATCTGTACCTGGATTCGACCACCGCCTGGGCGCGCTTCGGCCAGTTGCCCGAGGGCGACCTGGGCGCGCCGGTGATGCGCACGGCCGACGCGAGCCTGGCACGCACGCCGGCCAATGGTCCGCAGCGCAACGCAACCTCGATGGAGGTGCGCTTCACGTTCGATGCCAACGGCAATCTGCGTGGCGAGACGATTCCGCAGCTGGGCGAGAATGCGGAGATCGGCATGCGCGCACAGTTCGCCCAGCTCAATGCGCAGAATCGGGCGCGCGCCGAGGAGTCGATCATGGCGGCGTCCGGTTTTGATGGCCGCGGCCAGCTGCAGCTGCAGGGCGTCCCGGTCGATCTGACCCGGCCGTTCGGCTACCGCATGGCCTTCCAGGCGGAAGACTACGTGGACTTCAGCGTGGCCGGGGGCATGGCGGTGCCGGATCCGCCAGGCGGCGAGTCGGTGCGCGGGCTGTACGCTACCGCGTCTGCACCGGCCAACGAGACGCCGTTCTACTGCAACGCGAGCCTGCGTGAAGAAACCTATCGCCTGCAGTTCCCGGCCAACGCGCCGATCATCGCCGTTCCGGCCAGCCAGCGTTTTGCCAATGCCGCGGGCGAGTACCGGGTGGACTGGAGCCGGCAGGGCCAGGAGGTGATCGTCCACCATCGCCTGCAGCAGAATGCCGTGCGTGGACCGGAGGCACTGTGCCAGCCCCAGGACTACACCGCGTTCCGCGCGCTGTATCGCGAAGTGCGCCGCGGCTTCCGCGGACAGGTTCTGTATGGAAGGCTGCCTGCGCCTGCCAACTGAATCGCCGGTGGACGTGCGGGGCGGCATAATGTCGCCCTGATCGCCCATTCATCTTTGCCCGGGCACACTGACATCCACCTTTCCTTGCGCCCGCGCCCACAGGATTCCCGCATGAACGTCCGCCTCCGCCGTATTCTTGCCGCCAGCACTCTCGCCATGGCCTGCGCCGCCGCGGGCAGCGCGTGGGCGGGTGCCCGCGATGACCTGAAGAACTTCACCAGCGGCCTGAAGGGCCTGGATGGCCAGTTCAGCCAGCAGGTGTTCGACAGCCGCGGCAAGGTCAAGGAGTCGACCAGTGGCCGCGTGGCACTCTCTGCCCCGCGCCTGTTCCGCTGGGAGTACGTGCGGCCGCACGAACAGCTGATCGTGGCCGACGGCAAGAAGGTCTGGATGTACGAGCCGGACCTGGAGCAGGCCACCGTGCGCGAGCAGGGCAAGGAAGAGCAGAACAGCCCCTTGACCGCGCTGATCAACCCGGCGCTGCTGGAGCAGCAGTACGACCTCAGCGAGGAGGCGGCACAACGGGATGGCCTGCAGTGGCTGTCGCTGTCGCCGAAGCGCGATACCGAGGCCAGCTTCCAATACGCCGCGCTGGGCTTCAACGCCCAGGGGCTGGCGAGGATGGAGATCACCGACGCGGTCGGCCAGCGCACCGTGATCAATTTCAGCGGCTGGAAGCGCAACCCGACGTTCGCGGCCTCGACCTTCCGCTTCAGCCCGCCGGCCGGCACGGACGTCATCGGCAACTGATGCGTGACGCCGGGCATGGCCCGGCGCTACCGATGTGCGCATTTCGCCGATCCGCCGGGCATGGCCCGGCGCGACCGACGGGGGGCGCGGTACAATGAGCGGGTGCCAAGACAACGCTCCACTTCCTTCCCCGGCCCCGATCTGCTGAGTGTCGATCGGGATCATCTGCGCCCGCTCGCCGAGCGCATGCGTCCGCAGACCCTCGATGAAATGGTCGGGCAGAAGCGCCTGCTCGCTCCGGACAGCGCACTGCGCCGGGCGGTCGAGTCCGGTCGCGTGCATTCGATGATCCTGTGGGGCCCGCCGGGCTGTGGCAAGACCACGTTGTCGCTGCTGCTGGCCGAGTATTCCGATGCCGAGTTCCGCGCCATCTCCGCCGTGCTGTCCGGCCTGCCGGAGGTGCGTCAGGTCCTGGCCGAAGCGGCGCAGCGTTTCGCCGAAGGCCGGCGTACCGTGCTGTTCGTCGATGAGGTGCATCGCTTCAACAAGGCGCAGCAGGACGCGTTCCTGCCGCATATCGAGCGCGGCACCATCCTGTTCGTGGGTGCCACGACCGAGAACCCGTCCTTCGAGCTGAACTCGGCGCTGCTGTCACGCTGCCGCGTGCACGTGCTGGAGGCGGTCTCGCCCACCGACATCGTCGAGGCACTGCAGCGGGCGCTGGGGGATCGCGAGCGCGGCCTGGGCCAGGAGTCCATCGAGGTTGCGCCCGAGCTGCTGCTGGAGATCGCCACCGCTGCCGATGGCGACGTGCGCCGCGCGTTGACCCTGCTGGAAATCGCCGCCGAACTGGCAGGGGGCGAGGGCGGGCACATCACCCCGCAGACGCTCACCCAGGTGCTGGCCGACCGCACCCGTCGTTTCGACAAGGGCGGCGAGCAGTTCTACGATCAGATCTCGGCGTTGCACAAGTCGGTGCGCAGTTCCAATCCCGATGCGGCGCTGTACTGGCTGACCCGCATGCTCGACGGCGGCTGTGATCCGTCGTACCTGGCGCGCCGGCTGACCCGCATGGCGATCGAGGACATCGGCCTGGCCGATCCGCGAGCACAGAGCATGGCGCTGGAAGCGTGGGACATCTACGAACGGCTGGGCAGCCCCGAAGGCGAGCTCGCGTTCGCCCAGCTGGTGCTGTACCTGGCCAGCACCGCCAAGTCGAATGCAGGCTACGCGGCGTTCAACCAGGCCAAGGCCGACGTGCGCCAGAGCGGTACCGAAGAGGTGCCGCTGCACCTGCGCAACGCGCCGACCAAGCTGATGAAGGAACTGGGCTACGGTGCCGAGTACCAGTATGACCACGATGCGGAAGGCGGGATCGCGCTGGATCAGACCGGCTTCCCCGATGCGATGGGCGAGCGCGTGTACTACAACCCGGTGCCGCGCGGACTGGAGATCAAGCTGAAGGAAAAGCTCGACCGGTTGCGCGCCGAGCGCGAGGCGGCGCGGGCGGCGAAGCGGCGTTGATCGCCGTTACGCAACCAATCCGATTGTCGGGTCCACGCTGATTCGAGAGAATCCCCGGTTCACTTCTCAAGGATGACGTTCATGCAGGACATGACTCTGGCGTTGAAGCGCTACGCCCAGTTCGAGGGTCGGGCCAATCGCCGCGAATACTGGATGTTCCAGCTGTTCCTGTTTCTGGTGGCCACGGCGGTGTCGCTGCTGGCCGGCGTGCTGGCGATCCTCATGCGCTCCAGTCCGGATGCACTGAGCGCCATCCTGATCGGCACGATGGTGCTGCTGGGCCTGATGTGGCTGGCGACGATCGTGCCGCTGATCGCCGTCACCGTGCGCCGTCTGCATGACTGCAACCAGTCCGGCTGGCTCTATCTTCTGGCATTGGTGCCGATGGGCGGCCTGGTGATCCTGGTGTTCGCTCTGCTGCCCGGCACGCCGCAGGAAAACCCGTACGGCCCCGTGCCTGCGGGCCCTTGACGCGGCACCCGCCGGGCAGCGCCCGGTCCTGGGATTCGGCCCTCCCGCCTTGGCGGGAACGAGATGATGCGTCCCATGACGCCGCGTTATCGCGCGCGTGATACACAGTGTGACGTTTGATCGTTGTGATAATCATTCGCGTTTAAGGTAGACTGCGGTCCCTTGTGAAACAGCGGCCCAGGCCGCTGACGTCGCCCGCCGATGAAGCATTTCGTCCTTCCTCCGCACCGTGGTCCGCTGGCCCGCGGCCTTGCCGTCCTGATGATGGGTCTGCTCCTGGCTACCCCGTATGCGTACGCGCAGCAGCGCAATCCGCTGCAGAAGATCGGCCACACCGTGCTGGATGAGCCGGCCGCCAGCTATCGCTTCGAGCATTTCGTGATCGACAGTGCCGACACGCAGCGCCGCTGGCGGGTGAATCTGGCGATTCCGGTCCGCGCCTCCAGTGCACCTTCGCCGGTGTTGTACGCGCTGGATGGCAATGCGGTGGCGATGGTGCTCGACCAGCCGCTGTTGGCTGAACTTGCAGCGCTCAAGGCGCCTCCGGTGCTGGTGTTGATCGGCTATGACAATGATCTGCGCATCGACTCGAAGGCGCGGACCCGTGACTACACGGCATGGATCGACCGCGCCGACGATGAGAGCGGCGCAACCCAGGCGGTCGGCGGCGGCGCTGCGGCGTTTCTTGATGTGATCGAGCGCCGCATCAAGCCCGAGGTGGAGCGTCGCGCGCGCGTCGACACCGGGCAGCAGGCGCTGTGGGGGCACTCGCTCGGTGGCCTGTTCGTGCTCAACGCGCTGTACACCCGGCCGGCCGCGTTCCAGGCCTATCTCGCCGCCAGTCCGTCACTGTGGTGGGCGCAGGGCGCGGCGCTGGGCGATCCCGAACAGCAGTTCGTGCAGAACGTGCACGGGCAGCCGGCCAGGGTCTGGTTGATGCTGGGAGGCGCCGAGCGCGTCGGCGACCGCGGCAAGCGTGACCTGAACAACCCGCGGGTGGTCGCGCACCTGCGCCGCATCGGCGGCGCCACGCCTGACGCGGCGATGCAGTTGTCCGAGCGGCTGCGCCGGGTGCCGGGGCTGAGCGTGCAGTACCGCGAGTTTCCTGGCCTGGGCCATGGCCCGATGCTGCCGGCGTCCTTCCACGCGGCGCTGCATGAGCTGTACGGGGTGACCGATCGCAGTGCAGGCGATGGCGCCAGTGCAACGGATGGGCCGTCCAGCGAATGAATCCCTTCGCGCGGCCTGCCGTGCGACCCCACTACCCAGGCGAGGCTGCCCGCGTGCAGCGGCCCAGGCAACCGATGAATCCCGCGCCACGTGGCGCGGCCTACGTGTGCAAGGAGCCTGTCATGTCGTTCCGTTCCTCCCTTCGTCCTTCGCTTCGCTTCACCACTCTGGCCACCGGCCTGCTGCTGGCCGTCGCGGCCACCGCGCAGCCGGTATTCGATCAACCGGCCAACGCCACGTTCAAGGGCCAGGTGGTCTCGCGCGGCGACAATGTGGTGCCGGGCAGCACCGCCGATGTGGTCGGTCGCGGCTTCGTGCCGGGCCAGAAGGTCAGCCTGCTGCGCGGCGACAGCGTGTTGAACGCCCAGCCGGTGGTGGTTGATGCCGATGGCAACTTCAAGACCCAGCTGGCCATTCCCGCCGATGCCGTGCCGGGCACCCATCCGGTCGTGGTGCGGGCGAGCCAGCCGGCCGCCGCGACGGTGCTGAAGCTGCGCGTCTCGCCGCAGCTGCCGCTATCGGGCCAGGCGCAGTTCACCACCCAGTCCAACAAGCTGGTGCCGGGCCTGTACCAGTCCGCCTACAGCGCCGCCAGCAATGCGCTGTTCGTGACATCCGCGGTCGGCCGGCCGCCGGTGACCCAGTCGCAGCTGCTGAAGATCGACCCGGCGTCGCTGAAGGTCAGCAAGGCGATCACGCCGGCGCAGGTGCCGGGCAGTACCAACGGCGCGGTCTATGCGGTGTACGGCGTGGGCGTGGATGATGCCAACGGCAACGTGTGGGTGACCAATACCCGTCAGAACAGCGTGGCCGTCTATCGCCAGAAGGATCTGTCGCTGGTGCACCAGTTCCCGGTCGATGCGGTGCCGCATGCGCGCGACGTGGTGATCGATGGTACCCGCGGCAAGGTGTTTGCCTCGGCCACCGGTGAGGATCACCTGTCGGTATTCGATGCGAAGACGTTCAAGGAGCTGCCCGCGGTGACGCTTGAATCGGGCGTGGATGACGGCAAGTTCACGCCGATGAGCCTTGTGCTGGACGAGAAGGGCGGCAAGCTGTTCACCGTCAGCATCGGCACGCCGGAGGCGGCGGTGATCGACGTGGCCAGCGGTGAGGTCGAGAAGGTGATCGATCTGGGCAACTCGATCAGCGCGTCGGGCGTGGCGTTCGACGCGGCGCGCAACCGGTTGTACGTGGCGTCGCAGGGCACCGACAACCTGCTGATCGTCGACGTCGCAGCCGGCAAGGTGCTGCACGATGTACCGGTGGGCGCGGGTGCGCTGAACGTCGCCTTCGATGATGCATCCGGCCTGGCCTATGTCAGCAACCGTGGCGCTGGCACCGTGACCGTGGTCGACCGCGAGGGCAAGGTGGTCGCCAACCTCGACGGCGGCACTTTGCCGAACCACGTCCGTGCCGATGGCAAGGGCAACGTGTTCGCGGTGAACAAGTCGCGCGGCGCTGAAGACCCGAAGGGTGACCGCATCACCCGCATCACCCCGAAGCAGTAAGTCAGACGGCAGGGCGGCGCGCGCGTCGCCCTGCCAGCAAGGAGAACGTCCATGAACATCGTGCCCCGTCTGCGCCTGTGCGCACTTCCGTTGGCTGTTTCGCTGGCACTGGCTGCCTGTGGCGGCTCGTCGGCTCCCTCCGATGCCAAGAAGCCTTCCGAACCGCCGCCGGCGGCGATGGCGGCCGCCGCGGACACCGCGTTGCCGGCAGGCTGGAAACGCGTGGCCGGTGCCGAGATGCCGGCCGTGCATGACCAGAAGGCCGTGCTGCCGGCCAAGGTGCATTCCGATGACGGCGTCGATATCGCGGTGACCGACACCCGCCGGATCATCGCCGGTGGCGACGACGTCATCGCGGTGATCGAGGCGCTGGGGCTGGGCAAGCAGGTATTTGCCGCCCCGACCAACACCACCACCGAGGCTGGCCGGGCTGCGCCGCACCAGTTCCTGTTCAACCGCACCACGGGTGTGGAGGGTGTGCTGAGCCTGCGGGGTTCGCTGTTCCTGGGCAACAGCCTGCGCCGCCACACCGAGCTGGCGAAGAAGCTGCGCGAGGTGGGGGAGCCGGCGGTGGTCATCGACGATCTGCAGCCGGCGCCGGACAAGGTGCGCAAGGTCGCCGCCGCACTCGGGCTGGCCGAAGCAGGGCAGACGCTTGCCACGCAGGTGCAGCGTCAGCTGGATGAGGCCGCAGCGATCGGCCGGGGCCTGGGCCATTCGCCGCGTGTGATCCATGTGTCGGCCACCGGTGCCGGTGGCGCACCGACGGTTGCGGGCGCCGACAGCGCATCGGCGCAACTGATCGCGCTGGCCGGCGGCGTCAACATCGGCACCGAAGCGGGAGTGAAGAACTACTCGCAGCTGAGCAATGAGGGCGTGGTCGCCGCGGCACCGGAGGTGATTCTGGTGACCGAGCACGATCTGCAGCTGTTCGGCGGTGCCGAGGGCCTGTGGAAGTCGTACCCGACGCTGAAGCAGACACCGGCCGGGCAGGCCAACCGGGTCTGGGTGATGCCGGATGTGCAGCTCAAGTACACCAGCGTAGGTTCCGGGGCTGGCGCACTGGCGCTGGCGCGGGCGCTGGCGGCGCTGCCGAAGGCATGAGTCCGGCGGACCGGCGCCGTCGTCGCGGGCGGACGATGTTGATGGTGGCGATGCTGGCACTGCTGGCCGCCATTCTGGCCTCGTTTGCGGTCGGGCCACTGCGCTTGCCACCGCTGGAGGTGCTGCAGGCGCTGGCGGTGAAGATGGGGCTGCTCGATCCGCAGGCGGTGAGCAGCCGCGACCTGGCGGTGGTCTGGCAGCTGCGCATCCCGCGCGCCCTGTTGGGCGCGGTGGTGGGGGCATCGCTGGCGATGGCCGGTGCCAGCCTGCAGGGCCTGTTCGGCAATCCGTTGGCGGACCCGGGCATTGTCGGCGTCAGCCAGGGCGCCGCGCTGGGCGCGGTCGCCGCCATCGTGCTCGGTGCTGCAGGTGCGGCCGGCTGGTTGGTGCCGGTGGCCGCGTTTGCCGGCGGTGCGCTGGCGATCGGCCTGACCTACGCCCTTGCCCGGCCGGGCAAGGGCAGTGGCAATGCCACGCTGTTGCTGGTCGGCATCGCCATGGCGGCGTTCTGCTCGGCGCTGATCGGTTTCCTGACCTACATCGCCAGCGAGAGCGAACTGCAGTCGCTGGTGTTCTGGCAGATGGGTTCGCTGGCCCGCGCCAGCTGGAGTGATGTCGCCGCCGTGGTGCCGTTGTTTGCCATCGGCGTGTTCGCGCTGCAGCGCCTGGCAACGCCACTGGACATGCTGGCGCTGGGGGAACGCCAGGCCCAGCATCTGGGCCTGGACGTGGCACGGACCCGCCGCCGGCTGGTGGCGTTCAGTGCCCTGCTGGTGGGTGCGGCCGTCGCGTTTGCCGGTTCGATCAGCTTTGTCGGCCTGGTGGTGCCACACGTGGCGCGCATGCTGGTGGGGCCGGGGCACCGCTGGTTGCTGCCCCTTTCCGGCCTGCTGGGGGCGCTGCTGATCGTGGTGGCCGATACGGCCGCGCGCACGCTCGACCCGCCGGCGGAGATTCCACTCGGTCTGTTCTCGGCTGCACTGGGTGCACCGTTCTTCCTCTGGCTGGTGCTGCAGCAGCGCCGCAAGGCAGCCCCATGACGGCCCTGCTTCATCTGCGCGACGTCGTGGTGCGACGCGGGCAGCGCGAGATCCTGCACGGCATCAACCTGGCGTTCGAGCCGGCGACGGTCACTGCCTTGGTGGGGCCCAACGGCGCTGGCAAATCGACGCTGCTGGCAGTCGCTGCAGGCGATCTGCGTGCCGATGCGGGTGAGGTGAGCCTGCTTGGCAGGCCGCTGGCCGGCTACAAGGCCGGTCCACTGGCGCGCGAGCGCGCGGTGATGCCGCAGGAGCACGGCGTGCGCTTCGCCTTCAGCGTGGAGGAGGTGGTGGCGATGGGGCGCCTGCCACACCCGCCCGATCCCGTACGCGATGGCACGCAGGTGGAGGCCGCGATCGACGCGACCGAACTGCAGGCGCTGCGCCTGCGCGAGGTGCAGCAGTTGTCCGGTGGCGAGTCGGCCCGGACCACGTTCGCGCGCGTGCTGGCGCAGGATACGCCGCTGCTGCTTCTCGACGAGCCGACCGCTGCGCTGGATCTGCGCCACCAAGAGCGTACCCTGCGCAGCGTGCGTGCCTGTGCCGAGGCCGGGGCCTGCGTGATCGTGGTGCTGCACGACCTGAATCTGGCCGCCGGCCATGCCGACCGCATCGTGCTGCTGGAACAGGGCAGGGTGGCCGCCGACGGCTCACCCGCGCAGGTGTTGACCGTGGACACGCTGCAGCGGGTCTATCAGCAGGACGTGGTCGTGCTGGAGCATCCGAAGCGGGGCGTGCCGCTGGTGGTGGTCACCTGATCCGGGCGGCGAAAGGAATCCTCATCGTTCCACTGGTGCGCGCAATCAGCACTTGCGCGCCAGATTGGCAGGTCTAGAATGCGCCCCATGAACCGGATGCCGCTCCTGAAGTTTTTCACCCTGACCCGCGCAAGCGCGGAACGGGCGTGTCTGCCTGGAGCTCGACGGGGCCGCTGAATCGGCCACCGTTGGACCATCCACAGAGCGCCCTCCGGGGCGCTCTTTTCGTTTCCGCAGTCGCTTTCATCCACCCGCTGCACCGCAAGGAGAACGTGCCATGCACCAGATCGCCGAGACCGAACGCTAGCCGCGCACCCTGTCGCCAACCGGGGTGCGCGGCCCCCGAAGTTGGCTTGCAGGAACCCATCACATGAACACCCAGATCCTTTCCCGTCGTCGCAACCTCGGCATCATTGCCCACATCGACGCCGGCAAGACCACGCTCACCGAACGACTGCTGTGGAAGAGCGGCGAGATCCACCGCGTCGGTGAGGTCCATGACGGCAACGCCACCACCGATTTCTCAGCGATCGAGCGCGAGCGTGGCATCACCATCGGCGCAGCAGCCGTGCAGGCGCAGTGGGCGCCGCGCGATCTGCCGCCGCATCGGCTGACCCTGATCGACACCCCGGGCCACATCGATTTCGCCATTGAAGTCGAGCGTTCGCTGCGGGTGCTCGACGGTGCCGTCGCGGTGTTCTCTGCCGTGGATGGCGTGCAGCCGCAGTCGGAAACGGTGTGGCGCCAGGCGCGCCGGCACCGGGTGCCGTTGATCGCCTTCGTCAACAAGATGGATCGTGTCGGCGCCTCGTTCGAGCGCGTGCTGGAGCAGCTGCGGGACAAGCTGCAGGCGCGGCCGTGGGCGCTGGGTGTGCCGCTGGGCAGCGAAAGCGACTTCAGCGGCTGGGTCGATCTGGTGGATGAGCGCGTGCTGCAGTGGCGCGACGGCGGCGTGGTGACCATCACGCCGTGGGATGACGCTGCACGCAGCCAGTGGCAACCGCGGCGCGACGCGCTGGTGGAGGCCGTGGCCGACCATGACGAGGGTCTGGCCGATGCGTGGCTGGAAGGCCGGGTGATCGATGCGGAACTGCTGCGCGCGGCACTCCGGCGGGCGACGCTGGCCGGTGCGGGCGTGCCGGTGCTTGCGGGTGCGGCGTTCAAGGACAAAGGCATCGAGGCGCTGCTGGATGCGGTGGTCGATTACCTGCCTTCGCCGTTGGATCGGCCTGCCGTCACTGCCGAAGGCGAGGCCGGCGACGTGCTGCTGCCGCCGGATCCGGAGGGTCCGCTGGCGGGCCTGCTGTTCAAGATCACCCATCAGCAGCACGGTGCGCTGAGCTTCGTGAGGCTGTATTCGGGAACGCTGAAGGCAGGCGACGCTGTGGCCAGCTCGCAGCATCCGCAGGGTCGGCGCGTGAGCCGCCTGGTGCGGGTGCAGGCAGACCAGACCCATGACATCGAGCAGGCCGTGGCCGGTGACATCGTCGCGGTGCTGGGCTGGAAGGATGCAGTCAGCGGTGAAACGCTGAGCGCACGCGATCAGCCGTTGCGCCTGGAGAGCATCCAGGCACAGGCGCCGGTGCTGGCGTGGCGCCTGGAACCTGCGCGTGCAGCGGACCTGATCCGCATGGCGCAGGGGCTGGCCAGCCTCGCCCAGGAGGATCCGTCATTCCGCGTGGAGACCGATCGCGAGAGCGGCGAAACGCTGGTATGGGGCATGGGCGAACTGCACCTGGAGGTGATGGTCGAGCGCCTGCGCAGCGAATGGAAGGTCGATGTCGGCATCGGTTCGCCGCGCGTTGCCTACCAGGAAACGCCGTTGTGCGCGGTCTCCGGCGTGGTCGGCAGGGTCGTCAAGCAGAGCGGTGGCCAGGGCCAGTTCGCCCATGTGGTGGTGGACGTGGCGCCGCGCGAGGATGACCAGGTGGTGTTCAACGATCGCATCGTGGGAGGCGTGATCCCCCGTGGTTTCATCGCAGCGGTGGAGAAGGGTGTGCGTGCGGCGCTGTCGGAAGGACCGCAGGGGCATCCGGTCGTGGGCATCGAAGTGACCCTGGTGGACGGCCAGACCCATGCCAAGGATTCCTCGGACATGGCGTTCCACCGGGCCGGCAGTGAGGCCGTCAGGGCCGCGCTGGCCAGTGCCGGCACGCAGGTGCTGGAGCCGGTGATGGCGGTAACGGTGCATTCGCCCTCGGCGTCGGTAGGCGACGTGGTCGGCGACCTCAACCGTCGCCACGGTCGCGTCGCGCGCATCGAGGACCAGGAGGGCCGTGCCGAAGTGAGCGGCTTTGCACCGTTGGCGCAACTGGTGGGCTACACCACTGCGTTGCGCTCGCTCAGCCAGGGGCGCGCCAGCAGTGAAGCGCACCTGCACGGTTACGAGCCGGTACGCGCTGCCTGAAGTGTGCAAGGGGCCCGTTCGCGGGCCCCTCTTGCTGCCGGCGAGCGGCGGCAGGGCGCATTGCAGTGCAACAAAAGTGTAGAAAAAGCTGGATTAAAGTGATGCCTCACGATAAATTGCGCACCCGTCGTTGCTTGCCGCTGTCAGCCCCCACTCATGCGTGATGACAAAGACCCCGGAACCCTGGAGCTGACCCTGCCGCGCAAGCGCGGTCGTCCGCCCAAATTCGGGTACGCGATGAGCGATGCGCAGCGCGCCGCGCGTTACCGCGCACGCAGGTCGGGCCAGGCCAACCACGCCGATGTGCGCTCCTGCAGTGACATGGTCCTGCTGGACAAGATCCGCGCCGCGGTCAGTGCGCGCGACACCGAACTGGCGGGCTTCCTTGTCCACGTCCTGTGGCAGCGCTATCCGCTGCAGCTGAAATAAGTCAGTGCCGGGGTGGTGGTCGTCACCCGGCTTGTTGATAATGCGGGATTCAGGTTGTTCCCGCTGGCGCGCCCGGGATGGCAGGCGCGCATGATGAAACGGTTCCTACGATGACCACCAGCGACACCACCACCGAAGCGGCGCAGGCCGGCACCCCCCTGTTCTACACCCGTCCGGTGCCGCTGCAGGCTGATGTGCACGCCGACCTGCGCATCCTGCCGGGCAAGCTTGATTTCGCCGCCGGCAACAACGCCATTCCGCTGGTGCTCGGCGAGTTCTCGCTGGCACTGCACCATTTCCCGATCCTGTTCGCCGGCCCCGGCGCCGTTCCGATGGCTGCCGTCGGCGTGACCAACGAGAACCTGTTCATCAAGGACGGGCTGTGGGAAGACGAGGCCTACATTCCGGCCTATCTGCGTCGCCACCCCTTCATCTTCATCGACACCGGCGCGGACAATGATTTCCTGCTCGGCATCGATGAAGCGAGCCCGCGCGTGGTCAAGGGAGGCGAGGAAGGCCAGGCGCTGTTCGCCGACGGCAAGGCCACCGACATGGTGCAGCAGGCGCTGGAGTTCTGCGGGCAGTACACCCGCGAGCACGAACAGACCCAGGCCTTCTCCAAGGCGCTCATCGAAAAGGGGCTGCTGGTCGAGCGCAATGCGACCGTACGCGCTCCGAACGGTCAGGAGTTCAACCTCAACGGCTTCCAGGTGGTCGACGTCGAGAAGTTCGTCGCGCTGCCCGAGGAAACCGTGATCGAATGGCACCGCAGCGGCTGGCTGGCCCTGATCCACCAGCACCTGATGTCGCTGGGCCGCTTCAACGACCTGACCCGTCGCCAGGTCGAACGCCTGGCAGCCTGAGCGGGCTGAAGGGCCGGGCTCCCGCGCAGCGGGGCCCGGTCCGTGCGGGACGTCAGCGCAGTGACTGCGGAACGCGCCGCAGCTCGCGGGTGTCATATCCCATCGCGGCGATGCGTTTCACCGCCTGCGCATAGTCCTCCGCAGAGACCTGCGGGGTGCGCGCCATGTACCACACGTAGTCGCGCTTGCTACGCGCCACGATGGTCTGCTGGTAGTCGCTATCGATCCAGGCAATGACGTACTCGGCCTGAATGGGCCATACGAACTGCATGCCCCAGATGGCGCCGTTGCCTTCCTTCTCGACCCTGCCGATCGGGTGCATCGATCGCTGTGGTGCGTCGAAACTGCCCTTGCGATAGGTGAAGGTGGTCTGGATGCGGCCGTCCGGCCGCGGCGCGTAGCTTTCAATGGCGTCAAACGCTTCGCGTTCCGGCCAGGAAGGGATATGGGCGATGACGTACCAGTCGCCCATGAAGCGGGGAACGTCGACCGCCTGCGGTCGCGGCAGGGGGCGCAGGTCACTTGAACTGCAGCCGGTGCCGAACAGGGCGATCGCCAGGAACGAGAGCAGCGGAAGGGGGCGCATGGTGACCTCAACGTGGCCGGAACAGGTAATGGGCAACCAGCCACTGCTGGCCGTTGTCGTAGCCGAACAACTCGGCGCAGGCCATCCAGAACATGCGCCAGCGGTTCCACCATTGCCTTGCCGCCGGCCTGCCATAGGTTGCCTCCAGGATCGGCATGATGCGTTCACGCGCGGCATCCTGGTTCGCCAGCCAGTGGTCAGCCGTACGCTGGTAATGCGTGCCATCCAGCAGCCAGCGCCGCTGCAGGCGCAGGTCCTGCTGGAAGTGCAGCAGAGTGTCGGCAGCGGGCATCAGCCCACCCGTGAAGAAGTGCCGCCCCATCCAGTTATCGCCGCCTTCGGTTTCAAAGGGGTACATCAGGGTGCGGTGGGCGAAGATGTGCACGAACAGCGCGCCGTCGGGCTTCAGCCACTGCGCGATGCGTGACATCAGCTGCGCATGGTTGCGGACGTGCTCGAACATCTCCACCGAAACGCAGCGGTCGAAACGGCCGGCCGGCAGCTCCAGCCGGTTCACATCGCAGGTGATCACCTCGACATTGCCCAGCCCGCGCAGCCTGCACTGTTCAAGGATGTGCTGGCGCTGGCTGTGCGAATTGGACACCGCCGTGATGCGCGCGCCCGGGAAGCGCTCGGCCATCCACAGGGTCAGCGAGCCCCAGCCACACCCCAGTTCAAGGATGTGCTGCCCGTCAGCCAGGCTGGCACGCTCGCCGTAGAGCTCGAGCATGGCGACTTCGGCTTCGTCCAGGGTCTCGCGACCGCTCGGGTAGTAGCAGCTGCTGTATTTCAGGCGCTTGCCCAGGCAGGCCTGGAAGAATGCGGCGGGGACTTCATAGTGTTGCCGGTTGGCGGCATCGACATGAAGCGCGACCGGGCTGCCGGCCAACTGCTCAAGGCACTGGTTGAAGCGCGCGGACTGCGCCTCGATGCCCCCGGCACTCTCTTCCTGGAGGCGTTGGGCGCACAGCCGGCGGATACCGGAGCGCAGGGCCACATCCGGAATGAGGCCGCGCTCGGCCCAGGCGATCAGCCCGGTTTCCGGATCGGCAGGCGTTGCGAGTGATGTGGCGACAGTCATGGCAGGTGCTCCTTGGACGAACGCGGGAACCACGGGAAGAACATCGGCGTGCTGCGCTGGTAGTCGCGGTAGTCCTCACCACGGCTGCGCAACGCCTGCTTTTCGGTGAAGGGAATGCCGCTGAGATAGCGCAGGAACAGGTACATCAGCACCGGTCCTGTCCAGGCAAGCCAGCCCAATGGTGAGCCGGCCGCGAGCAGGACGTAGGTGAACCAGTGCAGCCATTCGAAGAAGTAGTTGGGGTGCCGCGAGTACCGCCAGAGGCCGGTGCGGCAGGTGCGCCCCTTGTTGGCCGGGTCGGCGCGGAACCGTGCGAGCTGATGGTCGGCCAGCGCCTCGCCGCCGACGCTCAACAGCCAGACTACGGCAGCGGCGGCAACCCAGCCCGGCGCGGCGGGCGAGTCGTTGCTGGCGACGGCCACGAATGGCAGGGAGAACAGCACGATCAGCAGCGCCTGGGCGATGAAGAAGCCGAAGATCTTGCCCTGGTGGCTCTGCCAGTGATCTCGCAGGTATCGGTAACGCCCGTCCTCGGCCTCGCGCCGCACGCGGCTCCACAGGTGCAGCGCGAGTCGGCCGCCCCACAGGCCGCCCAGCACCGCAAGGGCCACACGCGGCAGCGCGGCGCCGTCACCGAGCAGGGCCAGTATCAGCGCCGACGCACCGACGCCCTTCGCCCACAGCACATCGACGATGCCGATGTTGCGGTGGCGGCGTTGCCATGCCCATCCCCAGGCCATGATGAGCAGGGCATACAGGGCAACCCAGGGCAGGGCGTTCATGGTCGGGCTCCGGCAAACGGTGGGCGGATGGCCAGCCTCGACCAGCGACGCGCAGCGCTACACAGCAGCGGCAGGGCGATGCTCCAGCCGATACCCAGCGTCAGCAGGCCTTTCCAGGCCGGGGGCGAAAGCTGCACGGCGTCGAAGCCGCGGCTGGCGGACAGGTACGCCAGCGGGGCAAGCAGCAGGCCAAAGCACACGGGGAGCGCCATGTTCCGCTGCAGGAAGGCCATCGATGCGTTGATCGTCATCGCGAAGGACGCCCAGAGTGCGAGGATCCAGGGCGGTGGCACCCAGCCCAGGGGCGCAGCGGCATAACGCACCACGCCCGCGGCGGCAGCGGCGCCATCGACCAGCCACGCACAGGCCAGGGCCAGGACCAGCAGGCGGAGCTCGACCCGGGGCAGGGGACTGGTGCTGAGCTGGCTGGCCACGAACAGTGTGGCGGCCAGCAGTGCTGGCCATTGCAGCCCGCGCCCGGCGCCAGCGACCGCGCACAGCCAGACCGCCTGGTTGCCGAGCAGATTGAGCCAGGTGCGGCGCATGTCAGTGTGCGCCTCTGGCGTGCGCGCTGCCCCGATGGCCGGGGCGTGCCAGCAGCAGGTGTGAAACGCCGATCGAACGTTCCAGGAAGCCGCCCTCGCAGTAGGCCAGGTAGAACTCCCACAGACGGCAGAACCGGGCGTCGAACCCCTGCGCATGCACTGCGGGAAGCTGTGCGAGGAATCGCTGGCGCCACGCCCGCAGCGTGAGCGCATAGGAATGACCGAAGTCCTGCTGCGCCAGCAGCTGCAGATCGCTGGCACGGGTCTTGGCGGCCATGATCGCGTTGATGGAAGGGATGAAGCTGCCGGGGAACACGTGGCGTTTGATGTAGTCCACGCTTCGGCGCGCCTGCTCGTAGCGGTGGTCTTCAATGGTGATCGCCTGCAGCAGGGCCAGCCCGTCCGGCTTGAGCAGCCGTTGCAGGGTGGCAATGTAGGTGTCCAGATACTGGGCGCCGATCGCTTCGATCATCTCGATCGAGACCAGCTTGTCGTACTGCCCGTCGAGGTCGCGATAGTCCTTCATCAGCAGGGTGATGCGATCCTCCAGACCCGCGGCGCGCACCCGTGCCGTGGCCAGCGCATGCTGCTCGGCGGAGATCGTGGTGGTAGTGACATGGCAGCCGTAATGCTGCGCGGCATGCAGTGCGAATCCGCCCCAGCCCGTGCCGATCTCGACCACCCGGTCTCCGGGTGCCAGGCGCAGCTGCTGGCAGATGCGATCGAGCTTGCGCCGCGAGGCGTCCTCGAGCGTGTCCTGCTCGCTGGCGAACAGTGCCGATGAATACATCAGGTCCGTTGACAGGAACAGGGCGAAGAAGTCGTTGCCGAGATCGTAGTGAGCCGCGATGTTGCGTCGGCTGCCTTCGCGGCTGTTGCGGCGCAGCCGGTTCCAGCCGCGCAGCAGCCAGCCGCCGATGCGCGCCGGGCCACGTTCCATGCCGTCCAGCAGATCGCGGTTGCGCACCAGCAGGCATACCAGCGCAACCAGGTCGTCGCATTGCCAGTCGCCATGGATGTAGCTCTCGCCTGCGCCTACGCTGCCTTGTGCGGCGACTTTGCGGTAGAACGCCGGGTCATCGATGGTCACAGTGACATGCAGTTCCCCCGCAGCGTCGCCCAGCAGTGTTTCGCCGAGGGCATCGCGTACCCGCAGCTGGCCTTCGCGCAGCGGCGCAAGCTGGGACAGCAGGCGTTGGCGCAGGTATGCGTCGAGCGCGCCGGCCCGGGGCATGGCTGCCGATGGAGTCATCTCGTTCATCGCGGTTTTCCGGCAAGTGAGGGGTGGTCATGGACCGGGTTGCGCTTGAGCCACAACCGCAGCGCATGCCAGTGAATCGCCGCAACGACCTGCACGGTCATCAAGGGATACAGGGTGAGCACCTTCGCCAGGCCGCGCCCGTCCAGCGGTCGTCGCTGCATGTGCTGCGTGGCGTCGAACTGGCGCACGCCCTCCTGCAGAACCTGCATGTGGACCCTGAGGTCCTCGCCGGGCGTGCTGAACCGCCAGTCGTAGGTGCAGTCCATCGCCATGAAGGGCGACACATGGAAGCGCTTCTGGAACTGCCAGCGCAGTGAGCCCGGCTCGCTGGCCGCTTCTGCCACTGACAGGACGTAGGCGTGGCGCTCTTTCCAGGGCGTATTGGTGATGTCGGCCACGATGCAGTCCAGTGTGCTGCCGTCAGGCTGGTAGCAGTAATAGAAACTGACCGGGTTGAAGACGTGCCCGCCGAAGCGCAGATGGGTCAGCAGGCGGATGGGGCCTGCCGGGCGATGACCCCGCACGCCTGCGACATGGCGGCGGACCGCCTCGGGAAGCGGCATCGAGGGGTCACCGAAGTAGTCGCTGCGCCGGAACTCCGCCAGATTGCGGCGGTTCAAGGACCACAGCCATCGTCCGGCAAAGATCGTGTCCAGCTCGTCGAGATCAAGCAGCAGCTGCGCGACCGGGTAGCGGAAGGCGTGCGCGTGCGGCTGGTGCCTGCGGTGTATCACGTGGCCGAAGTAGAGGGCGCTGGCGCTCATGCGGCGGCCTCGTCCTGTGTCATGGGACGTGGCTGTGGCGAACAGGTCCGCATTGCGTCGACGACACGACGGGCACTGCGGATGCCATCTTCGTGGAAACCCCACCCCCAGTAGGCTCCGGCAAACCAGGTGTGGCGGCGGCCCTGTACGTCGGCCCAGCGCTGCTGGGCTCGGACTGCAGCATGATCGTGCACCGGGTGTGCATAGCTCATGCGGCGCAGTATGCGGCGTGGGTCGATCGCCTCGGTGCGGTTGAGCGTCACCACCAGCGGGATGTCGCCGGGCAGTCCCTGCAGCAGGTTCATGCAGTAGCTCACGGTGCAGGGGGCGGCGGGGTCGCGCGGCACATGCGCGTTCCATGCAGCCCATGCCTTGCGGTTACGGGGCAGCAGGGATGCATCGGTGTGCAGTACGACATCGTTGGGCTGGTAGCGGATGGCACCGAGTACGTCACGCTCGATCGGATCGGCATCGGCCAGCAGCGCCAGCGCCTGGTTGCTGTGGCAGGCGAGAATCACTTCATCGAATCCTTCCACGCCCGCAGCGCTGTGCACGCGCGCGCCCCAGGGCATCCGCTCGACGGCGAGGACGGGACACTCCAGGCGCTCGTGCACCCGCCAGCGGTGGCGCAGGGCGTCCACGTAGCGCGCCGAGCCACCTTCCACCACGCGCCACGGCGCGCGGCCGGTCATCTGCAGCATCTGGTGGTTGGCCATGAACTGGGCCAGGTAGCGTGCGGGGAAGTCCAGGACGGTCGCCGTCGGCGACGACCACAACGCCGACGCCATCGGCAGCAGATGCTCGTCGACGAAGGCCTTGCCATAGCGCTGGCTGCGCAGGTAGTCGCCCAGCGTTGGGCCTTCCCGCTCGGCCAGCAGCAGCGGCGCATCGCGATAGAAGCGCCGCAGGTCGGAGAGCATTCCCCAGAAGCGCGGCGAAACGAGGTTGCGTCGCTGGCAGAACAGGCCGTCCAGCGAGGTGGCGTTGTACTCCACGCCCGAACGCTCGCTGTGCATGGAGAAACTCATGGTGGTGGGCTGCGAGGTGACGCCCAGCTCGTCGAACAGCGCGCTCAGCAGCGGATAGTGCAGCGGATTGAACACGATGAACCCGGTGTCCACAGCCATCCGCGTCCCGCCCAGCTCGATGTCGTGGGTGTGGGTGTGTCCGCCGAGATAGTCGTTGGCCTCGAACAACGTGACGTCATGTTCGCCGTCCAGCCACCATGCACTGGCCAGACCAGAGATTCCCGAGCCGATGACTGCGATGCGCATGTCAGTATCTCGCCTTGTCCAGGACCCACGCAGGGATGGGTTTGAGCCCGCTGACCAGCCGCAGGGCGGCCATTGCGCGCAGCCCGTACCAGGTCATGTCCACCTCCCACCAGCGGAAGCCCTGCCTGACCGAGCCGGGAAAGAAGTGATGATTGTTGTGCCAACCCTCGCCGAAGGTCAGCAGTGCCAGCCACAGATTGTTGCGGCTGTCGTCACGGGTATCGAAGCGGCGCCGGCCGAAGCGATGCGCCAGCGAGTTGATGGTGACCGTGGCATGGAACAGGACGACGGTGGAAACGAAGAAGCCCCAGACCAGAAGCTGCGGCCCGGACGTGTGCAGGCCGGGCGCTGCCCGTTCGAGCAGTTCGCCCAGTGCATAAAGGCCTGCCGCCAGCAGTACCGGCACTGCGATGTCGAAGCGGTCCAGCCAGCGCAGTTCCGGGAACCGGGCCAGATCAGGCACCCGGGCAAGGTCGGTGGTGAACGCCTCGCGGGTCAGGAACCAGCCCATGTGACTGCGCCAGAATCCGCGCTGGCGTGGGGAATGGGGGTCCTGCGGCTGGTCGGCGTGGCGGTGGTGATGCCGATGGTGCGCGGCCCACCACAGCGGGCCGCGCTGCACGCTGGAAGCGCCGATCACCGCGAATACGAACTGCACCCAGCGCGGCGCCTGGAAGGTTCGATGCGAGAAGTAGCGGTGATAGAACGCGGTGATCGCAAACATCCTGATCGCGTAGAGCGCAGCTGCCACGGCCACGGCGATCCAGGACACCCCCACCCAGATCACGCCGAGGCAGGCCAGGTGCATCAGTGCGAATGGCACCGCGCGCAGCCAGTCGATCCGATCCGCACGCCCGCTGTCGGTGTCCATTGCAGTGCCGGCGTCGAACCAGCGCCGGAGGGTGCTCAGAAGGCGTTCGCGTCGGCTGCGGAGGGGCGCTGCGGAAGCCATGGGGCGGATCTCGAGAGAGGCGTGTGTTTCTCTACGCAGCAGGGCGGGAAATGGATGCGCCTCGTTGCAGATTCTTCGTCTTCCTGTTTGTCTTCACTTCGCCGTAACGGCGCACCCGGCGACCAGAGGCCGCGCCCACGCCTGCTGCCACTGGCTGTCCGGCTGGGGCGCAGGCGGGCTGTCGAAGCGCACCACCACGGCGGGGTAAGTGCCACGTGCATCGCGCAGGTTGCTGGTGCCGCGGAACTCCAGCAGGCGACGATCGGCCTCGGCGTAGACCAGTGACAGGCGTGGGGCCACGCCGCCATACCAGGTGTCCAGCTGGACCTCGAATGACTGTGCAGCCAGCCCGCGCCAGCGGTTCGCACCACGCCAGCTGACCTTGACCGGATAGAAGCGCTGGCGCCCGGGGACGAGAAAGGGCAGGGTCACCTCGGCTCCCTGCAGCAGCGGTGTCCAGTGCTGGCGCACGGCCGCATCGAAGCCGGCATCGACGACTGCACCGGCAGGCGCTGGCAGGCGTGCCTGCCGCGATGTGGACGAGGCACTCTCCTTCCACGAGATGCGGACTGTATCGCTGGACATCTCCACGTCAGCCTGCTGACCGGAGCGCTGGTCGAGCAGCCGGTAGCCGCGCGCCAGCGGTCGATCCGTGGCCGCCATGTGTTTTCTTGCAAAGGGCTGGCCGTCCGGGCACAGGTACTGGACCCAGCGCTCGGCGCCTTCCGTGGCGCCCCGCTGCCAATGCATCTCGCGGTAGGCCACCCGGCCATCCGGCAGGGTGGCGACGCCCTCGTTGTGCAGCAGGGTGGCCGCGAGGGCGGGGCAGGGCAGGTACAGCAGCAGGAAGGTGAGGCGCATCGAAGGCGCTCCGGCGGGATGTGTTCTGGCATACGCGGCAGGGCCGTTGCTGGATGCAGGTCGGTGCTGCATCCAAACGGGCCCGTGGCCCGTAGTCAGGACAGACCTTCACCAGCCCGCCGCGACCGCAGATGTACCCTGACGCCGCCAGCCCTCCCGTTCCCTTCGACACCGCCCGCCTCGTGTCCAGCTCCCAGCAGCCCAGCACTGACGCACTGAACTGGACCGGTGACATGGACGCGGTGGCGCGGTTGCGCGACCGCGACTGCTTCATGCGCATCTATGACCACTTCATGCCCAGGTTGTGCGTCTATCTGCGCGGACTCGGCGTGCCGGATGCCGTGGCTGAAGAGCTTGCGCAGGAATGCCTGTTGAAGGTGTGGCTGCGCGCTGGAGACTACGATCCGGCGCAGGCGGCACTGAGTACATGGCTCTACCGGATCGCCCGCAACCTGCATATCGACCGGGTCCGGCGCGAGCGCAGCTGGATGCAGGTCCAGGCGGCCGTCGAAGAGGCCGCTGCCGCGGACCTGGTCGAGCGCAGCAGCGCCGAGCAGTTTGCCGACCATGCACGGCTGCGCCAGCGCATCAACGAACTGCCGGCCGTGCAGGCGCGCATGGTCCGTATGTCTTACTTCGAGGCCAAGAGCCACGGTGAGATCGCCTCCATTCTGGGCATGCCGCTGGGGACCGTGAAGTCGCATCTCCGCCGCGCATTCCTGCGCCTGCAGTCGCGGATCGGAGGTGCGCAATGAGCCCGCACCACCATCTGCACGAATCGACGTTGATGAGTTATGCAGCCGGCGCACTGCCGGCGCCATTGAGCATCGTCGCCGGCACGCATCTGGAGCGCTGCCCGGTGTGCCGGCAGCGCCTGCGGGAGGCTGAGGCGATCGGTTCGGCGCTGCTGGAACACACCCAGCCTGCGCTTGCCGAAGACCGCCGGGACGCCCTGCGCGAGGCCATGCTGGCCCATCTGTCCTCGCAGGCGGTCTCAGCAGCGGCCGAGCCATCATCGCCGCGGGAGGTGCCGCATGAACGGCCTGAGGCTGATCCGGACTACCTGCCGGCATCGCTGCACCCGTATTTCGGCAGGTCACTGGCAGCGCTGCGTTGGCGCTGGATCGCGCCTGGCGTGCACTGCATCCGGGCCGAACAGATGCCATCGTTGATCATGCTGAAGATCGCCCCCGGAAAGTACCTGCCGATGCACAGCCACGGACAGAGCGAACTGACGCAGATCCTGCGCGGTTCCTACAACGATGCGTTGGGCCTGTTCGCGCCTGGCGATGTCGCGGATCTTGACGAGGACGTTGAGCACCAGCCGGTGACGGCGCCGGGCGTGCCCTGCATCTGTGTGTCCGCGCTGGATGCCCCGCTGGTGTTCAGTGGTTGGCTGGCGCGCCGCATCCAGCGTTTCGTGAAACTCTGAGCCCCGTGGACAGTCACGCCGCCCCTGGCCGCATGAAGCTGCTCGTTGCCGGTGCAACAGGGCTGGTGGGGCAGGGCGTTGTCCTGGCCTGCCTGGAATCGCCCCGGGTGCAGCGTGTCACGGCACTGGTCCGCAGGCCGGGCAGCCGGCCGGGGCAGCAGGTCGCCGAACTGCTGCTCGCCGATTTCCGGCAGGCCGCCGGCAGTGTGGACCTGTTTTCGGGATTCGACGCCTGCCTTTACTGCGCCGGAGCGCCGCCGGTGGGAACCCGCGAAGCCGAGTACCGCGCGGTGACCTTCGATGCCACGCTTGCCGTGGCTTCGGCGTTCGCCCAGGCATGTCCGCAGGGGCGCTTCCTGTACGTGTCCGGGGCGCATGCTGATCCGCAGAGCCGCATCATGCCATTGCGGGTGAAGGGGCAGACCGAACAGGCGCTGGCCCGCTTGCCGATCCGTACGGTGATGTTGCGACCAGGCGGTGTCCAGCCTGTTGCAGGTACAGGCACGGTGCATTCGTGGATGAAGCCACTCTATGGTGTCGGCGCCCCGGTGCTGGGGCTGGTCGCACGCATGGCCCCTTCCATCGCGACCAGCAATCTGGCCCTGGGGCGGGCGATGGTTGCACTGGCCGACATGCCACAGCCGCCGGGCGTCGTTGAGTGCGCGCAGATCAACCGGCTCGGAACCAGGCAAGGCCCCTGAGCCGGCGCGCGCCCCGGTCCGTCAGCTGGAGGACGCCAGCACGCCGCGGATCGATTCGGCCAGATCGGCGCGCGTGAATGGCTTGCTCAGCAGCGCCGCAGAGCGGCCCGCGCCCCCGGGGGCGTCATGATCGCGCGGATAGCCGGATGTGAACAGAATCGCCACCTCAGGCCAGCGCTCCCGGACTTCGCGACCCAGTTCCCAGCCGGACATGCCGGGCATCACGATATCGGAGAACAGCAGATCGATGCGCGCGTCCGGGCGTTCCAGCAGGCGCAGCGCGGACGGCCCGTCATGTGCCTCCAGCACGCGGTAGCCCAGCTGGCGCAGGGCGTCGACGGTGTATGCGCGGACATCGTCATTGTCTTCAGCGACCAGGATGGTCTCGCCGCGCTGTTCATAGCCGGCCAGGCCCGCTGCCGGCGCGGGAGATTCACAGGGCAGTGGCAGCGGCGAGCGCGGGAACATCATGGTGATGCTGGTTCCTCCGCCCTCCACGGAGTCGATCAGGACGTGGCCGCCGGACTGCTTGACGAAACCATGCACCATGGAGAGCCCCAGGCCCGTGCCACGCCCCACCTGTTTCGTGGTGAAGAACGGCTCGAACACCCGCGCCAGCGTATCGGCCGGCATGCCGTGGCCGTTGTCGCGGACGCGCAGCATCACGTACTCGCCCGGAGCCGCATCGGGGAACAGGGCGGCATAGTCGCCGTCGAGATGGCTGTTGTCGATCTCGACCTTCAGCCGGCCGCCGCTGGGCATCGCATCGCGTGCATTCACCGCGAGGTTGAGCACGGAGGCCTCCAGCTGCGCGACGTCCAGTTCCACGCACCAGATGCCGGCAGCCGTGCTGATCTCCAGTCGCACCAGCTCGCCCAGCGCCCGCTGCAGCATGTCCTGCATTCCGAGCATGCAGTCGTTGAGGTTGACGGCCTGGCTGCGCAGGGGCTGGCGGCGCGCGAAGGCCAGCAGCCGCTGGGTCAGGCTTGCCGCGCGCGAGACGCCCTTCAGGGCGTTGTCCAGTGCGCGTGTGGTCGCCTCGGCCGACGCTCCAGGATGGCCGCTCAACAGCATCGCGTGCTCGACGTTGCCGGAGATGACCGTCAGGATGTTGTTGAAGTCATGGGCGATGCCGCCGGTCAGCTGCCCGACGGCCTCGATCTTCTGCGCCTGCCGGAGTGCATGCTCTGCCTGTAGTCGTGCGGTGGTCTCCACGGCTTCGGACACCACCGCGGTGACCTCGCCGGCGCCGTCCTGCAACGGACGGAATGAAACGTCGAAACTTCGCCGACCGGTGGGCAGCTCCAGTTCGAGCGAGTGCAGGGAGCTGCGCCCACGTACGGCATCGGCAACCGCCTTGTCGATCACCTCGCTCATTCCGGGCGTGCTGGTGAACCAGGGCGTCTGCCAGTAGGGGGTATCCACAACGTGCGCCTTCTCGGCCAGCACCGCGGCCAGCGAGGCGACGTTGGCGTCGACGACACGCCCGGACAGGTCAAGCAGCACCTGATGCTGGAAGCTGGACTCGAAGATGGACTGCAGACGTCGCTTGCTGGCCCGGAGCTCGGCGGTGCGCGCCTGAACCTGCCGCTCCAGCGACTGGTTGTCCTCGCGCAGGGCCAGTTCGGCGCGCTTGAGCTGGGAAACGTCGCTGCCCACGCAGATGTAGCCGACCACGCGGCCATCGGCTGCGCGCTCCGGTACGCAGTCCATCTGTACGAAGCGTGTCTCACCGCTGCGATGGGCAAGACGTGCCTGGAAGTTGGCGCGCTCTCCCTGGAGGACCTGCTGCAGGCTGGGCAGCGCCTCCTCGAAGGCTGAAATCCCGCTGATCTCGCGCGCAGTCCGTCCCTGCAGCTCGGCCAGGCTTACCCCGTGCCAGTCGAGAAACGCACGGTTGGCGAAGCGGAAGCGGTGTTCGTGATCGAACTGCGCGATCAGCGCCGGAACCACGTCGGTGATCTGCTGCAACTGCGCCTGGCTGTCATTCAGCGCCGCCTGGGCCTGGGCCAGCTCGCCACGCTCGTGGGCCTCCTGCCGTGCACGCCGTATCGCGTCCGGCAGTCGTTGCAGCCGCTGCTTCACCACGTAGTCGCGCGCGCCACGGGTCAGGGCCTGCACCGCCAGTTCTTCGGTAAGCGTGCCGGAAACAAAAATGAACGGCGTATGGGGGACGCGTTCGCGCGCCAGGGCCAGGGCCGCATCGCCATCGAAGCCGGGCAATACATGATCGGCGAGGATGACGTCATGCGTGCCGCTGTCGATGGCATCGAGGAAGCCCCGACGCGTCCATACGCGCTCCGCCTCGAAATCCAGGCCGGCCCGCAGCAGCTGGGCGGAGATCAGCTCCGCATCGAGTGCGCTGTCCTCCAGCATGAGGATGCGCAGGCGCTCGCCGTGGTCGGTGATATCACCCATGGTGGTGTCCCGAGCCGTTCGGGCGATGCGGCGGTGGTTGATTGGTGATTCCCCAGAACATGCCAAGACCCTGGATCGCGTCGAAGAATTCCTTGAAATCGACGGGCTTGACCACGAACGCGTTGACCCCCAGTTCATAGCTGCGGATCAGATCCTGCTCCTCCCGCGACGAGGTCAGCATCACGATCGGGGTGCTGCTGAGAACGGGATCGCCACGAACCTGCTCGAGCACCTCCAGTCCATTGACCTTCGGCAGCTTGAGATCGAGCAGCACGACCACGGGGCCGCCATGGCGGGCACCGGAAAAGGCGCCCTCGCATCGCAGATAGTCCAGCGCCTCGGCGCCGTCACGCACATGGATGACATCATTGAGCAGCTGGCAACGCGACAGCGCGGCCAGGGTCAACTCAGCATCCTTGGGGCTGTCCTCGACAAGCAGGATCGGCCGCAGGTCCCTCATTGAACATCTCCAGAATGCAGGGGCAGGGTGAAATGGAGGGTGGCGCCTTTGCCCGGCTCGCCCTCGGCCCAGGTGCGGCCGCCATGGCGGCCGATGATGCGGCGCACGTTGGCCAGGCCGATGCCGGTACCTTCGAATTCCTCGACATGGTGCAGCCGCTGGAACACGCCGAACAGCTTGTCCACATAGCGCATGTCGAAGCCGCAGCCGTTGTCGCGCACAGTGAAGACGTCCTCGCTTTCCGAGCGCTCGTGCGCCACTGCGATCACCGCGTGCGTGCGCTCGCGGGTGAACTTCACTGCATTGGACAGCAGGTTCTGCCAGACCAGGCGCATCATGGTGGGGTCGGCCTCAACCGGGGGCAGGTCCCCGATCTGCCAGTGGACGTCGCGTCCGTGGTATTCGAACTCCAGCATCTTCCGCACATCCTCCACCATGGCTGCCATGTCGATGCGTGCGCGACCCAGCGTCGAGCGGCCCATCTGGGAGAAGCTCAGAAGATCATCCACCAGCGTGCCGGCCGATTTGGCCGAATCGACGATGGTGTCGAGGAAACGCCGCTCGGTCTCGTTCAAGCGCTCGGCTGCCGAGCTGCCCAGCAGTTCGGAATAGCCCACGATATGCCGGAACGGGGCGCGCAGATCATGGCTGATGGAATACGAGAACGCCTCCAGCTCCTTGTTGCTGCGCATCAGCTGCTCGTTCAGTTCGGCCATCTCTTCCGCCTTGCGCAGCACGATGTCGACGATGGCGTTGCGCATCTCGAGCGCCGCATCGCAGTCGGCCTCGTTCCACGGCAGGCTGCGCTGCTGCACGGTCTCTTTCCATGCCTCGAAGGAATGCCGTGGCGACAGGGCGTCGCTGCCGCCTGCGCTCTTGCGTGGATCGCCACCCCATCTGACCGTGCGTACCACCTCTGGGCGGAACCACATCAGGTAGCTGTCATGCAGCTGGGAGATGGATACGGCGATCACGCCGCTGGCAACATCGCTGAACTGCTCCGCAGGCGGCCAGGCCGCGGTCAGATGATCGGTGACGTACATTTCCTCGCCCACGTGCGCGGTCGCGAGCCACTGTGCCAGCGCAAGTACCTCCGGATTCCCGGGGCATTGGCCCAGGCGCATGCAGTCGTTCCTGTGCACGATGGCCGCGCCCTGCGCGCCGGTCAGTGAAAGCAGGCTGTCAGGGTCCCGGCGGAGCGCGGCCATGAAGTCCTCGTCGCCGGCCATGCGGCCCAGCAGCTTGACCAGCAAGGACCGGCGCCCGACCCGTTCCTCAACGGCGCGTGCGCGCTGCTTCAGTGCGATCTGCAGCGACAGGATCTGCCCCATGAACTCGCAGGCCGTGCGCACGTGATAGGGCAGCCGGCGCGGCTGTGCGCTGTGGCACGACACCAGCCCCCACAGCTGTCCCTCGTGGATCAGCGAGACCGACATCGATGCCGCCGTGCCCATGTTGCGCATGTACTGCAGGTGCACCGGCGAGACGCTGCGGAGCGTGGAAAGGCTCAGGTCGGTGGGCGGGGCCTGGCGATGATGCCCGGCCCGCACCAGGGGCACGGGCGTGTAATCGCAATCGGCGATCAGCCGCACCCGGTTATGCAGATACAGGGCGCGCGCCTGCGCCGGAATATCCGATTCCGGGAAGCGCAGATCAAGATACGAAGGCAGGATGCCGTTGCCATCTTCGGCCACGACGGTTCCATTCCAGCCGGCGTCGAACTGGTAGACGAGGGTACGGTCGAATCCGGCGATCCTGCGTATGTGCGCAGCCGCCAGCTGGCAGAGATCCTCGACCGTCGCGGCCCCCTCGATGGCGAGCATCAGTTCGCGGATCGCGGGGTACAGCTCCTCCAGCGAGGCGGGTTGACCGGCAACGGGGGCTTCCAGTTCGATCAGAAGATCGTCATCTGAACGATGCGCGAGCAACTGGTGGCGCCCCAGCCCATCCAGGTGGACCGCGCCCAGGTGCAGCGTGCCGCCGGGTGCGATGTGCCGCAGGCGATGTACGAAGGGGCCGATCACACCGCCCAGTGCGTTCTCGACATGCTGCATCAACGGATCACCGTACTGGCGCAGCGCGATGGGCTGGCTAACGGCACATTCCCGCACCAGCAGCGTCAGCGGATCCAGCACCAGCAGCACGCCGTAGGGCTGGATGGCGCCCGGTGTGTGGATGGGTTCCCGCGCACAGTCCGACAGTGCATCGTTCCAGGTGCGATCAGCGGAAGGCATCAAGGGCGGTACTCATGATTCGTGACGGGCCGGGCGGAATGGAATGGTGACGGAAAATGCTGCGGCCGCATACCGTCCGGACGATGTGAATGCCTGTTCACGCATTGCTGAACACTTCAGCTGCGCAACGCCGCACGAATGCAAACGCCTGTTGAGCCGCGCTGCAGGCCTGCTGGCGTTGCTGCTGCGTGAGGGGTTCCGCATCCAGATGCGCGCGGGTGATCCGCCATTGCTCGGCCACGCCTGCAGGCGAAGGTGCAAGGTGACGGGCGCCATGGCCGGCACCCAGCCCCAGCGCGGCGGCGTACTTGAGCAGGACAGCCGAACCCAGGGCAGAACCCTCGACGGTATACAGCCAACCCAATGCCGACGCACGGGATGCGTGCTGCAGCCTGGGACGCCAGGCATGCGCGCGTGGCAGCGGGGCGCCCATATCCAGCAGATCCTGTTCAACCAGCTGCAGTCGTGCCGTTGCCGGAAGCATCAGCCCGTCCATGTACAGCGGCGCGGCGGCGTGGTGGAAATGCCATTGGACCTGGAGAAAGCGCCCGTAGCGCAATGTGGATTCGAACAGGCGTTGCCCGATCAGGAACGCATCGAGGCTGCCGTGCACCGACCGCGTGGCGTCCCTCAGGTACACGCTCAACGGACTACCGGCAGACTGCTGGCAGCGGGCGGGTGGATCGGAGGACGGCAATGGACTGTGCATCTGCGGCACCCTAGCAGAATCGGTCCGCGGCCCGCACAAGATTTCGCGGTCACTGCATGTGCACTGCACACCCGCTGCACGCCGGTTTCCATAACGTACGCAGGACACTTCCACTGGCGCTCCGTCGTGAACCTGCACACACCCCCGAACACGTCCCACTCCATGCGCGCGATGCCGGACAGCTGCCAGTTCCAGCTGCTGGATGTGGATCTTCTGCAGGACCCCGGCACCCGCCGCATCGTTCACCTGTATTCCATGGTGGCACGCTGCCTGCGCTGCGAGACGGTGTTCAAGGCGGTGGAGGGGCAGGGCCTGGTCAGTATGTCGGCCATCCGCGTGCTGCGCTGCCCGACCGGCTGCGGGCAGCAGTCGCTGAAGGGCGCGACCCTGCGCAGCTGGCAGCCTGCGCCTGAAGCAACCGCCTGAAGCGCGCACCGCCTTACAGGGCCCCGGGGTTGGCCTGCCACACCGCGTAGTTGAGTACGGCGGCGAACCCTACCCACAGCAGATAGGGCAGTAGCAGGATCGCCGCCAGCGTCCGGATGCGCGCGAAGGCAATCACGGTGGCGATGATGAGCGCCAGCAGGGCCAGGATATCCACGAAGGCGAGCGCACCCTGTTTCCATCCAAAGAACAGCCAGCTCCATGCGGTGTTGGCTGCCAGCTGCACGACGTAGAGCACCAATGCCACCGTGTTGGGGCGCCGTTCCTTCTCGCGCCAGACCAGCCACGCGGCCACTGCCATCAGCGCGTACAACACCGTCCAGACCGGTCCGAACAGCCCGGCGGGAGGCGCCCACGCGGGCAGCGACAGGGTGGAGTAGAAGTCCGATGCCGAGATCGAGGCCCGTGCGCCAATCGCCGCTGCCACGAAGGTCAGCGTAAGCCAGCCGGCCAGTCCAAGGGCCTGCGTTGTTCGTTTCATCGGGCATCCTCGCGTGGGTCTCGAACCAATACGAACGAGTGGCACGTTTGGATGCAGCGCCGGCCGTCAGTCCCCAGGCGCTTGTTGCGCAGGTGCCGCCGAGGCGGGCAGCAGGGAGGGGCGCTCATCAAACCACTCGCGGGCCTTTGCCAGGTGCCAGCGGCGCTGCTCGCCGTCGAGCTCGAGGCCGGCGCCGAGCACGCCCCAGCGCAGATAGAGATCGCCGCGCTTGTGCTGACCGGGAAGATCGAGGCGGGCGCGGACGGACCACCGGTCATTCTCCGCAGTCAGCTCGTCCAGGGTGAGATGCCCCGGCCGCCAGCGCAGTGTGGTCTGCGCATCGACCTGGCCAGCGTCGAGCAGCGACAGCACCCAGCGCGGATAGTCGCCGCGCTCGGCAAACACCGCCAGCAGGGGCGAGGCGTCGCTCATTGCCACGGCGCCACGTGCGTCCACCTGGAACGGCGACTGTGCATCGATGCGCCCGGACTGGATGTCGATACGTCCGCGCCACGGGGTCTTGCGTGCGACACCGGCCATCTGGATGTTGCGCAGCTCGACGGTGCTGCCCGAGACGTCGAAATGGCGGTCGGTGAAGTTGCCGCGGCGCAGGGCTGCATCCAGCTGCACGTCGCCGGCCAGTGACAGCCCCGCGACCTGCGCACGCGCCTGCCGGCCGAGCAGGCGGGCGCTGCCCTGGCCGATGCGACCATTGGTGTCCAGCCGAATGTCGCCGCTCACCTGGCCGGTGCCGCCGAGCAGCCGTACCTGGTCCGTGCCCAGATAGCGGTTGTAGGCCGCCAGGTCCGGAATGGTGGCGTCACTGAAACGCAGGTGCGCGCGCACACCGTTGCGCAGCTCGCGGATACGGCCGTCACCGCTCAGCGTCACCTGCAGATCGCGGCCATCGAACAGCCGTGTGCGCGGCGCGTCCGTCGGGTTGGCAGTGAAGCGGGGCAGGCGTACCGACAGCTCGGCGCGGGTGGGCGATCCGTCCTTGAGCTCACCATGCGCGCTGGCCGTGCCCGCCATCGTCACGCCGGCAATACCGGCAACCGCTTTGGCGGAGGGAATGTCGACCGTGCTGCCCGCCACCAGTTCACCGTTGCGGAGCTTCAGATCCGCCTGCAGGACGCCGCCGCCATCGAGCTGCAGCCAGGGTTTGCGAACGAACAGCGCGGGGATCCAGTTGAGTGAGGTGAAGGTCCACTCGCCGCGCACCGTTCCCGAGGTCCGTTCGATCAACTGGTCGATCTGGCGGAAAGGAATCTCACGGCCAGCAATCCGCAGATCGGCGTCCAGCGCTGCGCCCGTTCCTTCCTTGGGAGGCAGCCGGGCCTGCAGCCGAATGTCGTCGGCGGTGTTGAGCTGCAGGGCCAGAACGCCACGGCCGGGAGCGCCGTCACCGAGCAGCAGGGGCACGTGCCACAGCGCGTGGCTGCCGGGCTGCAGGCGTCCATGGTCCATGCGGATGTCCATCTGCAGTCGCCCCGGCACCGGGGCACTGGCGATCCGCGGCTGCGCCAGGGCGGTATCCAGGCGCAGCCCCTGGCTTCGTGCGTTGACCTTGAGCGCAGCCCGCAACAGGCCCAGTTTGGCCAAGCCGGGCGCCTGGTCGCGGAAATGGCGGGGATAGCTGAAGCGGGACGTGAGTTCTGTGTCCCCCAGCAGCTGGACGCCGTCATAACTGACGTCGGCGGCATCGAAGCGGACCTGGGAATCGAACAGTTCCGACGGACCGCCGCGCAGTTGCTTGAGGAAACCGACCGTTCCGGCTCCCTTGCCGATGATCAGCAGCTTGCCCAGCCGGGCACTGCGGATGCTGTCGCTATGGATGGCGTTGAAGCGCAGCGTCCACCCGCGGGTGCCGCGGGGGGGCGAGGGGACGACCTGATCGACGCGACTGACGTCGGCCGAAACACCGGTCGCCTGCAGCCGCGGCACCCGGACTTCGCGCCGGAACAGGGGGAGGAGGGCAAGGCGCGCACTGGCACGTTCCGCATGCAGCACATAGACCGTGTGGTTGACGTGGCCGCGCATGTGCACGTTCCAGGCGATCACGTGGCCCGGCACCAGTGTGATCGCCGGGCCCGTGGTCATCACGAACTTCTGCGGCTTGCGGTTGGTGACGTTGTCGAACAGCGGCGTGTTGAGGAAGACGTTGCCCGCCAACAGATAGGCTGCGTAGAGGCCGAGCAGGATGTAGAGCGCTGTGCGCCACCGGCGAGGCAAATGCTTGAGGTGCGCGCGGACTGCTGCCATGAACGCTCAACATGATGACGAACTCCGGCCACTATGGCCGAGTACCGTGGTTCACCATGTGAAGTGACTGGCGGCGCTGGTGCAGCATGGCCCAGTGCGGAAACCGCATGAAGGTGGCGGCGTTCCGCTCGCGCAGGCAGCCGCACTGAACCCTGTGCCGGGCCAGCGATGGCTCAGAGCAGCAGCAATGCCCCAAGCAGCGCGGGCGGCATCACCAGTACGCCGATGCGCAGGAAGTCGAGCCCGCTGACATGTTCGCCTTCGCGACGCAGGGCCACCAACCACAGCAGGGTCGCCAGCGAACCGGCCACCGACAGATTCGGGCCGAGGTCCACACCAATCAGCAGTGCCGCGCGCGTCTGCGCTGGCAGGTCGGCCATCTGCCCCAGTGAGCCTGCGGCCAGGCCCACCGGCAGATTGTTGGCGAGATTGC
Organism: Stenotrophomonas sp. YJH_SMC_36; assembly: GCF_059369935.1. Classification (NCBI taxonomy): domain Bacteria; kingdom Pseudomonadati; phylum Pseudomonadota; class Gammaproteobacteria; order Lysobacterales; family Lysobacteraceae; genus Stenotrophomonas; species Stenotrophomonas sp. YJH_SMC_36. The sequence continues at coordinate 322,345 of NZ_JCAFTD010000004.1, read as the reverse complement.
TGAGCAGGGCTGCGGCCGAGCCGGCCAGCCACCCGGCCTGGTGGGGTGAGGTGCGGGCAAGGGACTCCAGCGCACTGGCCGCCATCTGTATCACGCCGGTCTGTGCCACGCCTTCGACCAGAACGAACAGACCTGCCACCAGCGGCAGCACGCCCCAGGACACGTTGCGCAGCAGCGGCAGCGGACTCTGGCGCTGGCGAAGGGCGACGGCGACGACGCTCGCGCTGCCTGCGCAGAAGGTCACCAGACCCAGCGGGCCGTTCAACGCCGACGTCACCAGCAGCGCTGAGCCGGTGAACAGCACGCCGTAAGCACTCAGGCGACCGCCAGCAGACAGGGGGCGATGTTCCGGCGCCGGGGCCAGTGGCTGCGCGATCTCGCGGCGGTGCACCCAGCGCAGGACCAGGTAGGTCGCACCGATCGCCGCCAGCGACGGCAACGCGAACTGCGCCAGCCACTGCTGCAGCGGTGGCATGTGCCTGCCATACACCACCAGATTGGCCGGATTGGAGATGGGCAGCACGAAGCTTGCCGCATTGGCGATGAACGCACAGACGAACAGGTAGGGCAGAGGATTGGCGCGGGCCGCCCTGCACGCGGCATAGACCGCAGGGGTCAGCACGACCGCGGTCGCGTCGTTGGAGAGGAATACCGTCACCAGCGTGCCCACCAGGAACACCAGGTCGAACAGCCGCCGCCCGGAGCCCCCCGCGTGCCGCACCGCGTACAGCGCCAGCCAGTCGAACAGGCCTTCCCGCCGCGCGAGCTCTGCCAGAACCATCATCCCAACCAGGAACAGATAGACATCACCGCCTTCGGCGACCGCGCCGAGGACCGTGCCGACCTGCATCACACCGGTCAGCGGCAGCAGCGCCGCCGCCACGACGGCCCAGACATACTCGGGCAGGCGGAAAGGACGGAACAGCAGACCCACGGTGGCGAGCGCCACCGCCGACCAGATGATGGCGGAGGAGTAGGAAGCGAGCATGGGGAGGGGGAGCAGGAAACGCGGCATCATACCGTGTGGGTCGCGCCGCGGCCGCGTGTGCGATGCGCACAAGGGGACTGCCGCGGGAATGATTTGCTGCGCTGCACGGTGACAAGCGGGAACCAGGGTGATTAGTCTGCGCCTCAACGCGATGGTAGCGCTACCAATAGATTCGGGGTTTTGGGTCCAGGGGCTGCCTTCTTTACCGCGTGTTCGTCCTGGCAGGCTTGAAAGCGAGTTTGAGTCGCGGCGCGTCCGGCGCCCGCGATGTTCGGTTTGGAATACGGGCCTCGCCCGTGCGTGCCCCTGGGAGGGGGCGGTACATCCATTCGATCGTATGTCATAGGGGACTTTCATGAGCGCTCGCAGTTTCCGTGCTACTCCAGACCCGAGGACCCGTCCATGAGCCGGACCTTGGCGAAGTTCCGCTCCAGGGCCATGTTCACGTTCGTCGGCGGCGTCCTGGTGATCAATCCCGCCTTCGCACAGGAGGCCTCCACGACCACCGCACAGCCGCCTACGGCGCAGACGCAGCCTACTCAGCTGGACGCGGTGCAGGTGACCGGTATCCGCAACAGCCTCAGCCAGGCCATGGACATCAAGCGTGATTCGGCTGGCGTGGTGGACGCGATCAGTGCCGAGGATATCGGCAAGTTCCCCGATACCAACCTGGCGGAGTCGCTGCAGCGCATCACCGGCATCTCCATCGAGCGTCGTGACGGCGAAGGTGCACAGGTCACTGCACGTGGCTTCGGTCCGCAGTTCAACATGGTGACCCTCAACGGACGCCAGATGCCCGGTGCCGATGCATTCGGTGCGTCCGGGCAGGTCGCCATCGGTGGCGTCGACGGTGGCACCCGCGCCTTCAACTTCGCGCAGCTGGCCGCCGAGGCCATCAACGGCATCGAGGTCTACAAGACCAGCCAGGCGCAGGTACCCAGCGGCGGCATCGGCGCGACGATCAACATCCTGACCGCGCGGCCGCTGGATCACGAAGGCATCATCGCCAATGCCGGCGCGAAGCTCGTCTCCGACCGCAGCCAGCCGTTCGACAATGATCTGACGCCGGAGCTGTCGGGCATCTTCAGTTACAGCAACCCGGAAAAGACCTTCGGTGTGAGCCTGAGCGCGAGCCAGCAGAAGCGCAAGGGCGGCTCGGTTCAGGCCACGGAGAACTACTGGAACGTGCAGCCGTGGACGGGCTCGATGCCCGGCAACCCGACGGTGGTCAACGCGCCGGAGATCGGCCAGCTCTATGCACGCCCGAACGACCTGCGCTATGCATTCTCGGAGTTCGAGCGGGAACGCGTGAACGGCCAGGCCGTTCTGCAGTTCGCGCCCACGGACAGCCTGACCCTGACCGTGGACTACACCTACTCGACCAACGAGATCACCGAGAACCGTGGCGAGCAGGGCATGTGGCTGCAGAACAGCAACTACACCAACGTCCAGTTCGATACCAGTGGTGCAGTGGCCACCCCGGTCTACATCCGCGAAATCGCCGGCACCAAGGATTTCGGGTTGGAACAGCAGCGCAGCATGCAGGAGTACAAGCTGGGATCGCTTGGCTTCAATGCCGTGTGGAATGTCACCGACCGCTTCAAGCTGAGCTTCGACGCACACAATTCGAAGAACGAGAGTCGTCCGAATGATCCGCTCACCGGCGGCGGCTCGATCTTCATGAGCATTGCCGGCACCAACAACTGTACCCGTGGCCCCCATTGCGGTGGCTCCTGGGTGCAGGAACTGGAGTTCAACAATGGTCTGCCGGTCGGCACCCAGACCTGGTATCCCAGCACGGCAGATGCGATCGCCGGCACCAACGGCGTGGTCAACCCGGGCTTCCAGGAGGGCGAGATCGGCACCCAGGTGCTGCGTGTCAACGCACAGTCGCAGGTGAGCGAGATCAAGCAGGCCCGCGTGGACGGCGAATGGAACTTCGACCAGGGGCGGTTCCAGTTCGGCGTGGACACCAACAAGTCGACCACGCACCGCATCCAGGCAGCCGAGGCCTACTCGACCCTCGGTGACTGGGGCGTGGCCAACGTGAACCGGGATACCGATGCCGGGCTCATGGATCTGCTGCGTCCGGTCAACATCGTCGGCCTGTTCGACGACTACAGCGCCAGCAGCTGGCCCGCATGGCGCGGCAACGCCGGCCAGCTCGCACAGTGGGCGGCGGACGAATATGGCGTGGGACTGGGAGTCAGCCCGCAACGCGCGGCCGACAACTTCGTGGAAGAGAAGACCAAGGCGGCCTACTTCCAGGTGGAACTGGATGGCCAGCTGGGCAGCATGCGCACCAATACCCGGCTGGGCGTGCGCTACGAAACCACCGACGTGGTCTCGACCTCGGTCATCGCCGTTCCCGAGTCCATCGAGTGGCAGGCCAACAACGATTTCCGCATCGTGCTGTCCGACGAGCAGCAGCCCTTCACCGAGAAGGCAAGGTACAGCTACATCCTGCCCAATCTCGATTTCAGCATCGATTTCACCGATGAGCTGAAAGGCCGTGCCTCGTTCGGCAAGAGCATCGCCCGCGCGCCCTACGGCAATCTCTATGCGGGCCCGGGCGCACAGCAGCCGTTCGGATCGGTGCTGATCGATCCGTCGTCGCGCGCCAGCGGCAACGCGCAGAATCCCAGCCTGAAGCCGCTGGAATCGGACAACCTCGACCTCGGGCTGGAGTGGTATTTCGCCGACGCCAGCTATGTGTCGTTGACCTACTGGAACAAGTCGGTCGACAACTTCATCGGAAATACCGTTGTCCAGGAGAGCCTGTACGGGCTGACCGATCCCACGTCCGGCCCGGATGCGCGTGCGGCTCTGGACTTCCTCACCAGTGCAGCCTGCGTCTCCCAGGTCGGTGCCGCCAATGCGGCCGCCTGCTCGGCCAACGACACCTCGCTGTTCACCGCGCTGGCGTTGCTGCGCAACAACCCCGCCGGACTGGCGGCCTACAACGGAACCGACGCGCAGGTGCTGGCCACCGAAGCGGCCTACGATCTGTATGGCCAGGCGGACGATCCGCTGTACCAGTTCAATGTCAACCGCCCGATCAACCAGAACAAGTCCAAGCTGCACGGCTGGGAGCTCGGCGGGCAGTACTTCTTCGGCGACACCGGTTTCGGCGTGCTGGCCAACTACACGATCGTCAGCGGCGACGTCGGCTACAACAATGGCGGCGATCCGGGCATCGACCAGTTCTCGCTCACCGGTCTGAGTGATACCGCCAACGCCATGCTCATGTACGAGAAGTACGGCTGGTCGGTCCGCCTGGCGTGGAACTGGCGCGACCAGTACCTGATCCTGGCCAACCAGGGCGCCAGCCGCAATCCCTACTATGTGGAGGCTTACGAGCAGTGGGATCTGAGCGTGAACTACACGCTGGACGACCACTGGTCGTTCGGACTGGAAGCGATCAACCTGACCGGCGAGGACGTACGCTGGCGCTCGCGCACGTCGCAGATGATCGTGAAGCTGGCTGACCAGAGCCCACGCTACATGCTGGGTGTCCGTTACAAGTTCTGAGTCTGGCGACGGACCCGTCCGGCGCGGTACCGTTGTCCCGGCAACGGTACCGCACGGGCCTGTCCTGACGCAGCACCTGTCGCACGTGCCGGCGGTACCCTGCCGGCCACTGGCCCCGCACCGGACTGGACACCCTGATGGCCCGCTATGAAATGCTCAACAACATCGCCCATCGGGACCTGAGGGTCGCCACCGGCTTCGGCCCCGAGTTCGGCGACGCCGTGGGCATGGTGCCGGCCTATCCCAGCGAGTTCGCCGAACTGCAGCGGGAATATCCCATCTTCCTGCGCAAACAGGCCGGATCGGGCGAATGGCAGGCCGTCGCCCTGCTCGGGTTTGAACAGCACGAGAACCTGTTCCTGCAGGACGGCCGCTGGAACGCCTCCTATCTTCCGGGAGCCGCAGCGAAGGGGCCGTTTCTGATCGGATTCCAGGAGCATTACATCGACGGTGTGCTCACCCGGGAGGCGGTGATGCATGTCGATCTGGACCATCCCCGGGTCAACACCGACGCCGGCGAGCCGCTGTTCCTGCCGCAGGGTGGCAACACCCCCTACCTCGACCACATCGCCGGCGTGCTGCGTGGCATCCATGATGGCAGCGCGTTCGGCGCCGCGATGTTTGCAATGCTTGACGAAAGCGGACTGATCCAGCCGGTCACGCTCGATGTGCAGATCACGCAGCATCACCGGGTGAGCGTGAACGGATTGCACGGCATCGACCGTGAGCGCCTGGCGCTGCTGGACGACTCGACGCTGGCCGCGCTGAATCGCGCTGGCTGCCTTGAGGGCGCCTACCTGATGCTGGCGTCGCTGCACAACATGCGCCGCCTGATCGCCGAGAAGCAGCGGCGCCTGCGCGCGCAGGAAGCAGCAGCGTCCACGGCCAGGAACTGAGGGCGGGCGATGGGGGCTGCGATGCGGATACTGGAGGGCATCGATCCTGCTGCGCTGCCTCTGGCCTCGCTGGTCGAGGCCGGAGAGCCGGTAGTGCTGCGAGGCATTGCGTCAAACTGGCCGCTGGTCGAGGCTGGACAGCGCTCCACGCTGGACGCGCTGGCCTACCTGGGCGGCGTCGACGCGGGCGTGCCCATCCAGTACTCGTTCGGCGGGCCAGACATCGACGGGCGCCCGTTCTACACCGCCGACTTCAGCCGTCTGAACTTCGAGGTCCGTCGGGCATCGCTCAGCGAGGTGCTGGACGGGATCGCCTCGACGCTGCATGAGCCAAGACCGCCCACCTACTACGTGGCGTCGCTGCCGGTGGAGCGGGCATTGCTGCCGGCATTCGCACAGGCCAACCAGGCCGGGTTGGCAGGGCAGGGCATCGACGCGTTGGCCAGCATCTGGATCGGCAACCGCGTCACCGCATCGTGCCATTTCGATACCCCCGACAACCTTGCGTGCTGCGCGGTGGGCCGACGCGAGTTCACGCTGTTCCCGCCCGAACAGATCGACAATCTCTACCCAGGCCCGCTGGATCCCACGCCAGGCGGCCAGGTGGTGAGCGTGGTGGACTTCGAACGTCCCGACTTCGACAGGTATCCCCGCTTCAGGGAGGCCCTGGCGAGTGCACGCAGCGCAGTGCTGGAGCCAGGGGATGCCATCTTCATTCCCAGCATGTGGTGGCACCATGTGCGCAGCCTGGCGCCGTTCAATGTGCTGGTGAACTACTGGTGGCGTAGCTCGCCGGCCTTCCTCGGCTCGCCCCTGCCGGCGCTGCACCATGCGATGTGGGCCCTGCGCGATCTGCCCGCGCGTGAAAAGAAGGCGTGGGAAGCGCTCTTCCAGTACTACGTATTCGGCCCCGGCGAGCGCGCGGGGCAGCACCTGCCCGACGATGCGCGGGGGGATCTTGCACCGTTCGACGAGCAGCGCGCGCGCCGCATGCGCGCGATGCTGCTGGGCAGACTCAACCGCTGAGGGGCACCGTGATCGATACCGCGAGCACAGCAGAAGGGCGCATCCGCAAGGTGGTCATTGCCGGCGGTGGCACCGCCGGTTGGCTGGCCGGATGTGCGCTGTCCCATCAATTCCGCGACCAGCTGGACATCACCCTGGTCGAGTCCGAGCAGATCGGTACGGTCGGTGTCGGCGAGTCCACCGTACCGCCCATCCGCACTTTCCATCACTTTCTGCAGATCGACGAGCAGGAGTTCCTGCGCGCGGTGGCCGGCACGTTCAAGCTGTCGATCTCGTTCGAGAACTGGCGCCTGCCGGGCGAGCGCTTCTTCCATCCGTTCGGCACCATCGGACATGGCACCTGGGCCACGCCGTTCCACCATTTCTGGCTGGACAGCCTCCGCCGCGGCATGCCATCGGACCTGGGCGATTTCTGCCTGGAGAGCGTCGCCTCGCGCGACGACCGCTTCTCGCTGCAGACCCAGCCGCAGCCCAGCTACGCCTATCACTTCGATGCCGGTCTCTACGCCCGGTTCCTGCGCCGCAGAGCCGAGGCGCACGGCCTGCGACGGGTGGAGGGCAGGATCGCCGAGGTCAGACAGCATGCGCATGATGGTTCGGTGCAGTCGCTGGTGCTGGACGACGGGCAGGTCATCGAGGGCGATCTGTTCATCGACTGCACCGGCTTCCGTGGCCTTCTGATCGAGCAGACATTGAAGACCGGCTATGAGGACTGGCACGAATGGCTGCCGTGCGATCGTGCCGTCGCGGTACAGACCGAATCGGTCGCTCCACCGGTGCCGTACACCCGGGCCATCGCCCATGAAGCCGGATGGCGTTGGCATATCGCGCTGCAGCACCGCGTCGGATGCGGGCTGGTCTATTCCAGCCGGCACATGTCCGACGACGAGGCGAGGGCGAAGCTGCTGCGCGACGTGGGCGCACCGCCGCTGCGCGAACCCTGGCAGGTGCCCTTCCGCAGTGGACGCCGTCTGCAGGCCTGGAACAGGAACGTGGTTGCGCTGGGGCTGGCCAGTGGCTTCATCGAACCGTTGGAATCCACCAGCATCCATCTGACGATCAGCGCCGTGGTGCGGCTGATCCAGTTGTTTCCGTTCGATGGGATCGCGGCCTCACTGGTGCAGCTATACAACGAGGTCAGTTGCCAGGAGATGGAACACGTGCGCGATTTCATCATCCTTCATTACCACGCCACCCAGCGCGAAGAGCCGTTGTGGAAGGCGTGCCGCGAGATGGCGGTGCCCGAGTCGTTGCAGCAGCGGCTGCGCGCGTGGCGTGAGCGCGCGCACGCGTGGCAGGACCCCGGCGAGCTGTTCCGGGTCGAGTCGTGGACCAGTGTGCTGCTTGGCCAGGGCATCCAACCGGGCCGCCCGCACCCGCTTGCGCGGGCACTGAGTGACGCCGACCTGCGCACGCTGCTGAAACGCATCCAGCAGCCGGTGCGGCAGGCGGCCACGCAGATGCCATCGCAGGCGGAATTCATCGACCGCTATTGCCGGTCGGGCCCCGAGGTATGGCACGCGAACAGGGCGGCGTCGTAACAGGTGTGCCTGCAGATGCCGCGACGGCGAGCAGGGTTTTGCGTTGCAGCACGCTTTTTCCGCCGCGGCTGGTTACAGTGCGGCATCACGGCGGGCGGCACGCACGCCGTGCAAACGAGGAGGCAGTGCAACAAGGCCTCCTTTTTTGAATGTCAGAAATGGTAGCGCTAACTTTTAGGTGTTCGGAGGCGGTTTCGATGGGTCTGGTTGCCGGTGTCGACGCAGGAACGCAGAGTTTGAAGGTGCTGGTCTACGACCCGGAGGCGCGTGCCGTTGTCGCCCGCACTAGCGCGGCGCTGGAGATGAGCAGCGGCGCCGATGGCAGCCGGGAACAAGTGCCGGCCGACTGGGTGGCGGCGCTGCGCACCTGCTTCGACGGGATTGATCCATCGCTCCGGTCACGCATTGCAGGTCTGGCCGTATCGGGCCAGCAGCACGGCTTCGTGCCGCTGGATGCGGCGGGCGACGTGCTGGCGCCGGCCAAGCTCTGGTGCGATACCAGCACGTCGGCCGAATGCACCCGGATCATGGATGCCGCCGGCGGAATCGACCGGACCATCGCGCTGGCCGGCAATCCGATCCTTGCCGGCTATACGGCCTCCAAGCTGCCGTGGACGAAGACGCATCGCCCGGCAGCCTATGCGCGGCTGGCGACCATCCTGCTGCCGCACGACTATCTCAATTTCGTGTTGACCGGGCAGCGGTTCTGCGAGCACGGAGATGCCTCCGGCACGGGCTGGCTCGATGTGCGCACGCGCACGTGGTCGCAGGCGCTGCTGCGCGCCACGGATCCGGACCGCGATCTTGCCGCCTGCCTTCCCCCCATCGCCCCACCTGATGCGTTGTTCGATATCGACCCCGCGGCTGCCAGCATGCTCGGACTGCCGGTGACGGTGAAGGTGGCGGTCGGCGGTGGCGACAACATGATGGCGGCCATCGGCACCGGCTGCGTCACGGAAGGCCGCCTGGCGATGAGCCTGGGAACGTCGGGCACGTTGTTTGCCTACTCCGATTCACCGGTGATCGATCCGGACGGGGCCTGGGCCGCCTTCTGCTCTTCCACCGGCGGCTGGCTGCCGCTGATCTGCACGATGAACTGCACCGTCGTGACCGAGCAGGTAGCGAGTACCTTTGGTTTCAGTACGCGTGACGGCGATGCCCACCTCGACGCGACGTCGCCCGGCGCTGGCGGATTGGTCATGCTGCCGTTCCTCAATGGCGAGCGCACCCCCGACCTGCCGCTGGGCAAGGGCGTGCTGGCCGGCCTGGACACCCATAACTTCACGCCGGCGCACATCTACCGCGCTGCCATGGAAGGGGCGACCTACAGCCTGAAGTTCGGCTACGACGCGTTCAGGCGCGCCGGCATGCAGTTCGACCGCATCGTGCTTACCGGGGGTGGCAGCAACAGTGCCGCGTGGCGGCAGCTGGTGGCCGATGTGTTCGGACTGCCGGTCGACGTGCCGGTGCAGGCCGAAGGCGCGGCATTCGGTGCGGCGCTGCAGGCCCTGTGGGCCATCGGGCGGTCGCAGGGTGATGCCGCGCCGATCAGCGAGGTCACCGCGCAGCATGTCAGCTTGGACCCGGCACTGTCCGCGCGTCCGGATTCCGGCCGCAGTGCGGCCTATGCCTCCGCCTATTCGCGTTTTCTCCGCCATCTCGAGGCCGTCACGCCGCTGCAGCGCGGCTGAGGTCCGCCTCCCTCCAACATCCCGCACAACGACAGGAGCACGTACCATGACCACGCAGCCCTTCATCGGCGCCAAAGAGTACTTCCCGGGCGTCGGCCGCATTCCGTTCGAGGGCAGGGACTCGGACAATCCGCTCGCCTTCAAGGTCTACGACGCGAACCGGGTCATCGGCGGCAAGACCATGCAGGAGCACCTGCGCTTCGCCGTGTGCTACTGGCACACCTTCTGCAACGCCGGCCACGATCCGTTCGGACCGGGAACCCGGCAGTTTCCGTGGGAGGCCGGTTCGCCGCTGGCCACTGCAGAGGCGAAGGTCGATGCAGCCTTCGAGTTCTTCACCAAGCTGGGCGTGCCGTACTGGTGCTTCCATGACATCGACCTGGCGCCGGATGCAGACGACATTGGCCAGTACCAGAAGAATCTCACGCACATGGTGCGCCTGGCCAAGGCCCGCCAGGACGCCACCGGGGTCAAGCTGCTGTGGGGTACGGCCAATCTGTTCTCGCACCCGCGCTACATGAACGGCGCATCGACCAATCCTGATTTCGCCGTGGTTGCCCGTGCCGCGGTGCAGGTGAAGGCCGCGCTGGATGCCACCGTCGAGCTGGGGGGCGAGCACTACGTGTTCTGGGGTGGGCGCGAAGGCTACGCGTCGCTGGCCAATACGCAGATGAAGCGCGAGATCGAGCATTTCGCGCGGTTCCTGACGATGGCCCGCGACTACGGCCGCAGCATCGGCCTGAAAGGCAACTTCCTCATCGAGCCCAAGCCGATGGAGCCGATGAAGCACCAGTACGATTTCGACAGCGCGACCGTGGTGGGCTTCCTGAAGGAGCACGGGCTGGACAAGGACTTCAAGCTCAACATCGAAGCGAACCACGCCACGCTCTCGGGGCACACCTTCGAGCATGACCTGCAGGTGGCCTCCGACCATGGCCTGCTTGGCAGCATCGATGCCAACCGTGGCAATGCGCAGAACGGGTGGGACACCGATCAGTTCCCGAGCGATCTGTACGACACCGTAGGCGCGATGCTGGTCGTGCTGCGGCAGGGTGGCCTGGAGGGCGGGCTGAATTTCGACGCCAAGGTGCGCCGGGAGTCGACTGACCTGGAAGACCTGTTCATTGCCCACATCGGCGGCATGGACGCGTTCGCACGAGGTCTGGAAGTGGCACACGCACTGCTCACCGAGTCGCCGTGGGAGCAGTGGCGCAGGGAACGCTACGCCAGCTTCGACACGGGAGCCGGCAAGGATTTCGAGCGCGGCACGCTGAGCCTTGCCGACCTGGCCACGCTGGCCGCCGATAACGGCGAGCCGCGCCAGACCAGCGGCAAGCAGGAACGCTACGAGAACCTGCTCAACCAGTATCTGCTGCGCTGAGCACGGCAGCGTCAAGGCGACAATGGAGCGATCGAGGGGATGTCGATGAACCAGGCAGCAGATGGCGGAGAGAACACACGGCTGATCGTTCTGATCAGCGTGGTGGCAACGATTGGCGGGTTCCTGTTCGGGTTTGACAGTGGCGTCATCAACGGCACCCAGGACGGCCTGCACCAGGCGTTCCGCTCCGGGGAATGGATGCAGGGCTTCGAGATCGCCTCGATGTTGCTGGGCTGCGCCGTGGGCGCCTTCAGCGCCGGCAGGTTGGCCGACCGGCTGGGGCGGCGCAATGTGCTGATCCTGTCGGCGGTGATGTTCCTGCTGTCGGCGCTGGGGGCCGGCGCTGCGGGTTCTTCCGCGTGGTTCATCGTCGCGCGGGTGATAGGGGGATTTGCAGTTGGCGCGGCGAGCGTGATTTCACCGGCCTACATCGCCGAGGTGGCACCCGCCCGTTACCGTGGCCGACTGGCTACGGTGCAGCAGATCGCGATCATCAGCGGGCTGACCGCAGCGTTCCTGTCCAACTACCTGCTGGCCGCCGCCGCCGGGGCATCGACGGAGCCTCTGTGGGCAGGGCAGGCCGCCTGGCGCTGGATGTTCTGGATGCAGGCGGTGCCCTCGCTGGTGTTCCTGCTGCTGTTGCTGACCATCCCCGAGAGCCCCCGCTACCTGGTGGTGAAGCGGCGCAAGGAGGACGCACTGCGGGTTCTCACCCGGCTGCTGGGCCGCGACAAGGCACAGCTCACGCTCGACGAGATCGAGGCCTCCCTGTCCACCGACCATCATCGTCCGCGGCTGTCCGACCTGAGGAGCAGGGCGACCGGGCGGATCCGTCCCATCGTCTGGGTGGGTGTCGGCCTGGCCTGTTTCCAGCAGCTGGTCGGCATCAACGTGGTCTTCTACTACGGCGCCGTGCTGTGGCAGGCGGTCGGGTTCTCGGAGAACGACGCGCTGCTGATCAATGTGCTGTCCGGCGCACTGAGCATCGGCGCATGCCTCGTCACCGTGCTGCTGATCGACCGTATCGGTCGCAAGCCGCTGCTGTGGATCGGCTCGGTGGGCATGTCCGTATCCCTGGCGCTGGTGGTGGTGGCCTTCGCCAGCGGCTCGCTGGCCGACGGGCACCTGCAGCTGCCGGGCCGCATGGGCACCCTGGCGCTGGTCGCCGCCAATGCCTACGTCGTGTTCTTCAATCTGTCCTGGGGACCGGTGATGTGGGTGATGCTGGGCGAGATGTTCCCCAACCAGATCCGGGGCTCGGCACTGGCCGTCGCCGGTGCAGCGCAGTGGACGTCGAACTTCGCGGTCACGGTGACGTTTCCGATGCTGCTGGCCGCGGCCGGGCTGGCGGCAACCTACAGCATCTACCTGGTGGCCGCGGTGGTCTCGGTCGTGTTCGTGCTGCGCCATGTGCACGAGACCAAGGGCAAGGAACTGGAGCAGATGGAAGGATGAGCGCCATGACATCGCAGGATTCCATGCGCCGTGCCGGCGCGCTGATCGCCGGACTGATGCTGGCGCTGGTCGGTTGCAAGGGGGGAGACCGGCCAGCGCAGGCCACCGCTACCGAGGCTGATCCATGGCCACAGGTGGCCTGGCCCCTGGCCGAGGATGCCGCACTGGAGAAACGCATCACCGACCTGATGGCCGGCATGACCGTGGAGGAAAAGGTCGGCCAGCTGGTGCAGGGAGACATCGCCAGCATCACCCCCGACGACGTGCGCAGATACCGGCTCGGCTCGATCCTGGCCGGAGGCAACTCCGATCCTGGCGGTCGCTACGATGCATCGCCCGCCGAGTGGCTGGCGCTGGCGGACGCGTTCTACGACGCCTCCATGGACACCTCGCAGGGTGGAAAGGCAATTCCGCTGCTGTTCGGCATCGACGCGGTGCACGGGCAGAGCAACATCATCGGCGCCACGCTGTTCCCACATAACATCGGGCTCGGCGCTGCTCGCAATCCCGAGCTGCTGCGCAGGATCGGCGAGATCACCGCGCTGGAGACACGCGTCACCGGCATGGAATGGACGTTCGCGCCAACGGTCGCGGTTCCGCAGGATGACCGCTGGGGGCGCACCTACGAGGGCTATTCGGAGTCTCCCACCGTAGTGGCCAGTTATGCGGGTGCCATGGTGGAGGGCCTGCAGGGCAGGATAGGGTCGCCTGACTTTCTTGATGGCCGCCATGTGATCGCGTCGGTGAAGCACTTCCTGGGCGATGGTGGCACGACCGGCGGGAAGGACCAGGGCGACACCCGCATCAGCGAGGCCGAGCTCGTGCGCATCCATGCGGCCGGGTATCCGCCGGCGATCGCTGCCGGGGCACAGACCGCCATGGCGTCGTTCAACAGCGTCAACGGCGAGAAGATGCACGGCCACCGGCACTACCTCACCGACGTGCTGAAAGGGCGGATGAACTTCGGTGGCTTCGTGGTCGGCGACTGGAATGGCCATGGACAGATCAAGGGCTGCACGACCACCGACTGTCCCGCCACCATCAATGCGGGCCTGGACATGGCCATGGCGTCGGACAGCTGGAAGGGCTTCTACGAAACCACCCTGGCAGCCGTGAAGGACGGCAGGATCACTGCTGAGCGGCTGGATGATGCGGTGCGCAGGATCCTGCGGGTGAAGTTCCGCCTGGGCCTGTTCGAGGCGGGCAGACCTTCCACCCGGGCGGTCGGCGGCCAGTTCGCGCTGATCGGCGCCCCTGAGCATCGCGCGGTGGCGCGGCAGGCGGTGCGCGAGTCGCTGGTGCTGCTGAAGAACCAGAACGGCATCCTGCCGCTGTCGCCGAAGCAGCGGATCCTCGTGGCCGGCGACGGTGCCGATGATGTCGGCAAGCAGGCCGGCGGCTGGACGCTGAACTGGCAGGGCACCGGCACCACCCGCAAGGACTTCCCCAATGCGGACACGATCTTCGAGGGCATTGCGCAGCAGGCCAGGGCCGCGGGTGGCGAGGCCACGCTTGCCATCGATGGCAGATACACAGTGAAGCCGGATGTGGCGGTGGTGGTGTTCGGTGAAGATCCGTATGCCGAGTTCCAGGGCGACCTGCCCACGCTGGCCTACAAGCCCGGCGATGAAACGGATCTGGGATTGATTCGCCGGCTCAAGGAAGACGGCATTCCAGTGGTGGCGGTCTTCCTGAGCGGGCGACCTCTCTGGGTGAACCGGGAAATCAATGCCGCGGACGCCTTCGTGGCGGCGTGGCTGCCGGGATCGGAAGGCGGTGGCGTTGCCGACGTACTGCTGCGTGGTCCGGATGGCCGCATGCAGCACGACTTCAAGGGCAGACTCAGCTTCAGCTGGCCACGTACGGCCACGCAGTACGCCAACAACGTCGGCCAGAAGGACTACGCCCCGCTGTTCCCGTTCGGCTTCGGTCTGAGCTATGCCGACAAGGGCGATCTGGCGGCGCTGCCGGAAGTTTCGGGCGTCACCGGCAACGAGGGGGCAACCGGTGTCTTCTTTGCCCGCGGCGATGCAGGTGCCGGCATGGCGCTGCGGCTGGAAGATGGTGCGGGGCAGGGCATGACCGTGATCAGCGTGCCGGATGCACTGGCAGATGACCGTCTGAAGATCACCGGTGTGGACCATCTTGCCCAGGAGGATGGCCGGCGTCTTGCCTGGTCGGGTCAGGGGGAAGCCGTGGCCGCACTGCAGTCGCACACGCCGCTGGACCTGCAGCGGGAAGCCAACGGTGATCTGATGCTGTTGACCACGCTGCGTGTCGACGTGGCACCACGTGGCGACGCGTGGCTGGCGGTGGGCTGTGGTGCCGGGTGCTCGGCCCGCATCGCCATCGGGCCCACGCTGGCGGCGCTTCCGGTCGGCCAGTGGACGCGCGTGGGCATTCCCCTGAAATGCCTGGCTGCGGCCGGAGCGAAGGTGGGTGCGCTGGATCGGCCGTGGTCGGTGGGGACGGCTGATGCAATGACGATCTCCGTGTCCCGCGTGGCGCTGGGCGCGCTGAACGAAGCCGAGACCACCCTCGGATGCGGTGCGTGATGGCATCCTGCCTGAAGGCCAGCGCGCTCGACACAGGCACCGTGCGGGTGCCGGCATGACACGGGCCTGTGCGTTACCGGTGCGTAGGCGGGGCCGCCACCGAATCGCGTGCGATCAGGCGATGCGGCACGACATGATCCCGCAGTACGGGGGCGTTTCCGGCCGGGCGACGGATGGTGCGCAGCAGGATATCGATGGCAGCATTGGCCATCGAGGCGATCGGCTGATGGATCGTCGTCAGTTCCGGCCACACGGTGGTCGCGGCCGATGTGTCATCGAAGCCCACCACCGACAGGTCGCGGGGAACCTCCAGGCCGCGTCGGTGCGCCACGGAGATGGCGGCTGCCGCCATGTCATCGTTGCTGGCGAAGATGGCCGTCGGTGGCCGACGCTGGGACAGCAGCTTCTCGGCGGCGGCCAGTCCGGACCGGTAGGTGTAGTCGCCGTGCTGGACCAGGCCGGGTTCCACCGACAGTCCGGCTTCCTGCAACGCGGTGACGAAACCATCGTAGCGACGCGCACTCGCGCTCAGATCCCGGCGCCCGCGGATGAAGCCGATGCGGCTGTGGCCCTGCCGGATCAGGTGCTCGGTCATTTCCTTGCCTGCGTTGAAGTCGTCGATGCGGACGCAGGACAGGGCCTCGCTCAGGCGCCCCGATGCGATGGCCACCACCGGGATGCCGGCCTTCACCAGTTCACTCACGGCCGCCTGCGATTCGCACAGCGGCGGCGGCAGGATCACCCCGTCGACGCGGCTGGCCAGGGCACGCGCTGCCGTGCGCTCGGACTCATCGTCAAGGTTGTCCCAGTAGTCGATGACCAGTTGGATGGCAGAGCTGGACGCGACGCGCAGCAGCCCGACCAGCAGTTCGCGCAGGTAGGCACCGCTGGGATTGGTATAGATCAACGCAATGCGCGTGTGCTGCGCAGCGGCCAGCGAACTGGCCGCCAGATTGGGCGTATAGCCCAGCTCACGCACGGCACGCATCACCCGCTCGCGGGTGACGTCCCGCACCTTGCCCTGGTTGATCACCCGCGACACGGTCATCGGCGAAACGCCGGCAAGGGCCGCAACCTCGTCGATCGTCACGCCCGCGGTTCTGCGGCGAACCGATTTCTTCGGCTTGTCCAATGCACGATCCCTTTGTTCTTGGTGGCGTTGCCGCGCAGGTGCGAGGGCAGATGATGAACCGTTCCGGCGCCGGTCGTAGTCTACAAAGTCGAATGTTAACGCCGTTGTTCCGTGCTGTCGGCGGACGGCTGTGCGCCGCCCTTGCCTTGCTGGCATGCGCCGGTGGCGCACATGCGGAGGATGGCTACGCATTGTGGATGCGCTACGTGCCGGCGGCCGCGGAGGTCGCTGCCGGCTATCGGCTGCAGCTGGGCGAGGTGGTCGCCCCTGACCAGACGCCCACCCAGCGCGCCGCGCGTGATGAACTGGCGCGCGGCCTTCCCGGGGTACTGGGAAAGGCACCGCCCATCCGCACGGACCTCGCCGGTGATCACGCCCTGGTGCTGGGCACGCCGCAGTCCTCGATGCTGGTCGCGCCGTTCCACGAAGACATTGCCACCTTGGGCGAGGATGGCTACCTGATCAGGAAGGTCCGCAGCGGAGGACGCGATCTTCTGCTGGTGGCGGCACGGCAGGACATCGGTGTGCTGTACGGCGTGTTCCACCTGCTGCGGCTGCTGCAGCGTGGCGGATCGCTGGAGTCGCTGGACGTGCGGGAATCGCCCCGGGTTGCGCTGCGGGTGCTCGATCACTGGGACAACCTGGATCGCTACGTCGAACGCGGCTACGCGGGCAGCTCCCTGTGGGACTGGCAGACCCTGCCGCAGTGGCGTGACCCGCGCTATACCGACTACGCCCGCGCCAACGCGTCGCTGGGCATCAATGGCACCGTACTGAACAACGTCAATGCCAGCGCCCTGAGCCTGTCGCCGGCCTATCTCGCCAAGGCCGCCGCTCTGGCGGACCTGTTCCGCCCCTACGGCATCCGTGTGTACCTGAGCGCACGCTTCAGCGCGCCCATCGAGCTCGGCGGCCTGGCCACGGCCGATCCGCTGGATCCGGAGGTGCAGCGCTGGTGGCGGAGAAAGGTCGAAGAGATCTACGCCCTCATCCCGGATTTCGGCGGCTTCCTGGTCAAGGCGAACTCGGAGGGCCAACCGGGCCCGCAGGATTACGGACGCTCCCATGCCGACGGTGCCAACCTGCTGGGCGATGCCCTGGCGCCGCACAACGGCGTGGTGATGTGGCGTGCCTTCGTCTACTCGCACGAGGTGCCGGAAGATCGCGCCAAGCAGGCCTACGGTGAGTTCATCGGCCTGGACGGTGCCTTCCGCCGCAACGTGATCGTGCAGGTGAAGAACGGGCCGATCGATTTCCAGCCCCGCGAGCCGTTCCATCCGCTGTTCGGCGCGATGCCACGCACGCCGTTGATGATGGAGTTCCAGATCACCAAGGAGTATCTGGGATTTGCGACGCACCTGGTGTACCTGGGCACGCTGTACGAGGAAGTGCTGCGGGCCGACACCCGGGTACGCGGGCCGGGCTCCACGGTCGCGCGTGTGGTCGACGGTTCGCTGCACGGCCATGCGCTGACCGGCATCGCCGGCGTCGCCAACATCGGCGTGGACCGGACCTGGAGCGGCTCGCACTTCGATCAGGCCAACTGGTATGCCTTCGGGCGGCTGGCCTGGAATCCGCAGCAGTCTGCCCGCGCCATCGCTGAAGACTGGGCCGCGCTGACGTTCTCGCCGGACCCGCAGGTGACCGGCCCGATCGTGCGGATGATGATGGCCTCGCGCGAAGCGGCGGTGGACTACATGACCCCGCTGGGCCTGCATCACCTCATGGCCCGTGGGCATCACTACGGCCCCGGTCCCTGGGTGGATGGAGGGCCACGCGCCGACTGGACGTCCGTGTACTACCACCGCGCGGACCGGCACGGCGTGGGCTTCGACCGCACCTCGGCCGGGAGCAACGCGGTGTCCCAGTACGCCCCGGCGGTCGCCGCGGAGTACGGCGACCTGGCGCGGGTGCCGGAGTCGCTGCTGCTGTGGTTCCATCATGTGCCGTGGGATCACCGCATGCGTTCGGGGCAGGTGCTGTGGGACGAACTGGTGGGACGCTACTCGCGTGGCGTGCGCCAGGTGCAGTCCCTGCAGGCTGCCTGGGCAACCCTGCAGGGCCGGATCGATGCACAACGCTATCAGCACGTGGCCGCGTTCCTGCAGATCCAGCAGGAGGAGGCGCAATGGTGGCGCGATGCCAGCGTGGCGTACTTCCAGTCGCTCAGCGGCCGGCCGTTGCCGCCCGGCGAACCGCCACCGCCGCACCCGCTGTCGTATTACCAGGCATTGCAGTTTCCTTTCGCACCGGGGGATGGACGATGAGCATGATCGGACGGGCCGGGCGGGCGGCCTTGCTGCTGGCCCTGGCTGCAATGGCCGGGTCCGTCGCGGCACGGGAGCCGGCGGCGTTGCTGCATCCGCTGTTCCAGGATCATGCCGTCCTGCAGCGTGATCGGCCGATCGCGGTCTGGGGCCAGGCGCCTGCGGGGCAGGAGGTTTCCGTGACCTTCGCCGGGCAGGCGGTGACCACGCAGGCGGATGCCACGGGCCGATGGCACGCCACGCTGCAGCCGACTCCGGCAGGCGGCCCCCACATGTTGCAGGCAACGTCCGGCAAGGACATCCAGATCGCCCGCGACATCCTGGTCGGCGATGTCTGGCTGTGCTCCGGACAGTCGAACATGGAGCTGCCCGTGTGGCGCGCGCTCAATGCAGGCAGCGAGATCGCCTCCGCCACGCTGCCGACGATCCGCCTGTTCACCGTGCCGCAGGCCGCGGCGGTGCAGGCGCAGACGACATTCCAGAGCGCGGTTGCCTGGACGCCGGCATCGCCCGCCACGGTGCGTGACTTCTCCGCGACCTGCCTCTACTTCGCACGAGAGCTGCAGCACACGGTCGCCGTGCCGATGGGATTGATCCAGGCCGCTTGGGGCGGCTCGCGGATCGAGGCATGGACCAGCGTCGAGGCGCTGCGCGCGCAGCGGGGCATGGCAGAGCCCCTGGATATCCTCGCGCTGTATGCCGGTGACCCCCTGGCGGCACGCGCACGCTGGGGGCGGTACTGGCAGCAGTGGTGGGTGACGCGCGATGAGGCTGTGCCCGGCGCATCGCCGTGGCGCGCGGAGGCCAGCGACAGCGGATGGCAACCGGCGCCGGCAGCGCTGGGCGCATGGGAGCATTGGAACGTCCCGGCGCTTGCCGATTACAACGGCATGGTGTGGTATCGCACGCAGGTCACGCTGAGTGCGGAACAGGCGGCGCAGGGCGCGACGCTCGAACTGGCATCCGTTGACGAGACGGACATGACCTGGGTGAACGGTGTCGCCGTGGGCAGCCAGTATGGCGCCGGTGAGCGGCGCTATCCGTTGCCGAAGGGGCTGTTGAAGGCCGGGTCCAACAGTGTCGTGGTCAACGTGCTGGACACCTACGGTGAAGGTGGCCTGGCCGGCCCTGCCACCGCACATGCGGTGATCCTGGAGGACGGTCAGCGGGTGGTGCTGGATGCGTCCTGGCAGTACCGGATGGCACCTGGCGGACAAGCGCCCCCGTTCGCTCCCTGGCAGGCGGCGACGGGTCTATCGACGTTGTACAACGGCATGATCGCGCCGCTGGGCGCTTTCGGACTGCGCGGCATGCTGTGGTACCAGGGGGAGTCGAACACCGGCGACGGCGCCGGATATGCGGCACTGCTGCGCTCGCTGCGGGATGACTGGCGACGCCAGTTCGGTGCAGGCACGCCGTTGCTGCTGGTGCAACTGGCTGGCTATGGCCAACCGCCCGTCGCCCCTGCGGACAGCGGATGGGCGCAGGTGCGCGACGCACAGCGCCGGGTCGCGGCCGAAGATCCCCGCAGTGGCCTCGCCGTGGCCATCGACATCGGCGATGCCTACGACATCCACCCACCGAACAAGCAGGAACTGGGTCGCCGTCTGGCCCGGGTCGCGCGCCACGTCATCTACGGCGAGCACGCAGTGGCCCCGTCAGGGCCGGATGCGGCCAGGGCCCTGCGCGTGCCGGCAGGCGTGGCCGTCGAATTCGAGGATGTCGACGGCGCCCTGGCAGCAATCGGTTCGAAGCACCCCATCGGCTTTGAACTCTGCGATGCCGCTGCCCCGCGCTGTGAGTACAGCGACGCCGAACTGGATGGACGCCGGGTGGTGTTGCGCAGCCTGCCTTCCCTGCGCCCGACGCATGTCCGCTACTGCTGGGCCGATGGCCCGGTGTGCACGCTGCGTGACAGCAGCGGGGCGCCGGCCGGTCCGTTCGAACTTCCCATTGCCGACGCCGAGGCCCGACGATGAAGATGTTGTCCCTGCAGCACCCTTCTGCCCGGCGCGCCCGGGTGTCACTGGCGCGCCGGATGCTGGCAGCGATGTTCGCGCTGTCGGCGGCGACCGCCCATGCCGCCTCGCCAGAGGCCGCGCCGCCGGTGTACTTCGACTGGTTCGAGTACCGCGGTCATGACACCGCGTTTGAGGCGCCGCTGCCGGCGGGCCACTACCGCAACCCGATCCTGGCCGGCTTCCACGCCGATCCGAGCATCGTGGGCGCGAACGGGAAGTTCTATCTGGTGAACTCCAGCTTCACCTACTACCCGGGCATTCCGGTGTTCGAGAGCGTCGACCTTGTCCACTGGAAGCAGATCGGCAACGTGATCGACCGTCCGACACAGCTGGATTTCGACGGTCTGAGCGTCTCCCGCGGCATCTTCGCGCCCACCATCGAGTTCCACGAGGGAACCTTCTACGTCGTCACCACCGCGACCGACAGTGGTGGCAATTTCATTGCCACCGCGCGGGATCCGGCGGGACCGTGGTCCGATCCGCACTGGTTGCCCAGCATCGATGGCATCGATCCGTCACTGTTCTTCGACGACGATGGCAAGGTCTATCTGATCAACAACGATGTGCCGCCTGGTCCGGCGCGCTACGACGGCCACCGCGCCATCTGGATGCAGCAGATCGATCTGTCGGCCTTCAAGCCGGTCGGCCCGCGCAGGGTGCTGGTCGATGGTGGCGTGGAGCCGGCGAAGAACCCCATCTGGATCGAAGGGCCGCACATCTACAAGCGTGAGGGTTGGTACTACCTGTCCGACGCCGAAGGCGGCACAGGGCCGCAGCATTCGCAGGTGGTGCTGCGCAGCCGTGATGTGTGGGGGCCGTACATCCCCTATCCGGGCAATCCCATCCTGACCCAGCGCGAGCTGCCGGACGACCGGCCGCTGCCGATCACCAATGCAGGGCACGCCGATCTGATCGAGGGCCCGGACGGCTCGTGGTGGGCAGTGTTCCTTGCCAGCCGCAACTACCAGAAGCGGCACTACAACACCGGGCGCGAAACCTATCTGCTGCCGGTCCGTTGGCAGGATGGCTGGCCGCAGATCCTGCCGACCGACCAGGCCATTCCCTATGTGGTCAAGGCACCGTCCTGGATGCAGGGGCAGGCGTCCCAGGCGCCGCTGACCGGCAACTTCGTCGACCGCGACACCTTTGATGGGCCGACGCTTGCCGCCCACTGGCTGCGCGTTCGGGTGCCCAAGCAGGCCTGGGCCGACCTGGGTGACCGGCCGGGCATGCTGGCCGTGCACCCGCTTGCGGAGAATCTGGACACGCTGCGCAATCCGGCGTTCCTCGGTCGCCGCCAGCAGCATCTGCGCTTCGAGGCGAGTACCGAGATGTCCCGTCCGGCCATCGGTGTCGCGGCGGGCCTGGCTGCATTCCAGAGCGAGGCCTACTGGTACTTCCTTGGCGTCCGCAGCGTGCGCGGTGATCGTCTGTCGGTCTTCCTCGAGGGTCGCGACGGCAGCGGCAGCACGCGAACGCTGGCCAGCCGCGAGGTCCCCGCATCCGCGGTCCTGCGTCTGAAGATCGCCGGGGATGAGGCCGACTACGCGTTCTCGTTCGATACCGGTGACGGGCAGGGCTGGCAGACGCTGGCAGGGGATGTGGATGGCACGGTTCTGAGTACTGATCGCGCAGGCGGCTTCGTAGGCGCACTGCTGGGACCATTCGCGCGCGATGAGCGCGCCGGGAGGAGCAAGTGATGATATCGACTTCGTCCAAAGACGCTGTCCACCGCGGCACGCGGAATGGCCGGCGGGCGCTCTATGCTGCGCTGCTGTGCGTGGCGACCGCCGCGTCGGCCGCTGCACCGCGGCCATGGCTGGATGCGTCGGCCAGCTTCGAGCAGCGGGCCGCATCGCTGGTCGCACAGATGACGCTGGAGGAGAAAGCCGCGCAGATGCAGAATGCCGCGCCGGCGATCGAGCGCCTCGGCGTGCCGGCCTACGACTGGTGGAACGAGGGACTGCATGGCGTGGCGCGGGCAGGGCAGGCCACTGTCTTTCCACAGGCCATCGGCCTGGCGGCAACGTTCGACGTGCCGCTGATGGGCGAGGTGGCGACGACCATCAGCGACGAGGCCCGTGCCAAGCATCACCAGTTTCTCCGCGAGGGCTCACACGGGCGTTACCAGGGGCTCACGTTCTGGTCCCCGAACGTCAATATCTTCCGTGACCCGCGCTGGGGCCGTGGCCAGGAAACCTACGGCGAGGATCCCTACCTGACTGCCCGCATGGGCGTCGCCTTCGTACGTGGCCTGCAGGGCGATGACCCGGTGTACCGCAAGCTCGATGCCACGGCCAAGCATCTGGCCGTGCACAGCGGGCCGGAGGCCGACCGTCACCACTTCGACGCGCGGCCCAGCCGGCGCGACCTGTACGACACCTACCTGCCGGCGTTCGAGGCGCTGGTGAAGGAGGGCGATGTCGATGCGGTGATGGGCGCATACAACCGGGTGTATGGCGAGTCAGCCAGTGCCAGCCGGTTCCTGCTGCGCGACGTGCTGCGGCGTGACTGGGGCTTCAAGGGCTACGTCGTCTCGGACTGCTGGGCGATCGTCGATATCTGGAAACATCACCGGATCGTTGCCACCCGTGAAGCCGCCGCAGCGCTGGCGGTCAGGAATGGCACCGAGCTGGAGTGCGGACAGGAGTACGCCACGCTGCCCGCAGCCGTGCGCCAGGGCCTGATCACCGAAGCGGAGATCGACGACGCGGTGACACGCCTGTTCGCCGCACGGATGCGCCTGGGCATGTTCGATCCACCGGAGCGGGTGCGTTGGGCGCGGATTCCCGCCTCGGTCAACCAGGCGCCCGCGCACGACACCCTGGCGCTGAAGGCCGCCCAGGAATCGCTGGTCCTGCTGAAGAACGAGGGGGTACTGCCGTTGTCGCGTGACCTCAAGCGCATTGCCGTGGTCGGTCCCACGGCTGACGACACCATGGCGCTGCTCGGCAACTACTTCGGCACACCGGCCGCGCCGGTCACGATACTGCAGGGTATCCGCGATGCGGCGAAGGGTATCGACGTGCGCTACGCCCGTGGCGTGGACCTGGTCGAGGGGCGTGATGATCCCAGCGCGACGCCGCTGATCGAGCCGACCTTCCTGCGGCCGTCGGCGGCGTCGACCGAGCGTGGCCTGCGTGGCGAGTACTTCCGCACGGCCGACCTGTCGGGCACGCCGGCACTGGTCCGCACCGACGCGCAGATCGGCTTCCGCTGGGACCGCGGCTCGCCAACCGACAATCTGCTTGCCCGTGGCGAGGCGGCGCCGGGGCAGGGCATTCCCAGCGATGGTTTCAGCATCCGCTGGACCGGACAGCTGCTGCCGCCGGTATCCGGGCGCTATCGGCTGGAGGTGGCCGGCGACGACGGCTTCCGCCTGTATCTGGACGGCAAGCGCGTGCTGGACCACTGGGTGAACACGGATCGTCTGCACGCCGAAGGTATCGACGTCGATCTGCAGGCGGGCCGCGCCTATGAGCTGAAACTGGAGTACTACGACGACGAGCGCGATGCGGGCGTGCGGCTGGGCTGGCGCATGCCGGGCGCCAAGGCACCCTTCGACGAAGCCCTTGATGCGGCCCGCGACGCCGATGTCGTGGTGTTTGTCGGCGGCCTGACCGGCGACGTCGAGGGCGAGGAGATGACCGTCAACTATCCGGGCTTCGCGGGCGGGGACCGGACCGATCTGCGGCTGCCGGCACCCCAGCGCACCCTGCTGGAGGCACTGCATGCCACCGGCAAGCCGGTGGTGATGGTTCTGACCGGCGGATCGGCAATGGCCGTTGACTGGGCCCAGGACCATCTGCCGGCGATCCTGATGAGCTGGTACCCGGGGCAGCGCGGCGGCACTGCCGTGGGCCAGGCGCTGTTCGGCGACGTCAACCCCGCAGGTCGTCTGCCGGTGACCTTCTACAAGGCCGGTGAAGCGCTGCCAGCGTTCGACGACTACAGCATGGAGGGCCGTACCTACCGGTACTTCCGCGGCACCCCCCTGTATCCGTTTGGCCACGGGCTCTCGTACACCCGCTTCGATTACGCAGCACTGCGCATTGATGCGGACAGGATCAATGCCGATGGCCGGCTGGGTGTGCACGTGGACGTGACCAACACCGGCACACGCAGCGGTGACGAGGTCGTGCAGCTCTATGTGCGACGCCAGCAGGCCGGCAGCGACGAGGCCGTGCAGGAACTGCGTGGCTTCCAGCGTGTCCATCTCGCCGCCGGCGAACGGCGCACCGTGACGTTCTCGCTTGAGGCACCGCGGGACCTGCGCCGTTATGACCAAGCGGGCGGTGCCTATGCGGTGCCACCCGGGGCCTACGAGGTGCGGGTCGGCGCCTCGAGTGCCGATATCCGCGCGCGGGCCGGGTTCTCGGTGGAGGCCGTGCATGGCAAGCACTGAACACACCCTCACGGTGCGCGAGAAGCTGGGCTACAGCCTGGGCGATCTCGCGGCGAACCTGATCTTCCAGACCCTGATCACCTATCTGGCGTTCTTCTACACCGATGTCTACCGGCTGCCGCCGGCAACGGCGGCTACGATCATCTTCGTGGTCGGCATGCTCGGCGCGTTCGTTTTCACCCCGCTGATCGGCATCGCCGCAGACCGCACCTCGACGCGGTGGGGGCGGTTCCGTCCGTGGATCCTGTGGACGGCGATCCCGTTCGGCGTGCTGTCGCTGCTGGCGTTCAGCACGCCAGAACTGGGCGCGCGGGGCAAGGTCATCTATGCGCTGGGCACCTACGCTCTGCTGGTCTTCGTCTATGCAGCGAACAATCTGCCGTACTCCGCACTGAGTGGTGTGCTGACCGGCAGCATGGCACAGCGCAACAGCCTGTCGGCCTATCGTTTCGTGGCCGTGATGATCGCGCAGTTCATCATCCAGGTCCTGCTGATGCCGCTGGTGCTGATCCTGGGTGACGGTGACCGCGTGCGTGGCTTCGAACAGGTGATGACCGTGTTCGCCATCGTCGGGACGGTGTTCTTCCTGATCACCTTCGCCACCACGCGCGAGCGCATCGTCCCCACCCGCGAGCAGACCGGAGGCGTGCTGCAGGATCTGTCTGACCTGCTGCACAACCGGCCGTGGCAGGTGATGCTGGCCCTGACCGTCCTGGTGTTCATCAACCTGGCGCTGAAGGGCGGCACGTACATCTACTACTTCCAGTACTACATGAGCGACGCTGCGCTGGTCGACTTTCTGGAAAACTCAGGATTCAACGGCCTGATCGGCGCGCTGAACGCAGGTCTGGGTAGTGCCGGATTCGCCGGCTTCAGCTGGCCCAAGGACGCGGCAACCTCGGCCTTCAGCCTGTTCAATGCCTGCGGAATCATCTGCATGATCCTGGGCATCGGCGTGTCGCGACGGCTGGCAGACCGCTTCGGCAAGCGTGACGTCTTCGGTGGCGCACTGTTCATCTCCACCCTGTTCCTGCTGGCCTTCTACCTGTTTCCGCCGACGGCGGTCGGCGTGGCCTTTGCTGCCTTCATGCTGCATGGATTCTGCTACGGCATCACCATCCCGCTGCTGTGGGCGATGATCGCCGACGTTGCCGACTACTCGGAATGGAAGAACCATCGCCGGGCCACCGCGATCATCTTCTCGGCGATGCTGTGCGGCCTGAAGATCGGCCTCAGCGTGGGAGGCGCCCTGGTCGCCGGCATTCTTGCCCACTACGGCTACCAGGCGGGTATGGCGACACAGCCCGAGGGCGTGGTTGAGGGCATCCGCCTGACCGTAAGCGTCTACTGTTCCCTTCCTTTCCTGCTCGCCGTGGCGCTGCTGTTCGCGTACGAAATCGACAAGCGCGCGGAAGCCCGCATCGAACAGGACCTCCAACTGCGTCGCCGCACGGCCGACGCGTCCGCGTAACCCAACGATGACGACCATGATCGACCTCTCTCCAGGCGACGACGGCCGGGCCGACGACGCCCGCCTCGCGCAGCTCACCCGGCACGCCATCTCGCAGCCGCTGGTGACCCATATCTACACCGCCGATCCGTCGGCCCATGTCTTCGAGGGACGGCTCTACATCTATCCCTCGCACGACATCGACGGCGGCCAGCCGTTCGACGACGAGGGTGGGCACTTCGGCATGCAGGACTACCACGTACTGCGGATGGACACGCCCGACGGCGACGCCATCGATTGCGGCCAGGCGCTGCACCTTGACGACGTGCCGTGGGCGCACAAGCAGATGTGGGCGCCCGACGCCGCCTGCCGCGACGGGCGCTACTACTTCTATTTCCCGGCCAAGGATGCGCAGGGCCTGTTCCGCATCGGCGTGGCGGTCGGCGAACGGCCGGAGGGACCATTCATTCCCCGGCCCGAACCGATGCAGGGCGCGTACTCGATCGACCCGGCCGTATTCGAGGACGAGGACGGCAGCCACTATCTGTACTTCGGTGGGATCTGGGGCGGACAGCTGCAGCACTATCGTGACAATCGGTACGACACCGCGCACGAGGAGCCGACAGGCAGTGCGCCGGCGCTGGGGCCGAGGGTGGGCCGGCTCGATGCCGGCATGACCGAACTGGCCGAAGCCACGCGCGAAGTGCAGATCCTGGACGAGCACGGCCAGCCGCTGCGCGCGGACGATCATGCGCGCCGCTTCTTTGAAGGGCCGTGGGTGCACAAGTATCAGGGCCGGTACTACCTGTCCTATTCCACGGGCAACACGCATCTGCTGTGTTATGCGATCGGCGACAGCCCCTATGGCCCGTTCACCTATGCCGGCGTACTGCTGACGCCCGTAGTGGGCTGGACCACGCACCACTCCATCTGCAGCTTCAAGGGACAGTGGTATCTGTTCTACCACGATGCGCTGATGTCCGGCGGCGTGACGCATCTGCGCTCGGCCAAGTGCACGCCGCTGCACATGGAGGCCGATGGCCGCATCCGGACCATCGACCCCTATGGTGCATGAGCGCAGGCTGTCGGTGGACGACGCGCTCGCCCCGCTGCCGGCCGGTGAGCTGCACTGGCTGCGGGCGGGCGATCTCGAAGTGGCGCTGGCGGCCGGGGCAGGGGGTCGACTGGCACAGATGCGTTACCGGGGCGTCGACTGGCTGGTGGACGCAGAGGAGGGCGGAGCGGCGACGATCGCCTGGGGCTGCTATCCGATGGTGCCGTGGGCTGGGCGCATTCGTCGTGGACACTTCAGCTTCGACGGTGCACCCCATGAATTGCCGGTCAACTTCGGCGGGCACGCCATTCACGGGGTCGGCTTCTCCAGGCCCTGGCAGATCGACAGCCTCGACGCGACGAGCGCCACGCTGACGCTTGATCTGCCGCGTGACAGGTACTGGCCCTTCGGTGGCGTTGCCCGACAGGTCATACGCCTGCAGGCACACTGCCTGCAGCTGCACCTCTCGGTGCAGGCTGCGCAGCAGGCCATGCCGGCAGTACTGGGCTGGCACCCGTGGTTCCGCAAGCCGGACCGGCTGCTGTTCAACCCTGGCGCGATGTACCCGCGTGACGAGGAGGGTATTGCTGTTCTGCCGTGCGTGCCGCCCACGCCAGGTCCATGGGATGACTGTTTCATCACCGACCGTGATCGTGACATCGCGCTGGTGCGCGGCGGGCAGCGCCTGCGGCTGCGATCGGACGGCGACCACTGGGTTGTCTACGACGGTGCCCCCCACGCCACCTGCGTCGAACCGCAGAGCGGGCCACCTGATGGCTTCACGCTTGCGCCGCGCCGGCTGCAGCCCGGTCAGCAGCTGGCGCAGACGTTCGAGCTGGTCTGGGAGCAGGACGCCCCCTGAACTGCGGCGCGGTTCAGCGCAGGGCGGGAACTGCGACGGAACGGGCCATCACAGGCTCCAATCGATGCGCAGGCCTGCAATCAGCGCATCCGGCAGGTCACGCTGGCGCGCAGGTTCGTTGAACTGGTCGGGATGGACGATGTAGTGCAGGTTCGGCGCAATCCGCAGCTGTGGGGTGAGCTGGATGCCGTAGCTCAGCTCCATCATCACCTGGCTGCCATGCGGGGTGCCGCTGCCACCGGCTGCGGCTCGCGCCAGGCGCAGGTTCTCCAGGGCGATGCCGCTGTACTTCTGCTGGGTCACAACGAAGGCGATGCTGTCCTGTGGACGGCGGGCGAAGGTGCCTTTCTGCACCAGGCCGGCCTGCAGAAAGTGATCCTCGATCAACTGGCCGGAGGTGCCCTTGAGCACGGCGCCGAAGACCGTCAGGCCGCGACCGCTGCCATCACCGGTCAGCTGCTGCTCGAAACGGGCAAATGCACCGGAGCGACCGTGGCGGTTCGCGTAGTCCTGGCCAGTGAGCACGGCGGGCATTCCGTTGATGTCGCGCAACGGATCACGATAGGTCGAGTTGTCCTGCCAGCCACCCAGTTCATACCGGGCCCGCAATCGCGCCGAAGCCGGGCTGCGCCAGCCGATCGTGTACGGCACGATCCAGCCGGTGGCCTGGTGCGTGCTCCATTTCAGGCCATGCTGGCCGTCTTCGGCCTGACTCGGATCGACCTGGTAGGCGCCGACGCGCAGATAGACATCCGGCGTCAACCAGGTGGTGGCATCGGCCATCCAGCTCGACACCGGCCACCAGGTGAAGTTGCTGGTGCGGAACACGTAGGTCGGGTTGCCGCAGGCCGAATTGCCCTGGAAGTACTGGCACAGTTCGGAGCCGAGGAAGTGGATGTTGGCGACGCTGCGTCCGGCTTCGAGCACCAGGCGGTCGTCGAGCAGTTTCTGTTCGAGGGTCAGATTGGCCAGACGCGTCCCCTGGCCACCGTAGATTTCCTGCACCGAGGTGCTGTTGCCGGTGCTGCTGGCAGCCAGGTTGGTGCCATGGCGGTTGATGCCGTAGGCCTTGATCGTTGCCCCCTGCCACCCGAACGCGGCCTCCAGGTTCACGTCCGCGCCGAACATCAGCTGGCCGGCGTAGGCGGTGCCGCTGTTCTTGCCGCCGTCGAGCGTGGCCGCGGCTTCGCCGGTGTAGGAAAGCTTGGGTGAAACGACCTCGCCCCGGTCGGCGGCCGCGGCCAGCGAGGGCAGCGTCAGCAGGAGTGCGGCCAGCAGCAGGCGGCGGGAGGAGCGGGGCATGGGCGGAAGTCCTGTAGATGGGCAACGACGCCGCCCCGGAGAGCCGGGACAGCCGAGTGATCGAGGCAGGGAGAACGGTCAGGCCGCGGCGGTGACCGGCTTCTTGAGGAGACGCAGCGCGAGCGCCGTCACGGTGACGCCGGCCAGCAGCGCCAGCAGGTAGACGCCCAGATGGGTGACCGCGTTCGGGATCGGCAGCACGAACACGCCACCATGGGGGACCTTCAGTTCGACACCGGCGGCCATCGAGATCGCGCCGGCCACGGCCGAGCCAAGGATCAGCGCCGGAATGGTGCGCAGCGGATCGCGCGCGGCGTAGGGGATCGCACCTTCAGTGACGAAACTGAGACCGAGCACGCCGGCGGCTCCGGCAGTGCCGCGTTCCTCGGCCGTGAAGCGGTTGCTGAACAACCACGTCGCCAATGCGATGCCCAATGGCGGCGTCATGCCGCCGATCATCGTCGCTGCCATCGGCGTGTAGACCTGGCTGGAGATCAATGCAGTGGAGAACGCATAGGAAGCCTTGTTGACCGGGCCGCCCATGTCCACCGCCATCATTCCGCCCAGCAGCAGACCGAGCAGGATCGCGCTGC
Organism: Stenotrophomonas sp. YJH_SMC_36; assembly: GCF_059369935.1. NCBI lineage: Bacteria > Pseudomonadati > Pseudomonadota > Gammaproteobacteria > Lysobacterales > Lysobacteraceae > Stenotrophomonas > Stenotrophomonas sp. YJH_SMC_36. The sequence continues at coordinate 292,195 of NZ_JCAFTD010000004.1, read as the reverse complement.
TGCCCTGCATGCCGCGCAGCCATTCGGTCAGCCAGGCCAGCAGCCCTGCGACCGGCGTGCCGATCACGTACATCATCAACAGGCCCACCAGCAGGGTGCCCAGCACCGGCAGGATCAATACCGGCTTGAGGCCCTCCAGGCTGCGCGGCAGGCGCAGCGCTCGGTTGATCCAGTGCACGCCATAGCCGGCAATGAAGCCGGCCAGGATGCCGCCGATGAAGCCCGCGTCCATGTTGACCGCGACCAGCCCGCCGATCATGCCGGGCGCGATGCCAGGGCGGTCGGCGATGGAGTAGGCGATGTAGCCGGCAAGTGCCGGCACCATCAAGGTGAAGCCGGCCTTGGCGCCGATCTGGAACAGGGACCAGGCCAGCGTGCCCTTGTGTGCATCGTCGAAGGCATAGATGCCGCCGAGGGCGAATGCCAACGCGATCAGCAGGCCACCTGCGGTCACGAACGGCAGCATGAACGATACGCCGGTCATCAGGTGCTTGTAGGGGCCGGTGCCCTTGCTCTTCTCGGGTGCGCGGCCCGGAGCAGACGCGCCGGCGTGGACATTGGCCTCGGCCAGCGCCTTGCGGAGCAGGTTCTGGCCATCGTTGATCGCGGGCTTGGTGCCACTCTTGAACAGGCGCTTGCCGGCGAAGCGTGACAGATCCACTTCACGGTCTGCGGCGATCAGCACCAGGTCGGCGGCAGCGATTTCCTCGTCGCTCAACGCATCCTGCGCACCGACCGAGCCCTGCGTTTCGACCCGGATTGCGTGACCAAGCGCCTTGCCGGCCTGCTGCAGGCCTTCGGCCGCCATGAACGTGTGGGCGATGCCGGTCGGGCAGGAGGTGACAGCGACGATGCGCTTGCGAGGGTCCGCCGCATCGGCCTTGGGCACAGCAGTTTCCAGTGATGCCAATGCAGCGAGTGGATCGTCCAGCACTTCGCCGAGGCCGGCGCGCACCACCGTCGCAGTGTCGAAGCGGGTCAGATCGGCCTCGCCGTCGCCCACCAGCAGGAGCGTCGTCGCGGTGGCGTGTGCGGCATCAAGTGCGCCGGTCACGCCCTGTTCGCTGCGGATCTCGATCACCAGTTCGAGGCCACGCTGGCGGGCGGCGCGGCGCAGCGCTTCGGCAGCGAGAACGGCCTCGATGCTGCGCGCGCCAGCGGCGATGATGACGGGGAAAGGGTGCATGGGAACTCCTGGAATTCTTCGGGTTCTGTTCTGCGTGAGGCGCTGGGGCGGGCCGTGGGGCCTGCAGCGCCGCCTGCAGGGTTTCAATCCAATCGTTCGATCAGTACATCGTCCGTCCACCCGCGGACCTGCGCCGGATCCAGCCGTCGCGCGTCGCCGCTGTGCAGGCGACTCATCGAAAAGGCCGTTGCCAGGCGCGCGCAGCTGGCCAGGTCGAAGGCCGGCTCAAGCAGTGCGGCGGAGATACCGGCCACCATGGCGTCGCCCGCACCGACCGTGCTGCCCTGCGACAGACGCGGGGGACGCGCGATCAGGGCGCCGTTGCGATCCATGAACAGCGCGCCGTCGACGCCAATCGAAATCACCACCAGCGCAACCCCGCGTTCAAGCAGGCGCAGGCCGGCAGCGCGCAGGGCGCTCCGATCCGGCAGCGGCGTTCCGGCCCACGACTCCAGTTCGTGGCGGTTGGGCTTGACCGCATAGGGCACTGACGCGTGTGCGCTGCTCAGGGCGGCGGCGAGCGCATCGCCGCTGGTGTCGAGCAGTACCCGCGCGCCCGCGCCGCCCGCCTGCGCCTGCAGTCGCGTCCATGAATCGGCCGGCAGGCCGGAGGGCAGGCTGCCGGACAACACCACCGGCAGCTGTGGCTGGAGCACGGCGGCGAGTCGTCGGCACACCGCATCCAGATCGGCGCCGTTCAAGGGCAGGCCGGGCAGGTTGATATCAGTGGTCTCGCCGTGGGTCTCATCCACAAGCTTGATGTTGGTGCGGGTCCTGCCCGGCACGCGCAGGCAGCCGTCGGTGATGCCGCGCGCCGAGAACAGCGCACTGAACACGCCCGGGTTGTCCTCGCCGATCACACCCAGTGCGGCTGTCGGCACGCCCCAGTCGGCCAGGCAGGCGGCAACATTGATGCCCTTGCCCCCCGCGTCGTCGCGGCTGCTGAAGGCACGATGCACATGCCCCGGCTGCAGGCCCGCCAGGCGCACGGTCTGGTCGATCGCCGGGTTCAGGGTGACGGTGACGGCGCGGGGGGTCATGCGCGCGCTCCCTCAAGGGCACGCACCTGTTCGGTGGTTTCGCAGTCCAGTGCCTTGCCGGCCAGCGCCTGCAGATCGGCCAACCGGGTACTGCGCAGGCGGGCCTTAACCGCCGGAATATCGTTCGGGGTCATCGACAGCTCGTCCACGCCGAGACCGGCCAGCAGCATGGCGCCGAACGGGTCGCCAGCCAGGCCACCGCAGACGCCGACCCAGCGCCCATGCGTGCGTGCACCGTCGACCGTGGCGCGGATCGCGCGCAGCACGGCGGGATGCAGGCTGTCGGCCTCGACGGCAAGTTCCGGATTCTGGCGATCGATCGCCAGCACGTACTGGGTCAGGTCATTGGTGCCGATCGAGAAGAAATCGGCATGGCGCGCCAGCACATCGCTCTGGGCTGCGGCTGCGGGCACTTCGATCATGATGCCGATCGGCACTTCGGGCGCCTCCAGCCCGATGCGCAACCGTTCGCAGATGGCACGCAGCGCGATCAGTTCCGGTACGGACGTGATCATCGGGAACATGATCGACAGGCGCGCACCGTCCTTCGCCGCGCGATACAGCGCCCGCAGCTGCGGCTCCAGAAGATCGGGACGGCGCAGCAGCAGGCGCGCGCCGCGCACGCCGAGGAACGGGTTGTCCTCATGCGGCAGCTCCAGGTGCGCAACCTGCTTGTCGCCGCCGATGTCGAGCGCGCGCACGATCAGCGGGCGGCCATCCAGGGCGCTGGCCATCGCCCGATACGTGGCGTACTGCTCATCCTCGCTGGGCGTGCTGCCGCGCTCGAGGAACAGGAACTCGGTCCGCATCAGGCCAACGCCTTCGGCGCCCTGTTCCAGTGCCAACGGCACCTGTTCGGGCAGGTTGACGTTGGCACCGATGTCGATGCGGTGGCCGTCGGTCGTCTGCGCCGGCTGCGCGCGTTGCGCGGCCTCGCGTTCGCGGATGTGCTGCTGCTCGGCGATCCAGGCGCGGGCCGAAGCGAGATCGGCATCGGACGGAGACAGATAGAGCCGCCCGCTGCTGCCGTCGATGATGGCCTCCACACCCGCTTCAATCGTCAGCAGATCCGCGCCACCGGCAACCAGCGCCGGCAACCCGAGCGTGCGCGAGAGGATCGCGGTATGTGAGGTTGGCCCGCCCTGTGCGGTGGCCAGACCGAGCACGCGACGGGTGTCGAGGTTGGCGGTGTCTGACGGTGACAGGTCGGCCGCGAGCAGGATGCAGGGGTAGGCGGGCAGGTCGGCGAGACCACCGCCGGCCGCAGACGGATCAAGCTGTGCCAGCACACGCCGACCCACGTCACGCAGGTCGGCTGCGCGCCCGGCGAGCACCGGATTGCCCAGCGCCGCCAGCCCGGAGGCAATCTGTTCGATGGCCTGGTGCCATGACCACGCGACGCCATGGCCTTCCACCATCAGCTGACAGGTACGGGTGATCAGGTCTGTGTCGTCGAGCAGCGCGGCCTGGGCCCCGAAGATCGCCGCATCGGATGCGCCGAGCCGGCGCTGGGTGTCGTCCTGCAGTGCCGCCAGCTGCTGGCGGGTGCGGCCGAGCGCGTCCTGCAGGCGTGCACCGCCTTCCCCGAGCGGGGCGGGGTGGTCGGCGACGTTGGTCTGCCTGCTGGCGAGCACATGGATCCGGCCGATCGCCAACCCGGGGCTGGCACCAATGCCGACGATCGCTGCCTGTGCCTCCGGTGGATTCCAGCCCGCGACCGGCGCCGCCTTGCGCTGTGCTGCACGTTCTGCATCGGCCTTTTCCTGAGCCACCAACCCCTCCATGACCCTGCGCAGTGCGGCCAGCAGTGCGGGCGCATCCGCGCCTTCGGCAGACACACTCACCAGGTCGCCATGACGCAGACCCAGCTGCAGCAGCGCGACCAGGCTCTTGGCATCGGCCGCCTGGTCGCCTGCGCGCACCTGGGCTCGGGCGCTGAAACCGCGGGCGGTCTCGGCCCAGCGCGTGGCAGGCCGCGCATGCAGGCCATTGGGGTAGGCGATGGTCCAGCCGAAATGCTCGGCCAGATCCTGTGCTGGAACATCGTTGGCCAAGGTGGTGACGTCGCCGGCCAGCGCGGTCACGATCTCGCTCGCTTCGGCGGTCGTGAACAGACGCTGCAGCGTGGCGTCATCCTGGATGAGCCGGGTGAGCCGGCGCAGCAGGGTGATGTGGGTGTCGGACTGGGCGGCGATGCCGACCACCAGCCGCGTCACCTGGCCCGGATTCCATTCGACACCGTCCGGCAACTGCAGCACGGCAATGCCATGGCGGCGCACCAGATGGCGGTCCTCGCCGAGCCCATGCGGGATCGCCACACCGTGGCCGAGGAAGGTGTTCGCCAGCTGCTCACGGCGGCCCATGCTGGTTTCGTAGCCCGGCGCAACGCAGCCGGCGGCCAGCAGCATCTGTGCGGCCTGGGCGATGGCATCTGCCTTGTCACGGGCCCGTGCGCCGAGGCGGATCAGTTCGTGGCTGACGGGAGCAGGGGCGGGGAGGGAAGACAAGGCGGGCTCCGGGAAGGGTGTGCTGGCGTATTGGGAACGTTCCCAGCGTCCATTTCAATGTGCACTGCACAAAAAGCCAATAGTACTTTGGCGTTAGCATTGTCCTGAACGGCCGTCGAGCTGCGGCCAGCACAGTTGACCGGGAACGTTTCCAATCCAATGAGCATCAGCATCAACGACGTGGCGCGCGTGGCGGGCGTCTCCAAATCCACGGTGTCGCGCGTGCTGGGTGGCGGCCCGGTCAGTGGAGAGGTGCGCAGCCGGGTCGAGGCCGCCATCCGCCAGACCGGCTATCGCCCGAACCTGCAGGCCAGGCGCCTGCGCTCCCGGCATACCGGCATCATCGGGCTGGTCGTGGCGGATATCCGCAACCCTTTCTTTACCGCGCTGATCCGCGCGGTGGAGGAGGTCGCCTATCGCGAGGGCCTGCGCGTCACCCTGTGCAACACCGACGAGGACCCCGAGCGCGAGGCACTGTACCTGCAGTTGATGCACGAGGAGCGCATCAGCGGGCTGATCTTCGCGCCGACCCGAACCACGGTGGGGCGGCTGGAACGGCTCGCGCTGGACTATCCGACGGTACTGGTCGACCGCGCCGCGCCGGGCGGGGCGATCGACAGCGTGGTGCTGGACAATCCGGCGGCCATGGCCGGCCTGGTCGAGCATCTGGTTGAACGCGGCTATCGGCGCATCGGCGGCCTGTTCGGCAGTACCAGCACCACTGCGGCCGAACGTCGTGATGGCTATCTCGCGGCCATGCGCAGGCATGGGCTTGAACCGGACTACCGGGAAGTCGAACCCACGGCCGAGGCCGCCATCAGCACCGCCGGAAAGTGGCTGGCTGGGCCCTCGAGGCCCGAGGCGCTGGTTACCAGCAACAGCCTGCTGCTGATGGGAGCACTGAAAGCGGCACGCAGCGCAGGACTGGCGATTCCAGGCGCGCTGGCGCTGGCGGGGTTCGACAACGAGCGCTGGACCGAGCTGGTTGAACCGGGCATCACCGTCGTCGAGCAACCGGTGGAGGAGATGGGGCGAGCCGCGATGTCGCTGCTGCTGGAGCGCCTGCGTGCACCGGAGATGCCGGTGCGCCGGCTGGTGATGACTGGTCGCTGCGTGGTACGGGGATCAACCGCTTCGCGATAGTTTCCGGACGCCCGGGGCCTGCGAAACTGCGTTGCAGATCGTGGAGAGGAGGTGATCTGGCCCGATCCACCTCCAATTATCGTGACGCGTCACGGTCGATGTCGAAGGAAAATAGCTTACGTCCCATCGCTGCATTTGCTGCGCCAGCTATCGCCAGGTACCTGCGCCGCTGAAAGTGTTCATTGCGATCGTTCGTGAGTCGACGCAGAGCCGCCTTCAAACCCAACCGCCGGTTGCCGCATCCAACCGTTCTTGTCTTTGACGATGAAGGATGCTGCATGAAGCATGCTTGGTGGCTGCGCTGGTCGTTCCTTCCGCTGTTGATTCTTGGCTCGCAGGCGAGGCGATGCGAGAACGCTAGCAGCAGCCGCTCATGCCATTCCCTGGCCGAATCCGTGACAGCCCGGGAGTGCCCTGGGCATCTCATGACACATCCTCCCAAGAAGGCTTTCATGTCTGGCATCAACGATGAGCAGCAGCAACGCAACGCGCGGTGGGGCAAGGTCTCGCGTCTGTTCTGGCCCGCGATGGGCATTAGCGCGGCTCTGACGGCAATCGCCGAAGCGCTGTATCGCACAGGGGCATACCCACATGCCATGTTCGACGGCGGCAGCACCGATGTTCGAACCTGGTTGTATGTGGCTTTGATGTACTTGATCGCCATTCCAGTGTTGTTCCTTTGGATCAGGCGACTGCTTGCAGGCTATCCCATGCCATGGAATCCGCTGGCCAAGCGCTGGCTGCTAGGCGCATTCTCCCTGATCCTCTGCAGCGGAATGGTTCTGCTGCCGGCAATCGTGCTGACTGTTGGAGCCGGCGCTGCAGACCGCGGCAAAGGACTGTATCAGCTGTTCACCGGCAGCCTCTTGGGCACATTCTTTGTGGGGACGATCCTTGCCTACGGGGCGGCCATGGGCGCATGGCTGCTGATTGTCGGAACTCCCAAGCTGCTCTTCCCCAAACCTCCCGAGCGATGAGCGCGGGGCGGTGATTGTCCGATCGGTTCCCAAGCCCGGGCGTGCCGCTGTACGAAGAATACTTGCAGGATTGCCCCGTCTCGGGTGGAGGTGCTGCACGCATGTGTGTCATCCCTTCTCTCTGGCCAGATTCAACAAGGAGTGTGATCCGTGGCAATCTCTGTCATTACGCTTGAAGAAATTCGACAGAATGCGGGTGATCTCGCAGAGCATCTGAACAATTTCATCGGCGGCTTCTATGATGCGTACAACAACGGCTAACGGCGCAGCCGGAACGGAAACGGGAGCGCCACCGCTCGTGGGGATAGGGCGCTCGGCAGCTTCTCGGAGACGCCGTCGTTCCAGAGGAGCAGCCACATGACCACGCCAGCGATCCCCACAAAGCTGTGACCCCGCCCTTACTCGCCAACCCTAAGGCGAAGGGGGTAAGCTTCGGGCCAGCTACAGGGGGAAGTCATGGTCACAAGGATTGCGGCAGCAGTGCTGCTGTGTGTGATGGCTGCGCCATTAGGCGCCCAGCAGATTTACAAGTGCGTCACCAAGGGCGGCGTCGAGTACCAGTCAATGCCATGCGCCAGCGGTGAAGCCGCCAAGACGTGGAATGTAGATGTCGCGCCACGATCCGCGGAATCGGCAGCCAATGAGCGGCGCTTGGACATGATCCGGCAGCAGAACTCGGCTTCCGTCGCGCCTCGGCCGGCGCCGCGCCCAGCACCTGTTTACAGAAACGGCGGCGGTGGCGGGCAGTTGCACCATATCTCTCAGTACAGGGATGCCAACGCCTGCGAGGCCGCACGTGCGGAGCGTGAGCGCGTTTTCAGGGCCTACGGTACCAACCGCCCGTTTGATGTTGGCAGGCGTATGGACGATATGGTCTGGCGGGCTTGTAAGTGATTACCGTGACGCATCACGCCGGGTGCAGGGGAGCGCCCCCTACGGAAGCACCTCACACGCGCTGGCGAGATCTCGGCCCAGGTATAGGCAGGACCGCTGCTGCCGGCTCGGCGTCGGGCCCAGCCATCACTCTGGGCGAACGCCGTTGGTTCTTGGCTAGAACGTCCCGATTCGCCGGCACTCCACGGGTTTCCATCGGCCGCAGCCATTCCTGCGCTTGTGCAGCAGTGAGTGATAGCCAGGCCAGGTCCTGCGCCTCCAGCTCGCGGCGCTCGGGGGTGACCAGTCGGCCATCCTTAAACGAAAAACCGGCCCAAGGGCCGGTTAGTTTCCGATCACGCACGATCAGGCTCCATGCCAGAGTAGGAGCCGGGGAGACGGCAAGAGTCGTGCCAGCCACCCCAAGATGATATGAACATAATATACATTATGCGAAATGTCGTATCCGTCGAATCTGGGCCTTTGTTGGCTCCGCATGGCAATGGCTGGGCCTCTGGCTCGGCCCCTGCCTCCGCCCTGAGACCGCCCAGCCTTGTATGAGATCCCGGCATGATCGTGTTCGACCCGCACCACCGTATTGACCTGACCGGCCTTCGGCCGGGCATGCCGTAGCCGAGCATGGCTCGGCTCTACTGTGGCGCTGGTTGCGGGGGCTCGGGCTCGTGGGTGGAGCCCTCGAGCAGGGCGACGTAAGTATCCAGGCGGGTGCGGAGGCTGATCAGCATCCAGCCCAGGAGGTACAGCAGCACCATGGCGAAGATCAACAATGCGCCGAGCAGGCTGACGTCGAACGCGCTCGCCCAGTCACCCCATTTCCATTCGCGGAATTGCAGGTAGAGCGCGATCAGCAGTGGAAACGGCCCGAGCCGCTGCAGGCCGCCATACATCATGCCCATGCGCTCGATCATATTGGTGCGCAGCGTGCTGACATAGCGAAGGCGTCGCTCACGCTCGATGCGGGGGAAGCGGCGAAGCTCGGTAACCACCGTTTGCCAGTGCGCGAAGTCGCCGTCCATCTCCTTGGCGTGCGAGAGCCGTGGCTGGCTGAACTGGTGAATTCCTCTGCAGGCGGCCAGGGCAACTCCAACGATGAAGCCGCCGATCTCGATGGCCAGGCACGCAACAACCACTTGCAGCACCACACTCACAGGTAGCCACCGATCAGGCAGCTGGCCACAGAGAATGCCAACGATTGCGGCGGCCACGCCAATGCGAAACGCCCACGTTTCCACCCTGCCCGCCTTCGGATAGATGCTGTGCTCAGCCAGCCCCTGGACCCGCTGGTAGAGCCAGTGGAAGGTCAGTTCCTGCGAATCGGTCTTTGCCGGCGAATCGAGTTCGCCCGCTGCCTGCATATCCATTGCGTCCCCTGCCACCGGCTACGATGCCGACCGTAGCATCTCAGAAATAGAACCCGATATTGAGGTTCAGCCGTGAATGCCAGCGCGACGGGCCGCCATTGTTGATGCCGATGCCATCACCGCCGGCAAACCACATGTTGCGGCCGGCAATCCAGTCGACATGGGTGAGCATCCCGCCCCTTCTGCAGGCTGCAGCCGGTGACGTTCTACCAGGAGTCGCGCACCCCCGCTGCTGTGCCCCACCAGACGGGTCATGCTGAGGTTGTTGTAGCAGGTCAGGTCGTCCAGCCAGGCGCGCGGGCCAAAGGAATAGGCAACGTTGGCACTGGGCACATCGGCCTCGGCCGCGATTTCAAACGGGGCCGAACCCGCGTGCGACTCACTCAGTATCGATCCAGCCCGCATCGCGCGCACGCGCAAGATCTTCTGGCGTGTCGACATCCAGGCCCAGTTCCGGTGCCTGTAGGACATGCACCATATCGGCAGGAAGTTGCCGCAGGCGCGCTCCGAAGCCGCGGTCACCGGCTGCACCCACAGGGGTGAACCAGGCGCGCGGTACTACCGCGGGAACGCCAAGCGCACTTCCGTGACGGGTGCCCGCGCACGCTGACGCCGTGGCGCGGGCACCCGAAAGCAGCGCCTGCAGATGGGAACGCTCGATTGCGGGCTGGTCGCATGCCACGACCATCACCGCGCTCACCGTCGGCAGCAGGTGTGCGCCGGCAACCTGCAGACTGCTCGCCAGGCCGCGTTCCCAGTGGTGGTTGGTTACCGGGGTGGCATCCAGCCCGGCAATGCTGGATGTCACTGCCTGTGCTTTCGCGCCTACTACGACCAGCACCTGCGCTGGCGCTAGCTCCAGCGCCAACCGGACCACGCGATGTACCAGGGTCTCGCCCTGCCGGGTTAGAAGCTGCTTGGGCTGGCCAAGTCGGGTGCTCCCGCCGGCAGCAAGCACGACGACCGCATGCGGGTCGGTCACCTGCCGTGCGCGCTTCGCCATTGCTGCAGCTGCGCGGCGATGCTGAGCGAAATCGCCTCTGGCCCTCGGCCGCCGATTTTCAGGCCAACCGGTGATCGAAGTCTCGGGGACAGGCGGTGGCGCTGATCCGGTGTCAGCAGTTTGAATAGGTCCTCGCGCCTTCGCTGCGGACCCAGCAGTCCAATGAACGCGACTTTGGTATCCGCCAGGGCCACCAGCGCCTCCCGGTCAAGTTCGAAATCGTGATGCATCACCAGTACCGCGTCGCACGGGTCGCCATGGAGGGCCTCGGCCGGGCTGGTCTGCAACTGTGCATCCGCGCCCTGCCCCGCTGAGGCCCAGCGCGCTCGCCGTTCGGCCACGCTGATCCGCCACGCCAGGCCACGCAGCAACGGAACCAGGAAGGGCGTTTCAGGACCGCCCCCCAGGATCAGGGCCCGCGGAAGCCGGGGCAGCGTCAAACACCACGCACCCTCACCAAAGGGCTGCATACCGTCCATCGGATGCAGCTGCCACGTCCGCTCGCGATGGCCCGCGCGGAAAACGATCTGCCCCGATGCGCGAAGCTCGCGCTGTAGTGGCACACCCTCGCGCAGCCATGCCTCGATGACAACGTCGATGCCGGTCATGGCACGCAATGGCAGAAGCGCAATCCGAAGCCGGCCGCGGCAGCCGAGCGCGGACCCACTCAGCAGGTCGTCGTCACTGCGGGTGTCGATCTCGATCCAGTCGACCTGCCCTGCCGCGCTCACCTGCTCCGCGCGTCGCGCGAGCTCTGGCTCCAGGCATCCGCCGCTGAGCCAGCCGACCTGGCTGCCGTTGCAGAACAGCACCATGTCGCCGGCACCGGCGTAGGTGGAGCCATCGGTTTCCAGCACCAGCGCGAGCACGGCGTGCTCCCCCGCGCGCACACGCGTCAAGGCCGTCTCGAGTACGCCGCGCGGGCTGCCTTCGGTGAGGAAACCCGGCGCTGCGGACAGGTCCTCGGCAAGATCGCCGGGCTCCCCTCCACCTGCCGCTGAAGCTTCCGGCGCGGGTGAGGCTACGGATCGGTCCATGCGCAACGTCAGCCTACGTCGGGCAAGCCGGGCAACAGCTTGTCCAGGGTGATGGGATAGCTGCGTACGCGCACACCGGTTGCGTTGTAGACCGCATTGGCGATCGCGGCGCCGACCCCACAGATGCCCAGTTCACCCACGCCCTTGGCCTTCATCGGCGAGATCACCGGGTCCAGCGTATCGAGGAAGACCACTTCCTGGTACGGAATATCGGCGTGCACGGGAACCTCGTAGCCGGCCAGGTCGTGGTTGATGAACAAGCCAAGCCGCTTGTCGACCACCAGTTCCTCCATGAGGGTCGCACCCGCGCCCATCACCATCCCGCCGATGACCTGGCTGCGTGCGGACAGCGGATTGAGGATCCGGCCGCCATCGCATACGGCAAGCATGCGGCGAATGCGCGTCTCTCCAGTGTAGGCATGCACGGCGACCTCGCAGAAATGCCCTGCGTAGGTGCCGACGTCGTAGCCTTGTTTGAAGTCGCCGAAGGCAATGCCGTCCTCCGCCGACAGTGTCCCCGCCTCCGCCAGCTTGATGGTCCGCCCATCCGCCTGGATGCGGCCATCGGCGAAGTTTGCGGTGTCGCCGTTGAAGCCCATTTTCTCGCCCACCTTGCGGCGCAGGCTGACGCACGCCGCGTACACGCCTGCGGTGGAGCTTGCCGCGCCCCACTGGCCGCCGGAACCGGCGGAGGCGGGATGACGAGAGTCGCCGAGGGTCACCTGGACCCGGTCCAGCGGCAGGCCCATGGTCTCGGCTGCCGTCTGCGCGATGATCGTGTAGGAGCCCGTGCCGATGTCGGTCATGTCGGTTTCCACGATCACGCCGCCTTGGCCGTCGAGCCGCACCCGCGCCGCCGACTTCATCGTCGGTGCGCCGCGATACCCCGCGGACACGCCCATGCCGACCAGCCAGTGCCCTTCCCTTACCTGCGCCGGCCTGGCATTGCGCTTGTTCCAGTTGAAGCGCTTGGCGCCTTCGCGCAGGCAGCGCACCAGGTTGCGGTCGGAGAACTTCTTGGACGGGTCGCCGGGTACGACCTCCGGCTCGTTGAGGATGCGGAACGCGATCGGGTCGAGGCCCAGCTTCTCGGCCATCTCGTCCATCGCCACTTCCAGCGCCATGTGGCCTGGCGCTTCGCCCGGCGCGCGCATTGCATTGCCTTCGGGCATGTCGAGCGTGGCGATGTAGTTGGCCACCAGGCGGTTGGCGCCCGCATAGAGCTTGGGCGTCTGCAGGGTGCCGTTCTCGCCGTCCTCGCCGTTGATGTTGCCCGACCAGTTCTCATGGGCGATGGCGGAGATCCTGCCGTCTTTCGCGCAACCGATCCGGACGCGTTGAATGGTTGCGTGCCGGTGGGTGGTGTTGTTGGCCATCAAAGGCCGTTGCAGCGCGATCTTCACCGGTCGCCCGACCTGCTTGGCCGCCAACGCGGCCAGCACCGCGTCGGCACGGATGAACAGCTTGCCGCCGAAGCCGCCGCCGATATAGGGCGAGTCCACGCGCACCTTGGCAGGATCGATGCCGAGGATCGCCGCCATGCCCTGCCTGGCCCAGTCGATCATCTGGTTCGCCGTCCACAGCGTGAGCGTGTCGCCCTCCCAGGCGGCGATGGTGGCGTGCGGCTCCATCATCGAATGACTTTCGTCGGAGGTGTGGTAGGTCTCGTCGAGTTTGACCGCGGCGCTCGCGTAGGCGGTGTCGAAATCGCCCAGCGCCTGCCGGTCGGGCTTGCCATCGCGCCCCTTTGCCAGCGGCGCGGACGGCGCCAGTGCGGGAAAATCGAAGCGGCCCTTGCCGCGCTCATAGCGGGTGCGGATCAATGCCGCGGCGGCGCGGGCCTGCTCAAAGGTCTCTGCCACCACGCAGGCGATGGCCTGGTGATAGTGGGCCACGTCGGGGCCGCCGAACAGCGGTGCATTGTTCCAGTTCGATTTGCCGACCGGCTTGGTCTCCGGTGCGGTGATGACCGCCAGCACGCCCGGGGCGGCGCGTGCGCGGGAGGCATCCATCGAAATGATGCGCCCCTTGCCGATGCCCGCGCCGACGATATAGCCGTAGGCCTGGTTCGGTGCCACGTCATGGCGCTCATACGCATAGGGGGCGGTGCCGGTGGTCTTGCGTGGGCCGTCGATGCGCGGCGTCGACTTGCCGACGACCTTCGCTTTGTCGAACAGGTTGTCACCGGCGGGGGCGTTGAATTCAAGGGGCATCAGTGCTCTCCTTCCACCAGCACGGCTGCGAGGGTGCGCTCGGCGAGAGCGATCTTGAACGCGTTCTCCGGCGTCGGACGGGCGCCGGCGAACACCTGCCGGGCCGCGGCCTTTACGCCGTCGCGCAGCAGGGGTTCGGCTGCCTCGATGCGCCACGGCTTCGGCGCAACTCCACCGAAGGCGAACCGCGCCGAGCCGTCTTGCTGCACGACCGCGGCGACCGAAACCAGTGCGAACGCATAGGACGCGCGGTCACGTACCTTGTGGTACACGTGCCGACCGCCCAGGGGTTCCGGCAGCGTGACGTGGGTGATCAGCTCACCGCGCTGCAGCACGTTGTCCTGCTGCGGCCTGTCGCCGGGGGAACGATGGAAATCGGCGATCGGGATGCTGCGCGTACTACCGTCACCCCTGACGGTCTGGATCGAGGCGTCCAGCACCCGCAGGGCCACCGCCATGTCGCCCGGATAGGTCGCGATGCAGCTGTCCGAGGTGCCGATCACGCCCATCTGGCGGGAGAACCCTTCGAGCGCGCCGCAGCCTGATCCGGGCAGGCGCTTGTTGCAGGGAAGATGGGGGTCGTAGAAGTACGGGCAGCGCGTGCGCTGCACCAGATTTCCTCCGGTGGTGGCTTTGTTGCGCAGCTGCCCGGAGGCGCCTGCCACGATCGCGCGGGTCAGCACCGCGTAGTCGCGGCGCACGCGCTCATGCGAGGCCAGTGCGGTATTGGTGACCAGCGTGCCGATGCGCAGGCCGCCCTCGTCGGTGGGTTCGATCCTGTCCAGGCCGATGTCCTGCACGTCGACCAGGTGCGTTGGCGTCTCGACCTCCAGCTTCATCAGGTCGAGCAGGTTGGTCCCTCCGGCCAGGAACCTCGCGCCCTCGGTACCGGCCACGGCTTTGGCGGCCTCGGCCGGGGATTTCGCGCGTTCGTAACTGAAGGCCCTCATGAGCGCCTCCCTGCAGAGGTCACGCCAGCGACCTCTTGCATTGCCTCGGCAATGTTGGAATAGGCGCCGCATCGGCAAAGGTTGCCACTCATGCGTTCGCGCATTTCCATGCTGGTGGCCTGGGGCAGTGCGCTGACGTCCGCCTGCACATGGCTGGGGACACCCCGCTTGATCTCGTCCAGTACCGCTACCGCCGAACAGATCTGCCCCGGCGTGCAATACCCGCACTGGTAACCGTCATGCTTGATGAAGGCGGCCTGCATCGGATGGAGGTCATCGGGGGTTCCGAGGCCTTCGATGGTGGTGATGGCATCGCCCTGGTGCTGCACCGCCAGGCTGAGGCAGGCATTGATGCGCTCACCGTTGACCAGCACGGTACAGGCACCGCATTGACCGTGGTCGCAGCCCTTTTTGGTCCCGGTCAGCTCCAGATGTTCGCGTAGGGCATCGAGCAGCGTGGTCCGCGTGTCGAGCTCAAGCTCCCGGCGCGCGCCGTTGACGGTCAACGCCACCGTGCTGATGACCGGCGGCCTGGGCGGCGGGGATGCCGCCAGTTCGGCGGCGAGCGATGACGCCCCTGGTGCGGCGGACATCGCCACGGTCGTGGCGCCGCCGGCGATCACCTGGCGACGCGTCAACTTCATTCCTTCATCCCAACTTGGCACAGTGACCTCCTGGCGTTCGGGGAAACCCCGTGGCTGGATGGACGCGCTCACACTACTCAGAGGGCACTATGCCCGTCTTCGGGGTACAGATTTGTGAAGCCGGTCGGAGGCATGCCGGCATCAACGGCCGAGCGTACTGGCCGGTCATCTTCAATGCCGTCTCTGGCAAGCGTGCGCCACAGACACTGATCTGCGCCACTGATCGGCCCCATCAGCGGAAGCCACGAGGGGATACTGAATCGCGATTGGAGATTCGTTCATGCCCGTCAACACCCGCCGCAGCTGGGTTGAGCTCAAACAAGGATTAAAACGTGGAGTCGCCTCGACGCTCGGATCTGATGCATCCGAGTCTTAACGCGCCAACCTGCTGTGGATAGTCGAGATGCGGAATGGACTGCATCTGCCATGCGTAGGGCGGAAGTTTCAGCATTCGTCCTTGCAGTGGAGGAAATGTCTGCGGCTGCCGGCTTGAACCGGGAAGGCTCTAGTTTGGCCATGGAGATCGTGGCGCTGCGGTAGAGCTACGGTTCGATGAATCAGTGCCTCAGCTCTCCGCCAGATCTCTGCAACGAACACGATCACTCGGAAACTCCACCGTCAGGCCCAGTTCGGCAGACAGCTGCTCTATCGCGTGCGCGGAAACTGACCTGCAGCGGCACTTCGCAGATGCGAAGCAAGAACTGGGTGGCACCGTCAGGGGCCAGCACCACATTGCTGCCGTGGGCTGGCAACGGCTTTGCCCCCAGGGGTGTGCCCCGTTCGGGCATCCTTCCTGGCTATCCACCTCGACCGCCAGCCGGAGACGATTGACGTGAAGGGGATCTCACATCAAAGAGCGGACACTGCAATCTCGCGGCTCTTCTCCGGTGCACAATCCTTTGCTCCCGTGTCCAGCCCCCCAGATGGCACGACCATGCACCCTCCCAACGCCTTCAGGGTCCATTCGATCCTGCCCCAGCTTGCGCTCAATGGCGCAATCATCCGACTGGATCAGGTGCGTTCAACCTGTAGAAGCTGTGGGCTGAGGTCGTCAATGACCAGGGGCGCAGGCTTTGAAACAGATCAGAAGGGAACCACCCTCACCTGCCCTGCATGCGGGGCCACAGGTCTGATGGACGAAATGGAGATCTGGCTCCACTGGCTCGAGCAGTGCCGTCGTCAACAACTCTTGGCGCACTCCAAGCAGATGATCCATTCGATATCGAGGACTAGAAGCGAGTGATGGACATGCCCGAAGGGCTGGATTGCCTCCGCCGCCGCGAAGGCTCCACTGAGGTCTGTCGCGGCTGCCTGAAAGTGATCGCGTGTGGGGGCGCAACGCTGTTGCTGCCGATCGCGCGCGGGCAGCTACCCGGGGCATGGATTCAGCTGCTGCCTGATTTCGCCGGATGTTCCGTCATTGCGCATGACCACGTTTGGGCCCGGAGGCATCGGCACCGCGCCGCGTACAGCGTACGCAAAGTCTTTCGGCCGGCTGGGCTGGCCCTACGCCATGATCTCAGAGCGGCGGCGAACCCACCGGGAGAGTGATCCTCCAGTCCCGGAAGCGGCGCGCCTCAGCCGTCGGCTGGATGTCTCCCGGCCAAACTTCCCATCGTAAAGGCGAATCCCGCCTCTTCCAGAAGCGCCCTCATGCGCAGTTCCACGCGACGAGGTGAGCGCAGCCCATTGGGCGCATAAAGGGCATACACGTAGCCAGCACCGTCAATGATCTCGCGGCGTACTGCGCACTCAGTCGATTCACTGGCTTCGCACCAGACAGACATCAGCCTGGCGGGGCTGATCGACTGTCCGTTCCGAAGACGGAAGAACAACCAGCGCACGCCTGGCGGTTGGGCTCGATCTACTCTAGCCATTGCGAGCCCCGGATCCGCCTCGACAGATCGCTGAGAACTTCAGGATCCAGGCGAGGGCGGTCATCTCTCGATGAGCGTGGCAGATCTATGCGCTCACCACCTCTCACCAGAGCGGGGAGATCGGACTGAAGGTCAATCCACCACCCGGCAGGAAGGCGGAGCCCCGTACCCGTTCGGTCGTAGATGCATATCGGGAAGTTCATAGCGTTGCTCCTGGATTTATCGAGCATACGCTTGCGCAATGTCAGGTCCGAATGCGACTACTCCAAGGCTGACGCATCGACTCTCTTTGCACAGATGAACACGCGTGCCTCGTCTCGCTGAACTTTCAGGAACGACTCAAGCCAGCAAAGAGCAGCGCCTCGATTGGCAATCACTCTTCCCAACTCTTCAGTCAAACACCGCGCACACTCCATTCCACCAGGACTCTCGCCATGGCAAGCCCGGCACTGAGCCATCGTCGTCGTGCTGACCGGGCGCGATTGGTACATGATCTGAGACATCAAGGTCACAGCCTGATTGTGAGACGACATTCCAGCCTTCCTGTCGATGCCGAAGCAGCCGCGCTGGGCGCGGCCACCTCTGGGGCATCAACGCTGACTGTCGCGATCAACACCCGCCTTTGGGTTCTGGCCAGGGCTTGGCTGTCCAGTCTCTGTTTCGCTTGGCTGCTGCTGTTGCTGCCCTTGCTGTCCGGCCAGATCCTCACCGCCGAGATCCTTGCCGTCCGCGTGGCCCTGCTGGCCGGGCTTCTTCTCGACACTCGAGTTGCGGCCATCATTCTGGTTCTGGGAAGTGTTGTTCATGTCTTGCTCCGATGCAGCCATCTGCTGCGACCCCACAGTGGGCTTCAGCGCGTTACGCAGCCGTGCCCGATTGGATCGAGTATGAACAAGCGCCATGAACAGGCCGCTGTCCTGAAGGGTGTACAGTGCATGTCCAACAGGAGCAAACCATGGAACGCACGAGGAACAAGGATTTCGTTGACGTCGAGCGTGAGCTCACCCATTGGGGGTTGGCATTCAACTCTGGCGCCCTGCCTGCTGTCAGCTTTCGCCATGAAGTTGACCCCGTCATCCGGCTCGCGTGTGACATCTACATCAGAGATCCGCACGGAATGCGCGAGGCATGGCTGGGCGCCCTCCAAGTCAGGCTTGCGGCTCGATCCAGTCTCCGCGGGCACCCCGGCGCAGCGGAGATCGCGACCCTATGCTGGTCACGACTCTCCTGCCCTTAGCAACGCCCCTCCTGCCCAGCTGCATCATTCCCTTCCCGCATCAGCTGATCATTCAGCACGTGGACGATGGACATGACAGCATCTGCAAGCGCCCGAGAGTCGCTGATCGAACCGTAGAAGTAGATCTTCGAGCCTTCAACCCGGACTTGCGCAAGCGAAAGCTGAGTCGCCAGCGCCTCACACTTCATCAGGAACAGTTCAATCCAGCGAGCACCGGGGGCAAGGTCCAGCAATGCAATGATGGCCTCGTCGGTAGATGAGTCGACATGCTCCTGTAGCCGTGGCACGTCGAAACCTATGATTCTTGGAAGCATGGAGGCGCTCAACGATCTGTCCTCTCGCTCAGGGGCAATCTCAGTATTGCCCACGGTACACAGATCTACAATCAAGCGTTCGAGAAGGGACTTCCCGACCAACCCAGCAAGGAGGCACGATCCACGCTGGATGCGCGAGAGCTTCCGTTGGCAGAGCATTGTCCGGCCAACAGGTGCCTGACGGTCTGCCTTCGCCCCCGCGCAGCGCACGAAGTGCTACGACGTGAGCTACCACAGCTTGCTTGAGCGAAAGTCCACCGCGGCCTACCTCCTGGATAGTGCATGCCGTGGCATCAAGCAGGGCCAGCCCCGGCGCTCAGGCAACATCCGCGCTTGGCATCCGGAACGTGAACACGGTTCCGGCACTTTCACTTGACACCACATCGAGTATCCCGCCATGAGACTTGGCAATCTCCGATGCGATGTAGATGCCCAGACCAAGACCTGGCCTGGGAAGCTCGCCCTTCTCACGCGAGAACGGGTTGAAAATGGTGCTGAGCCTGTCGGGCGCAATGCAGCCTGCGTTGTGCACATCCAGCGTGAGGCGATTGGATGCAGCGTGCACCCTCAGCGTGACAGGAAGCGACCGCTCGCCATGCTGCACTGCGTTCGTCAGCAGGTTGGCCAGCAGCTGCGACAGCCTGCCGGGATCGCAGACCACGCTGCCCTCGATCCGCATCTGCACATCGATGTCCTCGCGACCGGTGGCGATCGCCACTTCCGCTGCAACTCGTTCAAGGTCAGCTTGCAGCGTATCGCTTTCCCGGAGCGAGATCGGGATGCCTCCACCCAATCGGCCCCTGGCAAAATCAAGTACATCGTTTATGAGCCCATCCATCCGGGTCACGCCAGATGCGATGTGCGCAAGCATCTGCTGCTGACGCGCGGACGGCGCCTCATCCTCAAGTGCATCTGCCGCTACGCTGATTGCCTGGAGGGGGCTGCGAAGATCATGGCCCAGTACCGCGATGAACTGATCGCGCAAGTCGGAATCCCGCCGCGCGTCCGAAAGCGCCGTCTCCGCTTCCTGTAGGCGGTCCTCCTTGTCCAGATAGTTGCCGACGAGCTCGGCAAGCAGCTCCATGGACCGTCGGACATGGGCTTCATCGAAGTTGCCCGGCGAAGAATCAATGGCGCACAGGGTGCCGAAGAAACTGCCGTCCGGCCGATGAATCGGAACCGACGCGTAACTCTCAAGCCCGTAGATCCGAGGCGTGTGGTGCTTGGAGTACAGCGGGTGGGTGCTGGCGCGTGCGAAAACCACGGAGGTTGATGACTGCCTGATCTCGTCACAGATGGTGGTTTCCAGGACCAGCTGCCCGCCTGGAACAAGCCCGAACCCGAGCGTGTCCAGGGTGGCGCAGGCCGTCCAGGTCGTCTCTGTAACCCTGGCAATCGCCGTGAATCTCGAGCCCGTGATATGGGCTACGGTTTCGAGGATGCGCGGCACTGCCTCGATACGACCGATCTCAGCGACGTCATTGAGCAGGTGGGGATCAGTCAGCGTATGCATATGTTGGCAGGCGGGCACAGTGATGCATCATCCCATGAAACCGCCATCGCAAGCCGGCTCCGTTCAGAAGGGGGCGTCCAAAGCGGGCAAACGGGCGATGAGCGCGCAGCCGCGAGGATGCGCCTGCTTCATTGACAAGTGAATGGCCGCAATCCCTAATCGGGCGGCAGATCGCCGTCCGCCTATCGACCCCTCCATCATGTCTAGAGTATCCACCACTGATTTCGCAGCGCACGCGAGCGTCGACAGCCTTCACCAGGCAGTTGTAGCCGTTACTGCCGCTTCGGTGGCGCGGGACTGGGAAAATGAGCGCCACCAGCACCGCAAGGCACAGCTGATCTATTCGGTTCGCGGCGTCTTGACCTGCGAGGTGGAAGATGGCGTCTGGATCGTTCCTCCGCAGTGCGCAGTCTGGATACCGGGCGACCTTCCCCACTCGGCAAGGGGAGCGGGACACACAGAATGCTACTGCCTGTTTGTCGAGCCGGAGGCCGCACCGGACCTCCCAACGTTCTGCTGTACCGTTGCGGTTTCGCCATTGCTGCGCGAACTGCTGTTGAAGGCGGCTGATTTTCCTGAGCGGTATGCAGCTGGAGGCAAGGAGGAGCGCCTCATTGCCACATTGCTCGACCAGCTGGCAGAGGCCCCGGTTGAAGATCTGCATCTGCCGATGCCGCGCGATGCAAGACTCCGTCGCTTGGCCGAGTGCCTGCTGGTCGACCCGACCGACAAGACGCCAAAGGGCGTATGGGCGAGCCGCGTCGGCATGAGCGAGCGCAGCATGAGCCGCCTCCTGCAGGACGAGATCGGTATGGGCTTTGGTCGTTGGCGCCGGCAGCTGCACGTCATCCTCGCGCTCCAACGTCTGGCCCAAGGTGAAAGCGTTCAAACGATCGCACTGGATCTGGGGTACGGCAGTGCAAGCGGCTTTGTAACCATGTTTCGCAAGGCGATGGGAAAGCCACCTGGGCGCTACCTTTCAGAACGTTCCATGCTGGCGCCGCAGATCGCGCCGCCCACAATCACCTTGCCCGGCCATCTGCCGGGCTGAACGGACTGGCCAACTCCCGTTCAAGCCCCCGGCCTGCTCCACCTCTGGCCCGGTACGACCCCGCTCCTTCGTTGTAGCCGACTCTCGCCTGCCGCGTGCCGCGTGCCGCCTGCCGCTGCCGACCTGGCCTGACTGAACAATAGTCTGGCCTGGGTTCGCCAGTGTTCCACTGGATTTCGTTGTTAAATGTGCCGCCCAAACGCGAATGACTATTATTTATGACTGGCCAGCAGAGCGCCGATGCTCCCCATTACCCGATCAACGTGCTTGCCGGTGCGGATGGGAATTCTGATCTGGAGTACAGGCGCGGGCGCCCGATGGACGCCCGATACGCTGGCCTGGCCGTGGCAGTTGCATGGGCCCTGCTGGGCGCGCCGACCGCATTTGCAGGCGAATCCGTTCCGTCGGATCGCGCGGACGAATGGACAGCGCCGGAAGAGACCGCGTTACCCACGGTTACAGTGCTGGCTCACAAGGACAAGGCGGCCACAGAGGGCACAGGATCCTATACGACGCGGGAGTCCTCTGCCGCCACGCGCATGCCGCTGTCGCTCCAGCAGACGCCGCAGGCACTGACTGTACTGACGCGTCAGCGCATGGATGACCAGCACCTGGACTCGGTGCAGGCAGCACTGGAGAGCACTTCTGGAATCGCCACGTACCAGTCGGACAGTGAGCGCACCAGCTTCTATGCGCGCGGCTTCCTGATCAATAACATCCAGTACAACGGCATACCCACGGTGGTCGGCAGCACCGTCAATGGAAGTGGCATCGGCACTCTTGATACAGCCTTCTACGACCGCGTGGAAGTCGTGCGTGGTGCATCGGGCCTGCTGACAGGTACCGGCAACCCTTCAGCCGCGATCAATCTTGTGCGCAAACGACCGACACGTGATTTCTCGGCGAGCGCTTCGCTGGGGGCCGGCAGCTGGGAGACCTATCGGAGCGTCGGCGACATCTCCACACCGCTGACCGCCGACGGTCGGATCCGGTCGCGACTGGTGGGGACATACCAGGACGGACATAGCTACCTTGATGGCTACAGGCCGCAGAGGAAGTCGCTATATGGCGTCATCGAGGCCGATCTGACCGCCGACACGACCTTCCGCCTGGGGTACGAATACCAGGACATCACGCCGAAGGGATCGACCTGGGGAGGCCTGCCACTTTGGTTCAGCGATGGTACGCAAGCGGAGTATGCGCGCTCCAGGAACTACGCGCAGGACTGGAGCTACTGGGACAACACCCTCAAGACGGCCTTCGCCGAAATCGAGCATCTCTTCGGAAACGGCTGGAAGTTCCAGGCCACCGCGAATCAATATCGGACCGAGCATGCCGCCGAGCTCCTTGGCCTGATCGGCCGACCTGATCGTGCCACAGGCCTGGGCGTGTTCCCCAACGGGGCCTATCCGGTAGCGCTGGCGTCCGAGGGGCGCAGTCGCCAGAACACGTTCGACGTCATGGCCGGTGGCCCCTTCCAGCTGTTTGGCCGACAGCACGATCTGGTCGTCGGCGCCACCCGCTCGCGGCGCAACGCATATCAGGAGGACGTCGCCCCCTTCTATGCAGGCATCTGGCCGGTGAACGTGTATGAGTTGAGCCCCTCATTCCGCAGGCCTGACTTCGATGCGATGTCCACAACGCCGACGCGAACCCGAATCAAGCAAGGTGGCGTCTACAGCGCGGCACGACTCTCGCTGGCTGGACCACTGAAGCTGATCGTCGGGGGGCGCCTCAGTACCTATGAAATCGACGATGCGGCCGGTGGAGCACCGGTGCACTACAGAAAAAGTGGCGAGTTCACCCCGTACGCCGGCCTGATCTACGACATCAACGCGACGTACTCGGTCTACGCCAGCCACACAGGAGTGTTCAACCCCCAGACCGAGTATCGGGACAGCAACGGTAACGTGCTGACCCCTTCAAAAGGCAGAACAAGCGAAATCGGGCTGAAGGCAGGGCTTCTTGACGGGCGCTTGACTGCATCGATTGCCCTCTTCCACACCGAACTGGACAACGCCGCGCAATCGGTCGCCGGCACCTACACACCCAGCGGAGCGCAGGCTTACCGCGGCGCCGACGGGACCAGGTCTCGCGGTATCGAGCTGGATCTTCAGGGAGAGCTGTCCCGTGGATGGAACGTCTACGCGGGTGTCGCGCACTTCACTGCGAAGGACGGTGCCCACGAGCGCTTGAACACGCAGTTGCCCCGCACCACAGCGCAGCTTTTCACGACCTATCGGTTGCCGGGCCAATGGAACCGCTTGACGCTGGGCGGCGGCTTCAAATGGCAAAGCCGCTTCTACAACGCGCCCAACACAGGAACCAGTTCCCTGGGTGGAGAACAGGGATCCTATGCACTTCTCTCGGTAATGGGTCGCTACTCCATCACGTACAAATCCAGTGTGACTATCAACGTCAACAACGTCCTGGACAGGAAGTACGCGCTTCAGAAGGGAGATTTCGACACCGTCGGCTATGGCGCGCCGCGCAATGTGATGGTGACGCTGGACTACAGATACTGATTCATCACTGTACCCGACAAGATCCATAGAGGCTCATCAGAGAACAATCCGCCATGCCCACTCAGCCCTCCTCGCCCACCACCCCACCCCGGCCCGGAAGTGTTCCAGACAGAGTTGCATTGCTGTGGCTGACAACTGCCGCTGGCGCCATTCTCTTTGTCACCTTCCAGCTGTTCTTCTACGTCAACGACTTCGCCAGGGCCAAAGGAGCGGCACCGGCGATCACGTTTGATAACGATGCGCTCTGGGCATTTCCCGCCTATTACGGGTGCTGGATAGTGACAGTGCTTCTCGCACTGTCAAATACCCGAAGATCCCGTTGGATGGCGCTGATACTGGGGAGCGCACTTGTGCTGCTGAATACGCTCGGCGGCGTCTTCGACGGTTTCAGGGACGGTTGGCACGTCACCTTTTCCGCAATCTTCTTCATCACGCTGCCGGGCCTGTTCGCTGCAGCGACCACCTGGCGACACATCAAACTCAAGGAAGCCGCCCATGTCGATGAACAGCAGTGATTTTCCCCTGGTCTGGATGGACCTCGCGCAAGGCCCCGAACACGAACATCAGGATGACTTCGACGCATTCGAGGAAAATCTGCGCCGGGGGGAGCCCTTCGTACTTCTCACTGATACGGCGCCATCGGAGGAGCATGACCACTCGCCAGCGGAGAAGAAACGCATGGCGCTGTGGATGAAGCAGCACAAGGCCGAGCTTCGCAGGCTGGTTCTGGCGATGGTCCTGGTCGAGCCCAATCCGGCCAAGCGCGTCGCCTACAAGGCGTTCTCGGTACCCTTTTCCAAGTTCTGGGGCTACCCTCTCCACATTGTCACCTCACGCGAGAAGGCAATAGAAGTGGCGAGGAATCTGCTGTCTCAATCAAACGAGACGCCCTGAGCCGCCTTCGTTGGGCGCTGTACCTGCGGCGCCTCAGCGCTCCTGACAGCATGCCTCCGAGTTCTTCAATTGAAGGGCCTGCTGAGCGCGCGAGGCCGATCAGAAGTAGAAACCGAGGTTCAGATTCAACCGAGAATGCCAGCGCGAAGGGCCTCCCTCGCTGATGCCGATGCCGTCGCCGCCGGCAAACCACATGTTGCGGCCGGCGATCCAATCGACATAGGTGAGCATGACGCCCTTCTGCAGGCTGCAACCGGTCACGTTCTGCCACGAGTTGCGTAGGCCCGCGCGTTGCCCGACCGGGCGGGTCATGCTGAGGTTGTTATAGCAGGTGATGTCATCCAGCCAGCCCTTCTGGCCGAACGAATAGGCGATGTTGGCGCTTGGCACATCCGCCTGCGCTGCAACCTGGAAGGGGGATTGGAACGCCGACATTGCGATGCGATCTCCGGGCACGTCATACCGGTACCGCGCCCACTGCAACTGCGCGGTCCAGCCATCGCGCGTCCACTGTGCATGCAGAGCTGCACCCTGGTGACCGTAATGGCGTCGTGTCTGTGTGTTCTGCACTTTGCCGGCGAACGCGGATGCGCCCAGCAGCAGGTCCCCGCCAGCCCAGTCGCGCGCATTCTCCACGCGTGCATGCAGCCGTTGCCGCTCGCGATACGGCAACGCCTCGGTCTGCGCGACATCGAAGGAGTAGCGATCGTAGCGAGCACCCGATCCGTATTCGTCTCCGGAGAACCAGCCGAGATGCCAGGTTGTGCTGCCGCTGCGGTGAATCACTACAAGGCCCGGATCGTAATCATCCTCGATGCCCAGGTAGTAGCCGGAGCCGAACCAGAAACTCTGCGAAACGGTAGGGAGCAGCCCGAATGGGACTTGCTGGATACCTCCCTTCAGCTGGGTAGCATCGGAGAACTGCCAGCCCGCGTAGGCGTGATGCACAGCGTCGAAACCATCGTACCAGCGGTATTGGGCAGAGAAGGAAAACGGCCCGGTCCCAGCGTCGAGGTCTGCACGCAGCAGTTCAAGCTGGAGGCGGCTGGTCGCGCCGTAGTCGAGCCAGCCGTAGTTGAACCTTACCGCGCCGCCCGGCTCGAAGTAAGCGCCGCCGTTTTGATCGCGTTCCGATGCCTCCGCTGTCAGCGAAGCGCTGACGAGCACGGCAGCGGCAATAGAGGAAATGGCTCTCACGATGGGGTTACTTGCCTCCCTGTTCCGCATGTGAAAGCGCGCAAGTGTAATGTCGCGGGCAGTGAAGAAGGCGTTGGTCGATGGTCGGCGCGGTGCAGGCCCGCGCCTTCAGGAAATGGCAGAGCCCCCGGCCAGCGGCGGCACGCCATCATCAGGCAGCGGCAACGATCCTCACGTCAACGATTGACGTTGACCACGACGCGTCCGCGGATGCGTCCTGCCATCAGGGCTTCGGCAGTCGCTACAACCTCTCCCAGGCCGATGTGCTGGGAGATGGCGTCGAGCTTGGCCATATCCAGGTCCTTGGCAAGCCGTTCCCACGCCACGAGCCGCTCTGCGGTGGGCCGCGTGACGCTGTTGATTCCCAGCAGGCTCACGCCGCGCAGGATGAAGGGCGCCACCGTGGCAGGAAAGTCCATGCCCTGAGCCAGCCCGCACGCGGCCACGGCGCCATCTTCCTTGATGGCGGCACACACATTTGCAAGTGTGTGGCTGCCCACCGAGTCAATGGCGGCACTCCACCGCTCCCGCTGAAGTGGCTTGCCTGGCTGGGACAGCACATTGCGATCAATAACCTCGCTGGCACCCAGGGACTTCAGGTAGTCGGTCTCGTCCAGCCGTCCGGTGGACGCCACGACGTTGTAGCCACGATCGGCCAGCAATGTCACAGCGAAGCTGCCTACGCCCCCGCTCGCTCCGGTAACCAGCACTTCACCGGCATCCGGAGAAAGGCCATGACGCTCCAGCGCGATCAGACTCAGCATGGCGGTATAGCCGGCCGTTCCGATAGCCATGGCCTGCTCGGGTTGCATGCCCTTTGGAAGCGGGATCAGCCAGTCGGCGTTGACGCGTGCCAGCTGCGAAAGCCCTCCCCAGTGCCGCTCACCCACGCCCCAGCCATTGAGAACCACCTGGTCGCCCGGTTGATAGCGCCGGTCCACCGACTCGAGCACAGTGCCGGCCAGGTCGATGCCGGGCACCATCGGAAAGGACCGCACCACCGCACCGCCCTGGCCGGTGATTGCCATCGCGTCCTTGTAGTTCAGTGTGCTGTGCGAAACCTGGACGGTGACGTCGCCCTCCGGCAGGGCCGATTCAGGCACCTGCCTGACGTCGACCTGCAATTCGTTTCCCGTCTTGTCTATGTATACGGCGTTGAACATGGCCTTCCTCCTGGGGCAGCGGCAAGGTTGCTGCGTGATTTAGACTGATCGGCTACAAGCCGGCAAAGGAACATGGACTCAGCGGGGCAAGCCCGCCAGGAACGCATTGGCGAAGATCGTGAGCGGCGCAGCGCTGCGCTCAAGCCGTGCTCGTTGGACAGCTCCCTCCCATCCGATCCAGAAGGCGGTGGCGATCTCGGAGCAGCGCGCATCGGACGAGAGCTCAGCGCGCCCCCGGGCCAGTTCAAGGCACGCGGCCAGCCGGGATTCCCATCCGTTGAACACCTCGATCAATCGGGCACGGTAGGCCTGCGGCAATGTCGAGATCTCCTGGCCAAGGTTGCCGACCAGGCAGCCTCGCCGGAAGTCGAATCGTTCCAGGCCACTGCAGGCGTCGGCGACAAATCCCAGGATCCGCTCAAGCGGATCGCGTTCTTCGTCCAGCAGATGCCGGTCGAGCTTGCGGCAGAAATACTCGTCGTAGGCCTCGAGCACAGCCAAGCCGTAGGCCTCTTTGCTGTCGAAGTAGTGGTAGAACGACCCCTTGGGGACACCCAGCTGCCTGACGATTGCGTCGATGCCCGTTGCAGAGAAGCTTCGCTCCGTC
The DNA here is from genome assembly GCF_059369935.1 of Stenotrophomonas sp. YJH_SMC_36. NCBI lineage: Bacteria > Pseudomonadati > Pseudomonadota > Gammaproteobacteria > Lysobacterales > Lysobacteraceae > Stenotrophomonas > Stenotrophomonas sp. YJH_SMC_36. The sequence continues at coordinate 264,862 of NZ_JCAFTD010000004.1, read as the reverse complement.
AACAACGCGATCCCAGTGCGCACCAGCTCGCGCCGGGTGTCATCAAAGCCGCGATCCGCCCTCGGCGGGCGCCCCCGGCGGCGCGTAGTCGTAGTGACAGCAGGAGTCATGCCGCACATTTTAGACCGACCGTTTTCTAAATTCAAACGGGCAGGTCTGAACCCTCCGGAGCTGCGAGGCTTCGCCATTCTCAGAGCTGGAACCAGCACCCTGCCGATCATGATTGGGATCATGCGTTCGACATGTCGGCCGGAGCGAGCACGAGCAACAGCGCTGATGCGAACAGAAGCGCGCCCATCACCCTGTCAATCCAGTTGCGTGCCGCGGTTGTGTCCAGATGGCGCATCATTGAAGCGCCCATCGCGCACCAGAGAGCGAGACAAAGTGCGGAGATCACCGTAAACGCTGCCGCCAGCACAAGGGAGGTCCGCAGGGGCTCGGCGCCATTGCCGACGACGGCAGTCACCGTCAGCACCAGCACCCAGCTTTTTGGATTGACGAACTGAAAGCAGAACAGCGCCACCACGCTGCCTTGGCGGACACTGGTCGGCGTGGGCACGCGCTTCTCAGGTGGCCGGAGTGTTTCCAGGACCAGGCGGGCGCCCATCCAGCACAGGTACGCCCCGCCAGCTAGAGTCATAAGGGCGTACAGGTGCGGCTCGGTTTGGAATGCGGTGCTTGCTCCGGCCGCCGCCATCGCCCACATGCCCAATCCCCCGGCAACGATGGCGGCGGCCGCTGGCAGCGCGCTCACGAATCCGGTTCGCGCGGCGATGCGCATGACCAGCAGGTTGTTGGGACCTGGCGTGATGGTGGCAACGGCGATGACACCTGCGCCGATCAGGAGAGCGCTCATCGCACCACCTCTCCGCGCTGAAGCGTCATGGGATCGACCTCAATCGCTTGCCCGGAGGCAAGCGTCACCCGCGCCGGTCCGAAGCGCTCGCGACCGTGCGCAGCCGACCAGTCCGAATCGGGTGCGGCGGCAATGATGCCGAACGGGTTGACGCTTCGATCGTGCCAGTAATACCCGTTGCGGATCACGTCGAGATCGACCGTAGCCGCGACACCGCGCCAGGAGTACAGGTCTCGCGCGTAGGCCCACAGGTGCGGGTAGTCGATCAGTCGCCGACGTGCACATTTGAAGTGGCCGTGATAGACGGCGTCGAACCGGACCAATGTCGGGAACAGGCGCCAGTCCGTCTCGGTGATGATCAGGCCAAACAGATAGCGTGCATTCGCAAGACGCCGCTCCAACTGATCCAGCATGGCGAACACACTCTCGACAGCTTCTTCGTAGGCGTCCTGCCGTTGCGCGAAACCGGCGCGATAGACGGCATTGAACAGCCCGGCCTGAAGCGCGGCGTTGAGGGCATCGATCCGGCCGCGGAAGGCGGGCGGGACGAGCGTGAACGCCCCCGCGACGTTCGCATCGGCCGCATCGAACGCGCGCATGATGTGCGACGACTCATTGCTGACGATCCTGCAGGCCTGACTGTCCCACAGCACCGGCACTGTTGCCCGGCCGGTGTAACGGGGTGCCGACAGACGGTAAATCTCGTGCAGGTGCCGGACCCGCGAGCCGCATCCCGGGACGACCCAGGAGGCACCGCCGGCCACCGCGTAGCCCTGCCTTCGCTCACCACCCGCGATCTGCACCGGCACTGCATGCTCCAGGCGCTTGAGGGCACGCAGCAGCAGGGTGCGATGCGACCACGGACAACTGGACGACGCAATGAGCCAGTAGCGACCCGGTTGTGCACGCAGTCGGCCCGCAATGCCATCCAGACCCTGCCGGAACATGCTTTCCGGTCTCACAAAGCGACCATCGATCATTGTCGAATCGGCATCGACCCAGCGGCCATCGACCAGCATTCCCATGTTCATCCTCTCCGATCTGGACTCGATGCAACATCGTGTGATGGCAAGCTGGTCCAAGGAACGCCGCTTCTGGTCTATTATTGAGTCCACCATGAAGATGCCCCTCAACGGACTTCGGGCGTTCGCCACCGTGTATGCCCACGGCGGGATTCGCTCGGCCGCGCGCGAGCTCGGCATCGTCCACTCGTCGGTGAGCCGCCATCTCGCGGAGCTGGAGCTCTGGCTGGGTGTACGGCTGGTCGGCGACGCTGCAGGCCGGCGAGGAATCACATTTACACCGCAAGGCGAGGCATTGGGCCGAGCCACGCTGTCGAGCTTCCGCGATATCGAGCGCGCAATCACCGCAGTGCAGGAAGCACGCTCCGGGCGATCGGTGACCGTATCGACCACACCTTCATTTGCGGCACGCTGGCTGCTTCCGCGCCTTCCGCGACTCGAGCAGGCGCATCCTCATCTTGAGGTGTCGGTGGTTGTAGACCAGAAGATCGACAACCTGCAGACCGGCGACATCGACCTGGCCATACGCATGGGCCGTGGGCCCTGGCCCGATGCCAGGTGCGAGCCGCTGATGGACGAAGTCCTGTATCCGGTCATGAGCCCGGCGCTGTTCGAAGCTTCCGGCCAACCGGCGCAGCCGGCCGACCTGCTCGGGACGCGGCTGGTGCATGATCGTGATCCACATGCATCGTGGGAGGCATGGCGGCAGCTGTACGGTCCGGCCTCGATGGATGTGACTGCCGGCCCGCGCTTCTCATCGTCAGACCTCGTGCTTCGGGCTGCTGTGCAGGGCCAGGGCGTCGCGCTGGCGCGCCATCGCTTTGCATTCGATGACATCGCCTCGGGCGCGCTGGTAAGGCCATTCAAAGATGCCGCTGTAGCGCTCGGCCCGGCCTACTGGATTGCGCTTCCACTGCACCGCGATGTGCGCAGCGGCGCATCGACGGTGATCGCATGGCTGAAAGAACAGGCGGCGTTTAGCGATACGGTGATCTGAGTGCCCAGCACCTTCAGATCCCTTCTGCCGCGTGTCGTGATTGCCCTGAATTCCAGGCTCCGGGACTCGAGCCATCACCACCACGACAGCCCACGCCTGAAATCAGGCCAAACCCTTGCACGATGGGCGCCTCCCTGCCCCGGCCAGCTATGCAACAATGCCGAAAGCGTCGAGGGCGTTGTCGGCATCAGCCCCAAGCCCTTGGCTTCCCGCATGACCGGGAGTAATTCTTGGCCCGCCACCGAAAACGGGTGGCCGGGCTTCGAAACCCCGGTTCTACGCTGAAGTACACGCTTGCCAGCCGGCATCACCCATCAGGTGGTGCCGGCTGGCAATCCGTCGGCCGGCTATGGCGGGCGGTGCGCGGAGGCCTTGTGCCTGCCGGTTTAGCGTAGACCGGGTTTCGAACCTCGCACCGTCCGCCACCTTCATCGGTGGCGGCTTCCGTTTATCTGTTCGGAGCCCTGCCATGACCAACGCCTACCCCCCTTCTCCGCACCCGATCCGCCTGCATCCCGCCAACGAGCCCACACCGGATCCCAACGCCTTTGCTTCACTGCTGCACAGCATCGGCGCAGGTGCCGCGTCCAACGGCCGGCCCTGGCCGGAAGGCCATCTTCCGCCAGGGCGACGCATGGCACTGTCCGACGCCGACTGTTCTCTCAATGGCCTGCGCGTGGTGATGGAAATTCTGCTTGCCGCAGAGCGCGCCCGCAAGAATGGAGAGCCTGACCAGTACGTCGGCGACCGTGTGCTGGAAGGGCTGGTCATGGCCGGCCTCGGGCTGACCACACACGCCAGTGAACGCCTGTTGCCGGAAGGCTGATGCCTCGTCCCGCGGGCGCTGGCGCTCGCGGGACACACAGTCACTCCCGTTGACCGCAGCGTCCGTAGATGTGGCCCCGCCCTGACCGGCGGGCGGCACCCGTTAACGTGAAGCGTCACACCCAACCACGCACCGTTAACAGTCGCGCACTATCCTCGAAGCCCCTGAACCTTCACGAGGCGAGTCCATGACCAAGCTCCACACCGTGCTGATTACCGGCTGCCTACTGGCCCTGAGCCCGCTGGCCTCGGCCGAAACCGTGAACCTGACCAACAGCGCCGAAGGCGCCAACCGCGATGCCGGCATTGCTGCCGTCAAGAAGAAGCTGCAGGACGCCTGCACCGATCGCAAGGGCTCGCCGGATACCGACTCGTTCGAGGTGGTCTTCGAGAAGACCAGCGACAACCCCAACGTGCCCAAGCCGTACTACGTGGACGGAAAGATGAAGTGCGAGCTGCCGGGTTGAACCCGGCGACCGCTATCGACCGGCGTCGTCCCCGGACATGACGCGGTCGATCCAGCCGGCGTAGCGTGAGATGCGCACGTTGAACACCACCTGGCCATAGAAGCCGGCCTCAAGGGCGTGCTCGGGAACGGCGGTGATCCAGGAACCCAGGCCGACCAGCTGCCAGTGGTCCTGCACATTGATGACCAGCGGGCCACCGCTGTCGCCGTTGCCGAGCACGCCTTCAAGCGGCAGGCCACGCGGCGGCGGATCGAAGCGGTACCAGAGATAGCGGTCGTTGCCGCCGGTGATGGCGTTGAACGCACGCCGCAGAGCGGTGCGATGCGACCCTCCGGGGATCAACCCCTCGGCGCCATTCCCGGTGGCGCCCTTCCCTATCAAGGTGGCCACCTGCGCAACCTCGCCCGCGCCCCGATAGAGGGCGACGGGCTCGACATCGGCAACGGGCGTTGCCAGCCGGATCAGCGCGATGTCATCCGATGCCGCCAGGAACGCGTGGATCTTCCCTGCACTGCCTGTTGCCAGGGCCTCTTCGCCCAGCGCGGCCGGCATCGGCCTGAAGCCGGGGTGCAGATACACACGCGCGACGGCGTAGTTGCGCCCACCGACGGTGACTTCGCCACCCATGCCGTCCATCGGTGCCGCGTGCGCGGCGGTGACCACCCAGCGCGGAGCGATCAGTACGCCGTGCCCCTCTCCCGGCAGGTCGGCCAGGGCCGGGAAGGCAGATCCATCGATGCGGTAACGGGCATCGTCCACGTCGTCACGGATGACGATGGCCCCGGCAGCAAACGGGACCGTTACAAGCATCAGGAAGAGCCAACGTTTCATGTATTTCTGCATCCCCGTGTTCAAGTGCCCACGCTAGCCCAAATGCACCTGCCTGGTGAGCGGCATGCGACCAGAGCCCGCGCCGGCCGACGAAGGCCGGCAAAGCGGGCGCGGAATCAGGGCTGCGCTGGCCTGCCAAGGGATTCGATCTGCGCCCCGCCCAGCTCCACCACCCGATCGGCGTCGGTGACGACACTGCGCCGATGGGTGATGGCCAGCACGGTCACCTCGCTTGCCAGCGCCCGGATATGACCCATGACTTCGCGTTCGGTGGCCTCATCCAGGGCCGAGCTCGCTTCGTCCAGCAACAGGATCGCCGGCTCGCCATACAGTGCGCGTGCGATGGCGATCCGCTGCCGCTCACCGCCGGAGAGCTTCAGGCCACGCTCGCCGACGGTGGTCTCGAAGCGCTCGGGCAGTGCCTCGATCAAGGCGAGGATGGCAGCCTTGCGTGCGGCGTGCCGCAGCCGCTCGTCATCGCGCGGGCGCCCCAGCAGGATGTTATCGGCCACGCTCTCGTTGAGCAGCATCACGTCCTGCGGAACGACCGCGACGGCCGCGTGCCACGTCGCGCGATCAATCCGGGCCAGGTCGGTACCGTCCACCCGTATCCGGCCGTGCTGGGGCTCGATGGATTTCAGCGCCAGCTTGAACAGTGTCGACTTGCCGGTACCGGTCTCTCCCATCAGGAAGGTGATGCCGCCGCGTCCGGCGTGGAAGGTCGCATCGGTGACGCCGCGACCATTGTCATAGCGATGGCTCACTGCGTCGAACTGGAGCAGGCCGCTGCGGGCGGAGAACCGTTCGGCATGGGCCACCTGCGGTTCCTCGGGCGCGGCCCACAGGGTAGAGAGCGGCGCCAGCATGCTCCACGAGCGCGCGACGTCGTCGATGGAGCGCGCGATCATCTCCAGCGGCAGGTTGAGCTGGAGCAGCAGCAGATTGAACAGGACGATGTCGCCCACGCTCAGCTGCCCGTTCTGGTAGCCCGGCAGCAGCAGGCTGAAGGTGACGATGAACTCGATGGCCAGGCCGATGCCCAGCAGGGCGATGAAGCCTACGCGCTGCAGCACGTAGGCACGCCAGCTGTCGCGCACACTCTGCGCCTTCTGCTCGAAGCGCTGCACCATCCAGCCGCTGCCGCCGAACTGCCTGAGCGTTTCCATGGCATTCATGGCATTGCCGACGAAGCGGGCGTTCTGCTGGCCGGCGTCGACGGCCGCTTCGCGGTGGATGCGTGCACGTCGGGTAGCGAGGGCAGATAGCGCTACGGCCACCGTGCCGTAGCCCAGCACGATGGCGACGATCTGCATGTTGATCAGCGCTCCCAGGGTGACCAGGGTCAACACGATCTGCAGGGCACTGGGAATGAAGGCCACCAGGCCCAGCTGCACGACGATCTTGAGCGCCCCCCGCCCCTTTTCGCCGGCCACCTGCAGTTCCGCTGCGTTGTACTCCACGAAGAAACTGTTGGTCTTCTTCAGCAGGCGCGCGAAGTAGCGGGTACTGGTGATGAAGCCCAGATTCTCGCCGCTGAGGAATGACAGGTACTGCACCGTGTTCTGCAGCACGCTGCCCACCCCGAGCAGCACCGCGTAGAGAACGAACCACCCGGCCAGGACCGCTGCGCCCTGCTCGGGGAGGCGGTCGATCAATCGCGAGAACAGATAGGGCGCGGCAACGGTGGCCAGGCTTGAGAGCAGCACGGTGCCGGCGATGAGCACCAGCAGCGTGCGATCGGCTTTCCAGTAGGCCGTCAGTACTTCGCTGACAGGCGCGGGCACAGCGAACGGCTTCATCACTCTCAGTCCCCGGCGTCTCGGCGGTCCACAGGGCAAGGCAGCCCCTGTACAATTGAATGATATGATATAACATCTCTCTAAAATGCACGTGACCGTGCTACAGGCCGATATCGGATGAGAGTGATGGACCGGGGAATGGAACAGGTATTCAAGGGCGGTAGGCGCGCGTTGCTGGCGGCGAGCATCGCCGCCGCGCTGCAGATCGGAGCACCAGCCCAGGCGCAGAACGCGGGCACCGACGACGACGCACCCACGGCCACCCTGGACAAGGTGCTGGTGATTGGCAGCAACATCCGCGATGCCGTCGGCGCTGGTGCGTCGCCGGTCATCGTGATCGACCGGGAGGCCATCGACCGCACTGGCGTGGCCTCCCTGCAGCAGCTGTTCGAGAAGCTGCCGCAGAACTTCGGTGGCGGCGCCAATGGTGCCAATGTGGCCAATCTCGGTGTTGACCGTGATACCGGCAACAACTTCGGCCAGGGCACCGCGATCAACCTGCGTGGCCTGGGTACGGGCACTACGCTGACCCTGGTCAACGGCCATCGCGTGACCTCATCGAACCGCTACCAGTATGTCGATGTATCGCTGATTCCACTCAGTGCGGTCGAACGCGTGGAGATCCTCACCGATGGTGCCTCTGCCATCTACGGCACCGATGCCGTCGGTGGCGTCGTCAACATCATCCTGCGCCAGGACTTCACCGGCTATGAGTCGTCGCTGCGGTACGGCACGGTCACCACCGGCAACATGGACGAGTACCAGGTGTCGCAGTCCGCGGGGTGGGCGTGGGACCGCGGCCGTGTGCTGGCAAGTTACGAGTTCCTGAAGCAGGGCAACCTGCCCGCCACCGACAAGGATTTCTCCCGGAACGTCACGGTCAGGCCCTACGATCTCTATCCAGGATCGAAGCGGCACAGCCTGTATGTCGATGGCGTGCAGGAGCTCAGCGATGTGCTGACGCTGAATCTCACCGGCTCGTTCGCCAAGCGCGAGATGGACACCACCATCTCCGGCACGGCCGACGAAACCCGGTTGTTCCCGCACACGCAGCAGTTCGATGTGTTCGCAGGCCTGACCCTGGAGCTCCCGCGCCAGTGGCAGGCGCGCCTGGACGCTGGATTCGGCAGGAACGAGGTGTCCTACGAGCGCACGACCATTACCGGCAGCACCGTCAGCACGGCGCCACCGACGGATACGAACTCTGAATCGCGCTATCTGGACGTGGTGGCCGACGGCGAGGTGTTCAGCCTGCCCGCCGGCCCGGTACGCGCAGCGGTCGGCGTCGGTTACCGTCGCGATGGCTATGAGCTGCTCGATCACCGTGGGCTGGAAAAGCCGCTCGATCTGCAGCGCACGATCAGGTCCGCCTTTGCCGAGCTCAACATCCCGCTGCTCAAGGAGATGCCCGGCGTTCGCAACCTGTCGCTGACCGCGGCGGCGCGCTACGACGACTACAGCGACTTCGGCTCCACCTTGAACCCCAAGCTGGGGCTGCTGTGGGAAGCCACCGAGGGACTCTCCTTCCGTACCAGCTACGGCCGCTCTTACCGCGCGCCGGTCTACCAGGACATGCAGCTGAACAACACCGTGGTCGTGGCGAACGTGCCGAACCCGAACGCGGCCAACGGCAGCACCGTCCTGATGATGCTCTCCAACGGCAATCCCGATCTCGGCCCCGAGCGTGCGAAAACCTGGACCGGCGGGTTCTCGTTCGCGCCGCCCTCCGTTCCCGGCCTCACGGTTGATGCCAACTACTATCACATCGACTATGCGGACCGGATCGGCAGCGGCTTCGGCGGCAGCTTCCCGTCCCTGTTCCTGCAGTCCACGGCTCCCTACGCGGACATCCTGACCGTCGATCCATCGCAGCAGCAGATCCAGCAGGCGCGCCAACTGGGCGTGTCGGGCCTGGGGCTGTTCGTCTCACGTGTGGGGCCGTATGCACTCCCTGCCGGTCTGGATGAGACCAGCAGCCAGGTGATCCTGGACAACCGCTTCCGCAACAACGCATACACCTCGCAGCGCGGCGTCGATCTCAACGCGTCCTATCGCGTCGATGTGGGCCAGACGCGGATCGCGATGAGCCTGGCCGGGCAGTACATCCTCGAATCGACGCGGCGCGTGACCAGCACATCGCCCGAGCTGGACGCGGTCAACGCGGTGTACTACCCGGTCGACCTCAAGCTGCGCGGCGGCCTGACCCTGGACCGGGGCCAGGCCGCAGGCGGCGTCTTCGTGAACTACGTGGACAGCTACCGCGATCCGGCCAACATCGCCCACCCACACGTCAGCTCCTGGACGACCGTCGACCTGAACCTCAAGTACCACTTCGGCGCCCCGGCCGGCGACCACGAAGGCACGTCGCTCGCCCTCAACGTGCAGAATCTTCTCGACCGGGATCCGCCCTTCATCATCAACAGCATCAACACCGGCTACGACCCCACCAATGCGACCGCGCTGGGGCGCTTCCTGTCGGTGACCCTCACGCATCGCTGGTAAGCCGGATGAGCCCGCCCTCCCCCGCCCGCTTCCGGCCTGCGTCGACGCTTCGGCAAGCTGCCGGTGTCGCGGCAACCCAGCTGACCTTGATGTGGCGTGAGCGGCGCCTGCCGTGGCTCGCCCTGGTCCTGCTGCTGCTTGCGGGCGCATCCGTTGCCACGGGTGCCGCGCGCCTGTCCCTGCAGGCGCAGGAGCGCCAGGCCGTAGCAGCGGAGGAAGCGCGGCTGTGGGACGGCCAGGGCGTGATCGATCCCCATGCCGCGGCGCATGTGGGACGCGCCATTCCCGCACCGGTGCGACCCCTGGCCGCGCTCGATCCGGGACTGACCGATGTACTGGGCACCTCGGTGTTCATCGAAGGTCACGCACAGAACCCGGCCAGGCATCGCGCGATAGACGCGGGTACCGCCCTCAGCCGGTTCGACGGTTTCTCTGCCGCCTGGGCGCTGCAGGTAGTAGCGCCGCTGCTCATCATCCTTGCCGGCTTCGCCACGCTGTCCGGTGACGTCGCCCGCGAAACCCTTCGCCAGGAACTCGGCACCGGGGCGTCGCCTGCGGTGCTGATCATCGGCCGATTGATTGCTCTGGCAAGTGCTTCCCTGCTGCTGGTGCTTGCCATGCTGGCGGCGACGGTTCCCGCTGTGGCGGGACAGAACGCCGGCTGGATGGACATCGCCGCGCTGCTGGCCATGTGCGCGGCCTACGGACTCTATCTGCTGGTGTTCTGTGCCCTCACGGTCGGTGTCTCGGCGTTGTCCAGCTCGGCGCGGACCTCGCTGGTGGTGCTGCTGGGGTTCTGGGTGGTAGCCACCGTGCTGGTGCCACGAATGGCGCCAGCGGTGGCCGAATCGCTGGATCCCACGCCCAGCGCGCCGGCATTCAGGGCCGCCGTGACGGAAGAGGCGGAGAACGGAGTGGATGGCCATGACCCTGCGGACAAGCGGCTGGACGCCCTGCGACACGCGCTGATGGCGCGCTACCAGGTCGACACGGTGGAAGAGCTTCCCGTCAACTTCCGGGGCGTGGCCCTGGAGTTCGCAGAGAGGAACTCGACGGACACCTACAACCGCCATTTCGAGCGGATCCATGCGACCTATCGGCAGCAGCAAGCAACACAGCGCGCATTCGCCTTCGTTTCTCCGGCCATCGCGCTGCAGTCATGGTCACGCGCATTCGCCCGCACCGATTTCGCGGCGCACCTGGCCTTCCTGCAGAGCGCCGAAGACTACCGCTACCGCCTGATCCAGGCACTCAATGCGGAAGTGAAGCAGCACAAGGCGCCGCAGGGGGAGAAGCATCGTGCCGACATCGCGACCCTCACCCGGTCCGTGGCCTACACGCCGGGGCAACAGTGCCTGGCCGGCATTGCCGCGGCACAGGCGGCGAACCTGGCCATTCTGCTGGGCTGGGTGCTGCTGGCGCTTGGACTGGTGTTCTTCTCGGCCCGGCGCCTGGGGACGACCCCATGAGCAGTCTTTCCGTTGCCGGCCATGAGGTGCGCAGGCTGCTGCGCGATCGGGCGCTGCCCACCCTGCTGATGCTGCTGCTGGCGCTGGCCGCCTACGCCGCGTGGAATGGCGGGGCGTGGGTCGAACAGCGTAACGCCGCCATCGGCGTGATCCAGCTCGAAGAGCAGCACACCCATGACCGCAGCCGGGTGTTCGTCGGCAAGGCGCCCTCGGTGTTGCCGCGCGTCCAACCCGTGCTGCCGCCGGCTGCGATGGCGTCGGTATCGATCGGGCAGGCGGAGGCCTATCCCTATACGGCCGATGTGGTGGCGCTGGGCGATCGCACCCAGCTTTTCAGGAACGTGTGGGCCGACATCGGCAATCCGGCAGCGCGGGCCGCAGGCCGGTTCGATCTGGCGTTCGTCATCGTCTTTCTGTTGCCCTTGGTCATCCTGGCAGCCAGTTATGACCTCTGGTCCCGCGAGCGCGAGCGTGGCATCGCTGCGCTGGTGCTGTCGCAGCCGGTCGCGGTGGGACGGCTGATCGCAGTGAAGACGCTGGCCCGAGGCGGCGTGGTACTGCTGCCTGCGGGAGTGATCCTGGTCGGCGCGGCGGCGTGGTCCGGTGCGGAGAGCCTTGCCGGCCTCGGCCTGCTCTCGCTGGTCATCCTTGCCTATGGCGGCTTCTGGCTGGCGGTGGCGGTGCTGATCGGCTGTTTCGCCCGACGCACCACGGAGGCGGCCATTGCGGCCGGCGGAGTGTGGTTGCTGATCGTGGTGATGGCCCCGTCGTTGACCCTCGCCGCAGTGAATCTGGCCGTTCCGCCGCCATCACAGATGCAGCTCGCGACCGACGTGAAGGCGCGGCTGGCCGCAACGGCCAGGCAACAGACACTCCATCGCCGCAGTGCTTCAACGGCTGTACGTTCTTCGACACCGGTGATTCCGGACCACGTGCGCGAGGCCTATGCCGACCTGCTGGCGACCGATCTCGACCTTGCGCCGCTGATCGAATCGCATGAGCGGGCGCAGGATGCACGCCGCCGGGTGCTGGACAACGTGCGGTTGCTGATGCCCGCGGTCGCAGTACAGGACGCGCTGGACCGCATCGCCGGCTCGGACGCGGATCGCGCGCTCGCCTTCCAGGACCAGGTCCATGCGTTCTGGCAGGCCCGTCGGTTGCTGCACAAGGCGTACCTGGATCGGGACGCGCCGCAGACACTTGCCGAATATGAAGCCCTGCCCCGCTTCCGGTTCGTGGAGCCGGCCGGCGTGGGCCGGCGTGGAGTGCGTGCCGATCTCGCGGCGTTGCTCGCCGCCACCCTGATTCTGCTGATCGCCGCCGGATCGATGCGTCGCCGGTTGGCGACCCCTTGAGGAGCCCACATGCTTTCTGCAAAGAACCTGGTCAAGGAACACGGCACCCACCGGGCACTCGACGATGTCAGCTTCGAGGTGGGACCCGGCGAGATCTTCTGCCTGCTCGGAGCCAACGGTGCGGGAAAATCGACCACGATCAAGCTCTTTCTGGGCTTCCTCACCCCTACCTCCGGATCCGCGGAAGTCGATGGACTCAGCGCGCACCGGCACCCGCAGGAGGTGCGACGCAGGCTGCTGTACATCCCCGAGACCGTGGCGCTGTACGACGAGCTGTCCGGTCTTGAGAACCTGGACTACTTCGCGCGTCTGGCCGGCGTGGACGACCGCTCACCCGCCCGGCTGCGGGATGCACTGAGTACAGCGGGCCTGGCGCCGGATGTCTTCGGACGACGCGTGGGCCTCTACTCCAAGGGCATGCGGCAGAAGGTCGGCATTGCCCTGGCCATCGTCAAGGACGCCAAGGCACTGCTGCTTGACGAGCCAACCTCCGGCCTCGACCCCACCGCGTCGGCCGAGTTCCATGACCTGATCGTGCGGCAGCGTGATCGTGGCACCGCCATCCTGATGGCCACGCACGATCTGTTCCGCGCCCGCGAGGTGGCCACCACGATCGGCCTCATGCAGGCCGGGCGGCTGCGCAGGACATTGGATGCCACCACCATCACCGCCAACGATCTTGAGAGCCTGTACCTCGAGGAGATGAGCCGGAGCGCCTAGGCGACTCCGGCTCCCTGCCCTGCGGGCCGCTCTGCCCAGCGCCTGAGCCAGGCTTCGATGTTGACCTGCGGGCCGAAGATGCCGAGCACCTGCGACGAATGATCCGGGCCGACCCGGCGGATGCCAGCGTCGGCCGAGGCGCTGTCGATGTACCCACGCCGGGCCAGCAGCCCATCGACAAGCAGGCTGCGGATGAACGCCTGATGGCCCTGGGTGACCGCGACCGAATGATCGTCGAGGTAGGACTTCACCTTCCGCGACAGCAGAGCGTCCGGCAGCAGCCCCTGCAAGGCACGCCGTGCGATCGTCCGGTCCTCCGCGTCCGCCATGAGCAGGCGCAGCGGCATGCGCGCGAACAGTTCGACCAGCGGTTGTGCGCTGATCGGAGAGACACCGTGCCAGCGACCCGCGCCCTCGAACGGATCAAGGACGCTGGTCGGAAACACCATCCGGCTGATGTGCGCAAGCTTGTACGGTGACACCTCATGGCCTTCGTTGCGCGCATGGCGCAGCCAGGCCGGTGGCGTGACGTCCTGCTCGGTCGCGTCGACCTTCACCCATTCGCAGGGGTTGCCCCAGCGACCGTTGATGCTGGCCGGCCGCCTGAGCAGCCCATGGATCACCGCATCCTTGAGGACGCCATAAAGCGAATCGCCCGACTGTGCGGTTTCAAAGGCGACCCGGAAGAAGTGGCGGTCGATGCCGCGCCGCCAGGCATGGTCGATCGCCGCAGCGTTGCCCTTGAAGCGCAGGAATACCGCGTCGCCGCCGACGCCGGTGAACTGCACGGTATCTGCGTCAAAGGCGACATCACGGCGATGCAGAAGGTAGCCCGAGCAATGTGCCGGCCGCGCCGTCCGCGGGAAGGTCATGATCTCTTCCAGCGCGCAGTGGGGTTGCCGCCGGTACTCGACGAACCCGCAGCGCCGGCCCGACGACTCACTGGCACCGGCCACCGCCATGCGGGCGAACATCCGCTCATCGGCACCGATGCCGTCGTCATAGTGGTGGACACAGTCCACTTCCGGCATGGAAGGTGCGTGCAGCAGGCCGGCGAGGATGATGGAGGAATCCAGCCCACCCGACAGCTGCAGCTGGATACGCCGGTGCCGGCTGGCCAGGGCACCGATGCAGCCCAGCAGCGTGGAGCGCGCGAGCTGCACCGCCTCCTGCAGGTCTTCGATCGGTTCGTCGCGGGCCAGGCGCACGATGTCCCACTGGCACTGCCGGCTGACCGGCTCGCCATCGCGGATCGAAACCGCCTCCCCGGCCTCGATGGCGGTGACCTCCCTGAAGCCGGTCTGCAACCCGTCACGGAACGGAAACAGCAGCGAGTAGGACAGGAAGGGCCAGTCGATGCTGAAATCGCGCAGGCCCAGTGCAAGGCAGTCTTCCATGCTGGAGAAGACCACCGTCAGCTGATCCGCCGTCGTCATGTAACAGGGAATTTCAGCGGTGGGATCACGCAGGACGAACCAGCTCGATGACTGCGCCTGGTAGCCGAACGCTACATAGCGGCCCCAGTAGTGCTGCACGAGGGTTTTTCCCCGCGTGCGGCAGGCCGCATCGGCGGCGGCCGCATCCAGTGGCACGCGCGCGGGCACGGTATCCCGGCTGAAATTCCTGTCGAACAGCGCGCCGAGCACGACCAGCGAGCCGCAGCGGCTGCAGTCCAGGTAGCCCGGGTTGTCACTCTGGACATAAATCGCGGCGCCGTGGTCGTTCATCACGCAGATGATGCCGGCGTGCATGGCCTCGATGCGCTGCATCGCCTGCTGCGCCCGGGCGGTTGCGGAGTCGCAGGAGGTGTTCCAGAGCACGGCGATGTATCGATACATGCGTGAGGCGCCTCTACAGCACCAGGATGGGAACCATCCGGCGCAGGTTGAAGGGGATATCGGTCAGGACCTGATCGCCGTGCTGCAGCCAGCAGTGCGCCGCGAAGGGCTGGGTCCTGACCGCGAACACCCAGTCCGCGACGATTCCATGCCTGGACAGGAATTCGCGCATCGCCAGGCAGTAGAGAAAGCATTCGTCCGTCTTCCTGAAGGCCAACGGCCGCAGCCAGTCGAACACCCGGACGCGCAGGGCCAGCTCCTGCACGCTTACGTCCGTGCGCTGTGATCCCTGCGCACGCCTGCGCGCCGAGGACACTGTGTGGCTGAAAGGAAGGAACGTCCTGCTGCATCCGGCACGCATGCACGCAGCCATGAATCTGCGGACGTCACGTGCGGTGATGCGCGGACAACCGCGAGGTTCACCGTCGCGTATCCAGTGGCGCGGCAGCGCGATCGAAGCACTGGTCGCGGCTTTGCCTCGCTGCGGATCGTCGGTGATCAGCCCGCGTTGCAGCAGCGACTGCAACAGATCCGGCATCCGCCGGCCGTCTGCCGGCAACGGCCAACCCAGCACCAGCCCGCCCAGGCTGGCTGCACGATGGCGGTCGAGCGACAGGTATTTTCCCGTCGCCTGGTCCAGGATCACCATTGCATCGCCGGTGACACAGATATGGGCCTGCTTCGACAGGAAATAGCGCGCCGCAGGCTGTTCCATTACGTGATCTCTTCAGTCCAGGCGGAGAAGCGGTGCATGCGCAGGGCATGCACCGCAGGTCATGCATGCCGCAGTGGATCAGGGCGAGGTGGTCGGGAACACGCCATCCCACAAGGTGCCGTGGTTGTGTGCCTTGGTTTCCGAAACCACCGAGCCCAGCTCGATCAGATCACCGCCCACACCCTGGTCTTCAGGGTTCTGCTGTCCTGCCACTACACCCAGCTCAATCAGCTCGTTCATGAACATCTCCTCTTGTCAGTGGATGTATCCGGGCGTCGTGCCACGGATACGGAGCAGCCAAGCCACCATCGCTGCGCGTGTTGCAGAGCGATTGCCGTCAAGGCATGCAAATGTTACGATATAACATATTATTTCAGTGTGACGACTGTCGCTGTCCGGCAACGTCGACACGCGTTCTCGAAGGGGAAATGGATGAGCGACCCGATCAGTGACGATGGCCTTGAGCCCACCCTTCTGCTCAAAGGACCGTTCCCGCTGCCGAGGTTCATCCGCTTCATCAGGGAGCGATGCCCGCCCGGATGCTTCGATGAGGCGATGCTGGTGGAGGAATGGAAGAGCGCCCGCGCCGACGCGCTGCGCCAGCTGAAGGAAGAGGCCAACGACGCCGACGCGGTCGAGGTGCATGCACTTCCTGCGGAGATGGCGGCGCTGGCCGACCACGCGCCACGCCAACCGTCGATGCACCGCATGACGAACAACGTGCCGCGCGCATGGCAGATGGTCGAGATCGACCGGCTGGTGGTCTTCCAGGAGTGCATCAACCTGCGCCATGTCGGCGAGCTTGCCGCGGCCTTCCCCGCCTCCCCCACGGCACAGGACATCATGGAGCTGGTTGCACGCAACGGGCGGCACGCTCACCCGCCGGTCCGCGCGTCCCGGTCCGAAGGCAGCTACACCTTTGCGTCCAGCTCCAACGACCTGCGCTTTCTGGACGTGGCGACGATCGACCCGTCCGCCATCGCCGGCTACGAACCCTTCGGTGCAGCCAGCCACGCGCTGGTCGTCTATCTGGGTTTCAGTGACAACCTTGTCAGTGCCACCCGGATCGGCAACCGCCTCATACTGACCAATGGCTCCCATCGCCTGTACCTGCTGCGCCAGCTTGGGCTCCGCCATGTACCGTGCCTGGTGACTGACGCCTCCGACAGCGACTTCAGTGACGTGCTGTTGCCGGCAGCAGTCAAGCAGGACCGTGCGTTCTATCTGGGCTCGGCACGGCCGCCGTTGTTGAGGGACTACTTCGATCCACGCCTGACCTGCATCGTGCCGGTGATCCGCAAGAACTATGCGCTGCGGGCCACGCTGGACCTGCAGAGGATCACGGTGCCGGCGGTGTAGCGCAAAGCATCGGAACAATCCGGCACCTCCCACCTCCAGCCCTGCGGCGGCGTTTCATCACAGCCGCGCGGCCGCCCTGGCGCCAGACAAGGCCGCTGGAGAAGCGTGAGAGCATTCGACCGCCGACGCAATCACTTCACCCCGACTCCGCGCCCGTACGGCGCATCCAGCAGCGGCATGCCGTCCTGGCTCCAATGCACCGGCTGGATGCGCGGCGAGCGCCTGGCGGTGCAGCCCATGTCCGGCCCCGGGTTGGCGTGGTAGATGATCCACGGCGCGCCGTCGGCCATCTGGAAGAAGCCGTTGTGCCCCGGCGCGTACACGTTGCCTGCAGGATGCTTGGCAAGGATCGGCTGCTTTACCTTGTGCCACGCGCTCGCATCCAGCGGATCGGCGCCCGCCTTGGCGTGCAGCAGTCCAATCGCGTAGTCATCCGACCAGCACGCACTGCCCGAATAGGTCAGGAACAGATCGCCGCGTGGGCCCTGCAGGAACTCCGGCCCCTCCAGGATCTGCCGCCCGCCCTGTCGCTCCCACGCCTGGTCGGGCCGCGCAATGATGGTTTCGCTGCCCCGCAGGGTCCAGGGGTTGGCCATGGCCACGATGGCCAGCACGCTGTCCGGTCCCACGTAGGGTGAATACACGAAGTAGCGCTTGCCGCCGGTTAAGAAAGTGGTGCCGTCGATGCCGGGGTGTGCCGTGGCCAGCCGTCCGCGATCGGTCCATGTGCCCCGGGTCGGATCGGCATTGCTGTTCTCCAGCACGAACACCCCCCGATGGGCGTCTTCCTGGCCTTCGGGTGCATCGCCCGCTGCCGCCGTGTAGTAGATGTACCAGCGCCCATCAATGCGATGCAGTTCCGGCGCCCAGATCGACTTGGCATTCGCCCCCGTTGCCGGCGGACGCCACACCGTGACTTCGCGCGCGTCAGCCAGGTGCGCAAGGTCGCGGGTGGCGCGGATGGCGAGGCGATCACCGTGCGTGCCCATGTAATAGAACACGTCCCCATCGCGGGTGATCCACGGGTCCGGCCCGGAGTCCAGCAGCGGATTGTCCACCGCCGGCGTTGCGGCGGACGCGTTCGTCGATACCTGAAGCAGCGCTGCAAGCGCCATGGAAAGCGTGCCGTTCATTGCGTTCCCCTCCCGACTGGAACTGCGCCGGCAGGCTTGCCAGCGAGCGGCAACCAAACCATATAATCAGACAATAGGCAACACCATCGCCCCGAGGAACCGCCATGCAGCAGGACCACCCCGACAGCATCATCGGCATCAACTGGGGCAGCAGCAATCTGCGCGCCTATCTGATCGGACCCAACGGTGAGCGGCTTGATGCCCATGAAATGCCCGCGGGCGTGGCCACGCTGGACCGTGACGACATGGTGGTGGCCGCCAACACGATCCGCGCACGCTGGCCGGCTGCACGCCACGCCTATGCGGCGGGCATGATCGGGTCGAATGTCGGCTGGATCGATGCCGGCTACGTGGAGTGCCCTGCAGGTGTTGCCTCGATCGCGCAGCAGCTGGTGCCGACCCGGATCGGCGGGCTGTCCGTGAGCATCGTGCCCGGCATGGCCTGCGTGCGCCCCGTGGATGGCATGCCGGACGTGCTCCGCGGCGAGGAGACCGAGCTGCTGGGGCTGCTGCGCGGCGGCGATGTCGGCCCCGATGCCATCGTGGCGCTGCCGGGTACGCATACCAAGTGGATCCAGCTGATCGACGGCCAGGTGCAGAGCTTCATGACCTCGATGTCCGGCGAACTGTTCGATCGACTGGCCAGTGGCGGCCTGCTTGCCTCGGTGCTGGACGGACCGGGTGAGCCAGGACCGGCCTTCGCCGAGGGTGTGCATGCAGGCGCCGACCGCCGACTGGGCCTGGGTGCGCTGCTCTTCGGTGTGCGGGCACGGATGATCCGCGGCACCCTGCCGCGCACGGCGACCAGCGCTTACCTGCGCGGACTGCTGGCCGGTGCGGAGATTGCAGACGCATTGGCGCTGTTCCCCGGGCTGAGGTCGGCGTCGGTGCCCCTGGTGGGCTCCGGTCCGGTCACCCGCCTGTATCAAGCGGCGCTGTCGGAAATCGGCATCGCCACGCACGCGGTGGCGTCCGCCGACGCCGTAGTGCGCGGCTTCTCCGCACTGCACGCGATGACCGCGACTGCGCGTTGACCCCAGCCGAACGCGGCGGTCCGATCACGTGCTGCGTCGCAACGTGCGTATTGTCTGATTATATGTTTTTGTACGCATCACGACATCGAGAGGGGTCTTGAGCAATGCGTGCTGGCAAGGGGAAGACGGCAGGGCTGATCGGCGTACTGGCACTGTCTGCAGTGGGCGCAGGTCAGGCACAGGAACGCGCTGTGGTAGGCCGGACGGCCGATGGCACCGTGGTGGAGTCGATCCTGCTGCGTGACGGCACCGGCATGCAGGCCACGGTACTGACGCTGGGCGCTGCACTGCATTCACTGGAAGTGCCGGACCGTGATGGCGCATACGCCGATGTACTGCTTGGCGACGCGACGCTCAAGGCGACGCTCGACAATCCGCAGTACTTCGGCACGATCGTCGGCCGCTTCGCCAACCGCATCGCCAAGGGTCGCTTCACCCTGGATGGCAGGACCTATCAGGTACCGGTCAACAATGGGCCGAACAGCCTGCACGGCGGCACCCGCGGCTTCGACAAGGTGGTGTGGAAGATCGTCGACGCCGCCGCCGATCACGCCACCCTGCAGCATGTCAGCCCTGACGGCGACCAGGGTTATCCGGGCACGCTCACGGTCACGGCAACCTACGCATTGAAGGGCAATGGCCGGCTGGAGGTGGAGTACCGCGCCACGACCGATGCACCGACCATCGTCAACCTCAGCAACCACGCATACTGGAATCTGTCCGGCGAGGGTTCCGGCTCGGCGATGGATCACGAATTGACCATTCCGGCCAGCGCCTATACGCCGGTGGATGCGAGCCTGATTCCCACGGGCGTGCTGCAGCCGGTGCAAGGCACCGCCTTCGACTTCCGCACGGCCAAGCCGATCGGGCGCGACCTGCGCCAGGGCAATGAGCCGCAGCTGCTGCATGGTCGCGGCTACGACCACAACTGGGTCATCAGCAGATCGCCCACGCGCGAGCCGCGTGAGGTCGCCCGCGTGCACGACCCGCGCTCGGGCCGCGTGATGACTGTGCTGTCCACGCAGCCTGGCCTGCAGTTCTATTCGGGCAACTTCCTCGACGGCAGCACCGTGGGCAAGAGTGGCCGTGTCTATCGCCAGGGCGATGCCATCGCGCTGGAACCGCAGCTGTTCCCGGACACACCGAACCAGCCGTCGTTCGGCTCGGCGCGGCTGGCCCCGGGCGAGACCTACGTGAACCGCATCGTCTACGACTTCTCGACCGACCGCACACCGCCCGGCCGCTGATCCCGCGCAGCTGGCACACCGGTCGCCCACGGCACCGGCAATCCGACGCAGTACGCACCGCCCGCCTCCTGGCTCACGCCAGGACGGGCAGCTCATGAACCAAGGAGATGCATCTCATGCGAAAGTGGCTTACCCCTTTGCTGGCAACGCTGCTCGCCGTCGCACCGATGGCGCATGCGACCGACGCCGCACGCTGGACCCCGGCCGAAGCCGACGCGTGGTATTCCAGACAGCAGTGGCTGGTGGGCGCGAACTACACCACCTCCAACGCCATCAACCAGCTGGAGATGTTCCAGGCCGAGACCTTCGATCCGGCAGCCATCGACCGCGAACTCCGCTGGGCGCACGAGCAGTTCGGCATGAACACCATGCGCGTCTACCTGCATGACCTGCTGTGGCAGCAGGACCCGCAGGGCCTGCTGAAGCGCATCGACACCTTCCTGTCCATCGCCGAGAAGAACGGCATCCGCCCGATGCTCGTGCTGTTCGACAGCTGCTGGGACCCGGATCCGGTGCTCGGCCCGCAGCGCCGTCCGATTCCCGGCGTGCACAACTCCGGCTGGGTGCAGAGCCCGAGCCGCCACATGCTGGTGGACCGCGCCAATGACGCGCACTTCCAGGCCTATGTGGAGGGCGTGATCGGTCACTTCGCCAATGACACGCGCGTGCTGGCCTGGGACCTGTGGAACGAGCCGGACAACCCCGGGGGTGGCAACTACATGGACAAGCAGCTGCCGGGCGAGCAGGAACGCATCGCCGAACTGCTGCCGAAGATCTTCGACTGGGCACGCGCGAAGAAGCCGGTGCAGCCGCTCACCAGCGGCGTGTGGATCGGCGATGACTGGTCGCCGGGCGCCGCATCGCTCACCGCGATCCAGCGCACGCAGCTGGAGCAGTCGGATGTGATCACCTTCCACAACTACGAGCAGCCGGAGGCATTCGTTGCCCGCATTGCACAGCTGCGCAGGTACGGCCGCCCGCTGATCTGCACCGAATGGCTGGCACGCGGCGCAGGCTCGAACGTGGACACGATCCTTCCGATCGCCCGCCGCGAGAACATCGGCATGATCAACTGGGGGTTCGTGGACGGCGCGATCCAGACCCGCTTCCCCTGGGACAGCTGGCAGCGCCCCTACACGATGGAAGCCCCCACCGTGTGGTTCCACGATCTGCTGAAGGCCGACGGCACGCCCTACCGGGCACGCGAAGCCGAGCTGTTCCGCAGGCTGGCCAAGACCCCGCGCACCTCCGTTCCCGCTTTCTGACCCCACTGGCGCCCGCCTTCGCATGAAGGCGGGCCACTCAACCGCGACTGCTTTCCGGAATCCGGAGATACCGCCATGACCGCTCGTTCTTCCCGCACCGTGCTTTCCCTGGCCATCCTTTCGGCCCTCGCCCTGCCCTGTCTGGTGCAGGCGCAGGAGGCCGGCTCGCAGGAGGCCGTCAACCTGGACACGGTCACCGTGACCGCGCTGCGCCAAAGCCTGCAGACCGCCCAGTCGATCAAGCAGGAGGCTGAGATGGTCGTCGATTCGATCGTTGCCGAAGACATCGGCAAGCTGCCCGACAACAGCGTGGCCGACGCCCTGCAGCGCGTTACCGGCGTGCAGGTGGCGCAGGGCAACCAGGGCGAGACCACCGGGGTGGTGATCCGCGGCCTGCCCAACGTGATCAGCACCCTCAACGGCCGTGAGATCTTCAGCAGCTCCGGCCGCGGCTACGCCTTCCAGAACCTGCCGGCCACCGCCATCAAGAGCCTGAACGTCTACAAGAGCAGCGAGGCGAGCCTGCCACTGGGCGGCATCGCGGGCCTGGTGGACATCCAGCTGCGCCGCCCGCTGGATTTCGACGGTGCGGAGATCGCCGGCACCGTGACCGGTACGCACAGCAAGTACGGTGGCGACATCGATCCCTCCGCCAGCCTGCTGCTGAGCAACCGCTGGGACACCGATGCCGGCGAGATCGGCGCCATGGTCAACTTCGGCTATGTCGGCAAGCGCTATGCGTACGATGCGGTGTGGGGTGACTTCCCGAAGGTGCTGGAGAATCCGGATGGCACGCCGGCACGTACCGATGACGGCAACCTGATCGCCGCCCCCAATGGCTGGGGCACCAACTACAACCATGGCGACCGCAAGCGCAGTGCGTTCAACTATGCCCTGCAGTGGAAACCCAGCGAACGCACCGAGGTCTATGTCGAGGGCCTCTATGATTTCGTGCGAGACGACTATGACCAGGCGTTCCTGTTCAGTTTCCCGGTCGGGGTGGTGCCGCCGACGGGGCTGCAGGTCGGCGACAACTGCTATGCCAACCGCCTGGATGGGCCGCTGTCCGGCCAGACCATCTGCGACGCCACCGCAGGTACATGGACCGGCGACAGCTATGCCGCCAGCAGCACCCAGGCGCACAAGCAGCGCGGCCAGGACATCCAGAACGCGCTGGGCTTCAAGTGGCGCGGCGACCAGCTGCGGCTGTCCACCGAAGTGGCCCGTACGTCCGGCTACTACCGCGATGAGAACTTCATCATCGACACCTTCCTGGCCGGGCCGATCACCACCGTATGGGACGGCACCTCGGGCAAGCACCAGAACTGGCACCTGGCCGGCAACCCGGCCATGGATCCGTCGCGCTTCTACCTCAATGGCCTGTTCCAGACCTGGGGCGAGTCGCGCGGCGAGGAAAACAGCTGGCGCGGCGACGGAACGTTCGAGTTCCTCGACGGCCCGATCGCCAACCTCCAGTTCGGCCTGCGCTATGCCGACCGTACCGCCAGCGCCAAGGGCAGCGTGGAAATCAGCACGCCGCCGCCAGGCGGTGCCGGTACGGGCAACATCACCGCCTCGCCCAACCCGGCCAACCAGGTGGTGGGGCTGTTCCCGGCCAGCAGCTTCTTCTGCAGCAAGCGCGGCAACTCCGCACTGAGCCAGTCGTTCCTGACGCCCTGCTACGACTACCTGATCGACAACGCCGACGCGCTGCGCCGTTACTACGGTCTGCCGGACGGACTGGCGGCGGAGAATCCCGGCCGCTTCTTCGATATCGAAGAACGCAAGAGCGCCGGCTACCTGCAGGCGAAGTACGACTTCGATCTGGGCGGCCTGCGCGTGGATGGCCTGGTAGGCGTGCGTGCGGAGAAGATCAAGCGTGAACTCAACGCCTTCTCGTTCGACGCGGGCACGGGTGTCTACAGTGCCATCACCCGCAGCACGCAGGACACCAATGCCCTGCCCAACGCGAGCCTGAACCTGCACTTCAACGATGCCTGGCAGCTGCGCGTGCTGGCGGCCAAGACACTGAGCTATCCGGACTTCGGTGCCTTGAACCCGTCGATCTCGCTGAACCCCGGCACCGTCAACCGGGCGGGCGTGGCCAGCAGTGGCAACCCCGACCTGAGCCCGATCAAGTCGACCAACTACGACATGTCGCTGGAGTGGTACTTCTCCCCGGTGGGCTACGTCAGTGCGGGCGTGTTCTATCGTGACATCGATGGCTACATCCAGAACTACATCACCAATGTGGTCATCGCCGGAGAGGACTACGAGCTGTCATCCCCGCAGAGCGCCGGCAGCGGCCATCTGCAGGGTGTCGAGCTGGCCTACCAGCAGACCTTCGACTTCCTGCCCGGCGCCTGGAGCGGCCTGGGTGCGCAGTTCAACTACACCTACATCGAAGGCGATACCAAGTCTCCGGAGTTCCTTGGCGGACCCGTGATCTCGCGGCCGCTGCAGAACGTCTCGAAGAACAACTACAACGCCGTGCTGTTCTACGAGAACTTCGGCCTGAGTGCGCGCCTGGCCTACGGCTACCGCAGCCGGTACATCGATTTCTTCACCCAGCCCACGGTCGCCGGAACGGAGGACCAGGTCGAGCCGGCCAGCTCGCTGGACTTCTCGATCAGCTACGACGTGACCCCGCGCGCCACGGTGGTGTTCTCGGCCACCAACCTGCTGGGCAACAACCTGCACCAGTACTGGGGCAGCGGCAACACGCGGCCGCGCGACATCCGTTACCAGGACAAGACCCTGGGCATGGGCTTCCGGTTCAAGCTCTGATGAGGACGCTCCCCCACATGCCTCACACCCTGCACCCGTCCTTTTGTCGGATAATAGGAGTGACCGCAGCCTGCGGTGCACCAAGCCAAAGGGATGCCTGTGAAACCGATCGAGGTACGCAACCTCTACGACCAAGTGGCCCAGGAGATCGGGCAGCGGATCATCAGCGGCGCACTTCAGCCGGGCGAATTCCTGCCCAGGGAAGAGCTGCTGTCACAGACCTTGTCCGTCAGCCGCTCCGCCCTGCGCGAGGGCCTGAAGGTGCTGGGCTCCAAAGGGCTGATCGAAACCCGGCAGAAAACCGGTTCGCGGGTGCGCGACCCGCGTCACTGGAAGCAGCTGGACAGCGACATCCTGGCGTGGCGCTGCGCGCTGATGCCCACCCAGGACTTCGTGGAAAAGCTGGTGGAGATGCGCGAGGTGATCGAACCGGCGGCCGCGGCTTCCGCAGCCGAGCGGCGTTCGCCCGCGCAGCTGGCCAGGATCAAGAGCGCGTACCAGGCCATGGCCGATGCACCGGACCAGGATGCGTGGGCCAAGGCCGACCTGATGTTCCACGAGAGCGTGCTGGAAGCCACCAACAACGAACTGCTGGCATCCCTGTTCTCGGTCATCGACGCGGCGCTGGGCACCTTCTTCCTGCTCTCGGCGCAGACCGCGCAGGACTTCAAGTACTCGCTGCCGCGCCACTTCGACGTGTACGACGCCATCCGGCAGAAGCAGCCGGACGCGGCGCGCGCCGCCATGCTGGACATGATTGCCGACTCCCGCGCCAATCTGAAGGGCGCGCGGCTGTCCAGAAAACCCCCACGCTGAAGGAAACACCATGAGCACCGCCTGGATGCAACCCCTCCCCTTGGTTGCCATCCTGCGCGGGCTCACCCCGCAGGAAGCGCCCGCCATCGGCGCGGCGCTGGCCGAGGCCGGCTTCCACATCCTGGAAGTCCCGCTGAACTCGCCGCAGCCGCTGCAGAGCATTGAACTGCTCGCAAAGCAGCTCGGCGATCGCTGCCTGATCGGTGCCGGCACCGTCCTGTCCACCGCGCAGGTGCAGGACGTGAACAATGCCGGTGGCCGGCTGGTGGTGATGCCGCACGCGGACGTGGAGGTCATCGCCGCCGCCCACGCCAGCGGCATGGTCTGCACGCCCGGCGTGGCGACGCCTACGGAAGCCTTCGCTGCCCTGCGGGCCGGTGCGGATGCACTGAAACTGTTTCCCGCCGAACAACTGCCCCCCCCGGTGCTGAAGGCGTGGTCCAGCGTGCTTCCCGCCGGCACGCCGCTGCTGCCCGTCGGCGGCATCACCCCGGAGCGCATGGCCGCCTACCGCCAGGCAGGTGCCGCCGGCTTCGGTATCGGCTCCGCCCTGTATGCCCCCAAGACCCCCGCGGACGACGTCGCACGCCGCGCGCGTGCGTTCATCGACGCCTGGAACAGAACGAACACGGACTCCCCCGCATGAAGATCACTGCCATCACGACCTATCTGGTGCCCCCGCGCTGGCTGTTCGTCCGCATCGACACGGACGCCGGCATCTGTGGCTGGGGCGAGCCCATCGTCGAAGGACGCGCGCACACCGTGGCGGCGGCCGTGGAAGAGCTGTCCGACTATCTGGTCGGCAAGGACCCCCGGCACATCGAAGACCACTGGAACGTGCTCTATCGTGGCGGCTTCTACCGTGGTGGTCCGATCCTGATGAGCGCACTGGCGGGCATCGACCAGGCGCTGTGGGACATCCATGGCAAGGCACTGGGCGTGCCCGTGCATGCCCTGCTGGGCGGCCCCGTGCGCGACCGCATCCGCGTGTACTCATGGATCGGCGGCGATCGGCCGGCCGACACCGCCCGTGCCGCCCGCGACGCCGTGGCACGCGGTTTCACTGCGGTGAAGATGAACGCCACCGAGGAAGTGCAGTTCGTCGATAGCCATGACAAGGTCACGCGGGTACTGGAGAACGTGCAGGCCGTGCGCGATGCGGTGGGCCGCGATGTGGGAGTGGCCGTGGACTTCCATGGCCGCGTGCACAAGCCGATGGCCAAGGTGCTGATGCGCGAGCTGGCGCCCTTCGGGCTGATGTTCATCGAAGAGCCGGTGCTTTCCGAGCACCTGGAAGCCATCCCGGAACTGGCCGCCCTTTCGCCTGCGCCGATCGCGCTGGGCGAACGCCTGTACTCCCGCTTCGACTTCAAGCGCGTACTGCAGACCGGTGGCGTGGACATCCTGCAACCGGATCCATCGCACTCGGGTGGCATCACGGAAACCCGCAAGATCGCGGCCATGGCCGAAGCCTACGACGTCGCCATCGCTCTGCACTGCCCGCTCGGCCCGATCGCGCTGGCGGCCAACCTGCAGCTGGATGCGGTCTGCTACAACGCCTTCATCCAGGAACAGAGCCTGGGCATCCACTACAACGCCAGCAACGATCTGCTGGACTACCTGGTGGACCGCGCGCCCTTCGAGTACAGGGAAGGCTTCGTCAGGATTCCCGACGGCCCGGGGCTGGGCATCGAGATCAACCAGGCCTACGTTGACGAGCGAGCCGCCGAAGGCCACCGCTGGCGCAACCCCATCTGGCGCCATGCCGATGGCAGCGTGGCAGAGTGGTGAGCGCCATGACCGATCAGGCACGTTATCCCAGCCTTGAGAACCGCGCGGTGCTGATCACCGGTGGTGCCACCGGCATCGGCGCCGCCTTCGTCGAGCACTTCGCGCGGCAGGGTGCGAAGGTCGTCTTTCTCGACATCGACGACAGCGGCGCCCAAGCACTGCTGGAAAGCCTGGGCGACATTGCGACTGCCCCGCGCTATCTGCATTGCGACATCACCGATATCGAGGCACTCCGGTCCGCCATCGCCCACGCGCGCATCCTGGCTGGACCGTTCTCGGTGCTGGTCAACAATGCCGCCAACGATGCTCGTCATGCCCTGGCCGACACCGGCATCGCGGACTTTGAACGCAGCATGGCGGTGAACCTGCGCCACCAGTACTTCGCCATCCAGGCGCTGGTGCCGGACATGCGCGCCCTCGGCGGCGGTTCGATCATCTGCCTGGGTTCGACGGGCTGGATGATCAAGAACAGCGGGTATCCGCTGTACGCGGTGGCCAAATCCGCGGTCCACGGCCTGGTCAACGGCCTGGCCCGGGAACTGGGGCAGGACCGCATCCGCATCAATGCGCTGGTACCGGGCTGGGTGATCACCGAGAAGCAGCAGCGGCTGTGGCTGGACGCGGAGGGCGAAGCACAGCTGCGTCGTGCGCAATGCCTGCCGGGCTATCTGCGCGCGGATGACCTGGCGCGCGCCGCCCTGTTCCTGGCCGCCGATGACAGCCGCATGTGTACCGGCCAGGACTTCATCATCGACGGAGGCTGGGTGTGAGCGGGTCCGCCACTGTCGCGGTGCCGGCCGCAAACACCCTGGGCGAAGGCGTGCTGTGGTGTGATCGCGAATCGGTGGTGTACTGGACCGACATCGCGCAGGCGCAGCTGTGGCGCTATCGCCCCGGTGACGGCGCGCTCACCCGCTGGCCGATGCCGGAGCGGCTGGCCGCACTGGCATTGTGCGAAGCCGAAGGCTGGCTGCTGCTGGCGTTGGCGTCGCGGCTGGCATTCTTCCATCCGGCGCGCGGCGAGCTGCGTGACGTGCTTGTGCTGCCCGACACAGGGGCGCGTCTGCGCGCCAATGATGGCGCCTGTGACCGCCAGGGCCGCTTCGTGTTCGGCATGCTGCATGAGCCCACGAACGGTCCGAAGCAGGCCGTCGCACCCTTCTACAGGCTCACCGCCGAGCTCGTGCTCGAGACGCTTCCGCTACCGACCGTGGCGATTGCCAACAGCGTAGCGTTCAGTCCGGACGGCCGCACGATGTACTTCTGCGACTCGCTGCAGAAGCAGATCCTGCGTTGCGATTACGGCGACAGCCCGGGAGCGGTAGCTGTGTTCGCCGATCTGCGGGCCGAGGATGGCGAGCCCGATGGCAGTGTGGTCGATGCCGAAGGCGGACTCTGGAATGCCCGCTGGGGCGGTTCGCGCGTGGTGCGCTACCGGCCCGATGGCCAGCAGGACCGCATACTTTCCGTCCCGGTCGCGCAGCCCACCCGCCCGGTCTTTGGCGGCAGCACGCTGCGAACGATGTTCATCACCAGCGCGCACGACGGCCTGGACGCGGCCGCGCGCGCGCGCGACCCCTTCGCCGGCCATCTGTTCGCCACCGACGCCGGCATCGCCGGCGTTCCCGAACCCCGGTTCGCCGGCAACCCCAACGACGTGCCGCCGTGCCCACAGCGCGGACCCATCGCGGAGCTTCCATGAGCCTTTCCACCCTGGATATCAGCATCGTGCTGGCCTATCTGGCCGGCATCTTCATCCTCGCGCAGTGGGTTTCCCGCGAGAAGGCCGGCCGGCAGAAGTCGGCCCAGGACTACTTCCTGGCCAGCCGCAGCCTGCCGTGGTGGGCGATCGGTGCCTCGCTCATCGCGGCCAACATCTCGGCCGAACAGATCATCGGCATGTCCGGCTCGGGCTATGCCATCGGCCTGGCCATCGCATCCTATGAATGGATGGCGGCGATCACGCTGCTGATCGTCGGCAAATGGTTCCTGCCGATCTTCCTGCGCAACGGCATCACCACCATGCCGCAGTTCCTGCAGGAGCGCTACGGCAACCGCATCCGCACGCTGATGGCCGTGTTCTGGCTGGGCCTGTACGTATTCGTCAATCTCACCTCGATCCTGTGGCTGGGTTCGATCGCCATTGCCGGCGTGGCAGGCCTCAACCAGGACGTGGCGCTGGTGCTGCTGGGCGCCTTCGCACTGGCCTATCAGCTGTATGGCGGCCTGAAGGCGGTCGCGCTGACCGACATCGTGCAGGTCTCGCTGCTGGTTCTGGGTGGCCTGCTGGTCACCTTCATCACGCTGGGCCAGATCGGCAACGGCAGCGTCACCGACGGCTTCATGCAGCTGTGGCAGCAGCATCCCGAACGCTTTGAAATGATCCTCAGCAAGGACAACCCGTTCTACAAGGATCTGCCCGGGCTGTCGGTGCTGCTGGGCGGCATGTGGATCGCCAATCTCAGCTACTGGGGTTTCAACCAGTACATCATCCAGCGCGCACTGGCCGCCAAGGATCTGCGTGAGGCGCAGAAGGGCGTGGTGTTCGCAGCGTTCCTGAAGCTGCTCATTCCGGCCATCGTGGTGCTGCCCGGCATCGCCGCGGTCATGCTCGCCCCCGGCCTGGAACGCCCGGACGCGGCCTACCCGACGATGCTGGCGCTGCTTCCCAGCGGCATCCTGGGCCTGGTGTTCGCCGCGCTGGTGGCCGCCATCGTTGCGTCGCTGGCATCGAAGATCAATTCCGTCGCCACCATCTTCACGCTCGACTTCTATGCCAAGCGCGCGCCCGATGCCTCGGAAGCCAGACTGGTGCGTGTTGGCCGGTTCGCGGCGTCCGTCTCGATCATCGTGGCGGTGCTGACCGCGCGCCCACTGCTGGGCGGGTTCGACCAGGGCTTCCAGTACATCCAGGAGTTCACCGGCTTCTTCACCCCCGGCATCGTGGTGATCTTCCTGCTGGGCCTGTTCTGGAAGCGTGCGAACGAAGCCGGTGCGCTGGCTGCGGCGGTCGGCTCCTTCGTACTGTCGCTGGCCCTGAAGCTGCTGTGGCCCTCGCTGCCCTTCATGGACCGCATGGGCGTGGTGTTCCTGGTCACGCTGTTGCTGGGCGTAGGCGTCGCGCTGGGCACCCGCGCCAGTGGCGATCGTGATCGTATCCGCACCGACGATGTGAGCTATGCCACCGCCCCATCGTTCAACGTCGCTTCGCTGGCGGTGCTGGCGATCCTGGTGGCCCTCTACGCAACCTACTGGTGACCTGGATGCGCCTGACTGTCCGACACGCATTCGTTCTGCGCAGTGGTATGCGCTGCCTCGCCCTGCTGGCCCTGACCGGGTTCGCCTCTGTGCTGCACGCAGCGGAGATCACATGGACCGGCGCCGCCACCGTGGCTGCCCGCAACGCGGGCTGGGGGCGATTGGCGCAGCTGCCGGATGGCCGCTGGCTGGCAGTGACCACGCGCTTCAATGAAGGGCAGCCGACCACCCTGCAGCTCTCGATCAGCAGTGACCGGGCCCGCAGCTGGGCGCCCTGGTCCGACGTGGCCGAGCCCGGCCGGATGATCGACAACGGCGAACTGCTGGTGCTGCCGGAGGGGCGTGTGCTGCTGGCGATGCGTTCGCTGGTCGAAGGCGTCTCCTACCGGCTGCATCTCTATGCCAGCGACGACCTTGGAGCACACTGGACCTTCCTGAGCACCCTCGCCGGCAACGAGGCACCGAACGGGCGCAAGGACCGCGGCGTGTGGGAGCCGGTGTTGACGCGCCTGGACGACGGCACGCTGTCGGTGGTGTATGCCGATGAAACCCGCGCCGATGAGCATCCGTCCTACAACCAGGTCGTTTCACAGCGACTGTCCAACGATGGCGGGCGCACCTGGGGACCTGCGATGACGATTGCCGAACAGCCCGGCGGTGGGCAGCTCCGGCCCGGCATGCCCGTCATGGCACGCCGCCCCGCCGGTGGCTACCTGATGGTGTTCGAGACCTGCGGCGATGATCCGCAATGCCCGGTGTCGTACAAGGTCTCGACGGACGGGCGGACCTGGCCGGCCGGCCTCGGTACGCCGCTCGCCGACCAGCGCTGCGGCCCCCACGTCATGACCAGTACGCGCGGGGTGATGTTCGTGACCTCGTGCCTGAACGAAGTCAGCTGGAGCGAGGACAGCGGATCGAGCTGGCGCACGGTGACGCCTCCCGCATGGCCGCTGGGTTTCCGCCATTCCTGGCCCGCCGTGGTCGAGCTCGGCCCTGCGGAGATCGGCGTCGTGAACGTGGTGGACGGCGCAGTGCAGATCCGTTTCGGGAGCTACTAGGGGCGCCCATCACTTCTGCTTGAACACACTCCTGCGCCCGATGACCACATCCTTGCCCGTCGTCGGCCTGGCCAGGCCCGGAATCAGGAAATCGGTCGCGCTGCGACCGTGCCGGGTCTTGTCCGCAAGCCAGCGCGGCATGCGCCCGCGACCGGTCCAGGTATTCCGCCGGTTCTCGGGGTCGCGATATTTGGGTGCGACCTTGCCTGTCTTCCGGCGCCTGCGGGAAGCGCCGCCCGCAGGCACGGACACCGCGCTGGCGCCGGCGAACAGTTCCTCGATTGAATAACCGCATTCTGCGGCGGCGGCGACCAGTTCACGCCTGACGACGGCCGCGGAACGTCGCTGTGCGAGCAGCTGCAGCCGCCGCTCGGCGGCCGCGATGAGTGCCTTCAGCTGCCGCTCGTCCAGCGCCTTGATATCGATATGCATGGCACGCAGCGTGGTGGGGGCGCCGTGACCTGTCAAGGGATGCTCCGCGGGTGCCGCACCCGGATCGCCGACCGGGCTCAGAACGAGACCTGCGCCCGTACGCCGACAGTATTGCCGGAATCCGGCCCCTGGGCATTGCCCACCTTGTTGTCGGTCTTCCAGTGAACGTAGTTCAGCATCAGGCGTGACCAGTTGTTGAGGTACCAGTTGAGCCCGAGCGTCCATGCCGTGCCCTCGCCGCCGCGCGCAGCATCAAGGAAGTCGTAGCGGTCATAGCGGGCCGCCAGCTCGAAGGCGCCGATGCCGCCTTCCTGCACGGGGCGAAGTACGCGCGTGGTACCCCATACCCCGGAGCGGCTGCTGAATCCGGGACGCTCGCCGGTGATCAGCCAACCTGCGTAGACCGATGTGGCCTGCTGGTCGACCGGGTCGACCGTGCGCGACTCGATGGTGCGCGTGGTGTGTTCGGCAAAGGCCCACACCGGGCCGTACACCCCGCCCAGTTCCAGGCCCCAGGCGCGGTTGTCGGTGACGTTGGCGATGGAACTGGCCGATACGCGCACGTTGCCGTTCCAGCCCAGTGCGATCGGCGAGGTCTTGTTGATGCTGCCGACGTCCTGGCCGAGATCCTCGTACCAGTACCAGCCGCCCAGGTGCAGGAAGCCGGCCTGGCCACGCAGCGGGTTCCAGTGCGCGCGCAGCAGATACGCAATCGTGTCGCTGGCCGTGCTGTCATTGCCGATATCGTCGCCGGTCACCGCGACGCTGGCATGCCAGCCATCGCCGATCACCTTGGTGGTGACGCCCAGTCCGTAGTACCCGCTCTGCTGGGCGCCCACCGAGGCCACGGCATTGCGCTGCATGAAAGGCGTGTTCACTCCACTGGTGCCACCGTCGAGGCCACGGTCCTTGAGCTTGTTGCCCACGTAGATCTCTGTCGGCAGCCCTCCCATCCGCGTGTCCCAGGACAGGTAGGTGTCCTTCAGTGATACCTCGTTGCCAGCAAAGTCCGCATCGATCTTGTAGCCCAGCGGTCCCATCTGTCCCTCTGCACCCAGGCGGCCGCTGGCCAGATCGGTGCCGGTGACGTTGCGCGCGTCGAATCCGGATCCGTGGGTGGTGCTGAAATCCACCAGCACGCGGCCACGGGGATGGAAAGTGAACTGGCCATCACTGCTGCGCAGCTCGGGCCCACCCTTGCGCCAGCGCACATTGCCATCGCCTCCCCCACCAGTCGCGGCAAACTGGGCCACCTGTGCCTGCAGAATGGCCAAGTCGTCCTGCCGGGTGTCGGCGATTGCGGCGGCTACCTGCGCGTCAACGTTGGCGTCGCTGCCGGGCACTGCGGCAGCGCCCTGCGTTCCCCCTTCCAGCGCAGCCAGGCGTGCGCTCAGCTGCTGCAGCAGGGTTGCCTGTTCGCGCAGCTGTCTGGCCTGCTCCTGCACCTGTGCACGCAACCCGGCTTCGGTATCGCTGGCCGCGGCCAGCAAGGAGGGTGACGCCAGCAACAGGCCGCCGCCGGCAGCCGCGGCGAGCGCGGCACGCTTCAGTGAATTCATGGAGTTCTCCCGAATGAAGTACGGTGCGCGGCTCAGTCGCCCGCGCCATCGTCGTCCAGCGCAGGCTGGGGCTGAGGTGCAGCGGCCGGCATCGCCAGGCCACCGTTCGGGGGCAGCCGCGCAGGCGCTGGCCCGAGGTAGCCGTGGCTGCGTGCCCAGTTGGCGAAGAGCCGCGGCCACTGCGCCACCAATGTGCCGGGCCGGCCCAGCCCCCAGCTGTGGCCTCCGGCCTCGAACAGATGCAGCTCCACCGGAATACCCGCTGCATGCGCGGCCTGGTACATCGCCACGCTGTGGCCGACATCCACGATGCGGTCATCCACGGCCTGGGCCAGGAACACCGGCGGCATGTCCTTGCGGATGTGTTCTTCGACCGAATACGCCTGCTGGGCGTCGTCCTGGCTCGCCAGCTCCCGCTTCGACCGGGTCTGGTCCAGCGGCGCACGCATTGAAACGACCGGATAGATCATGCCGAGGAAATCCGGCCGCGCCGACAGCTGGTCGGCCGCATCCACCGGCGCATACAACGGGGCATCGAAGCGCGTGGCGACGATCCCGGCCAGGTTGCCTCCAGCGGAAAAGCCCAACGCGCCGATGCGCTCCGGATCGACCCCCAGGCTGGGCGCCTGTGCGCGCATCAGCCGCATGGCGCGCTGGCCATCCTGGAAGGGCGAGACAGGTGCCCATCCATCGGCAGGCAGCCGGTAGTAGACGACCGCAGCCGTGACCCCCAGCGACTGCAGCCACTGCGCCGTCGGCTTGGCGGCGCTGCCGATCTGGATCCGGAAGTAGCCGCCACCGCCGAAGATCACCACCGCGGAGCCGTTCGGCTTCAGCGGGCGATAGATTTCCATGCGCGCATCGCTGATGCCCGAGACCGCGCCCTTCGCGCTGCCTTCGATCCCGATCCGTTCCGGGCCACGCGCGCGTTGCTGCCAGTGGTCCTGCGGCCACAGCGGAACCACCTCGGGTGCAGGCACCGACGATGCCGCCGGCGCCGCACCCGCAAGCAAGGGATTCAGCAGCAACACAAGCACTGCCAGCCTGCGCAGTCTCCCCATGTACAGACTCATCTCACGCCCCTCCCGTAGGCCTTCACGGGACGAAGTGTGCGTCGAGCGGCGCCGGGCTCCTATAGCCGGATGGGACTAGCTGTGCTGCGTACTTCTGTGTGCACTGCAACATCATCCTGCGCCCCGCCGATGCCCGTGGCGGGCGCAGCCAACGCAGGCATCGACTTCGCCAGGCGAATGATCTCCGCTGGAAACGTGGCGTAATCGTCGACCGGGAAGGCATGGCTTTCCCTGCGCTGGATCAGCCGGACCGCGACGATGCGCTGCTCCGGTACGACCACCAGGTGCTGGCCAAGATATCCATTGGCGGCGTAGGCGCTGACCGGACCACGCTGGGATTGGAAAAGATCGGCGATCTTCAGCCCGCGGCCGGTGATCTCGGTGGCGTACAACGGCTGCCAATCGTCGCCCAGCTGCTGGCTGAGATGCGCCATCAGCGCCGACTTGCTGGCAAAGGTGCTGCCTTCCGCCGCCAGCAGCGCATGCTGAAGCCGGTCAGATACGCCGCGCTCCCGGAGCGTGCGCTGCGCATCATTCCGCAGCGTGTATCGCTCCCATTCCGGCAGCCGCCACCACAGTAGTCCGACGTCCGCAGACTGCGCACTCTCGACGGTCATCAAGGAGATCGCGTGTTCGCTCATCAGGCGCGTTCCGTCCTTGGCCACGCCGCCATCGAGCATCAGCTGACCAATGGCGGCCAGGTCCCGGGCTGACAGGGAGAGCCCGGCCATGCCCAAGGGCGTGCCCGCTTCATCCTTCATCCAGTCGTAGCGCGTGATCCCCAGGGGCCTGAAAAGGCGCGCCTCCAGATAGGCATCCACGGGCCGGCCGGCCAGGCGGGCAATGATGCCCGGCAGAAGATTGGTGGCCTTGTTGTTGTAGGAGAACGCGCTGCCGGGCACGGACGTGATTTCCGCTGCGAGCGCGAGCTGCACGAGATCCGGCGCAGATTCCAGCTCGACCCCCGCGTTGGGAACGTTCTGCAGGCCGGAGGTATGCTCCAGCAACATCCTTACCGAGATGTCCCGCTTCTGGCCCTGGCGCCATTCCGGATAGATCGCACTGACCGGTTCGTCCAGCGACGCAAGCTTCCCGTCATCGAGCAGCAGGCCGATCGCCAGCGCCATGATCGACTTGGTGGCCGACATGAGGTGAATCGGCTCGCTGGTCGAGGCCACATCCAGCAGTGGAACACCGTCCTTCTGGATCAGCACAGCGTCGGAATGGGCAGCACGCCCGTTACGCTCGATATCCGCCAGCACCTCGGCAGGCGACTGCCTGGCCTCGGCGAAAGGACAGTACAGCGCGAACGCCAGCAATACGGACGCCACGTGTCGGATGGCAGACAAGGCAATGCTCCTTCCTGGGACATGCGGTCAGAGTGGCGATGGAGGCAGACCGCCTGCAGTGCCTGAAGTCATGGCTTCAGCACGACCTGCCTACCGCGCCGCGGTACTGCCGGGAACGCACGCCGGCGTCCAACCACTGGCGCTGAACAGCGCCTCTGCGGTTTCGGGCCTTACATCCAGCAGCTCGGCAATGGCCTTCTGCCTGTCGTCGGCGCGGTTGACGTACGCCCGCGCGATGCGCTGCCCGATCCAGTAACCCAGATCGCCGCGGCGGGTGTCGTCGCCAGGGCCGTTGTACAGCCACCGCGACAGGTCGGTGCTGTCGCGCTGCGCGGCGAATTCCCGTTCCAGGGCGCATTCGCGCCCTGCGGTCCAGCGCTGCAGATGGCTGTTGGCGGCCTGTCCGGAGATCAGTTCACCCACATACTCTGCACCGCCCTCCAGCAGCGTCTGGTACAGCAGCGTAGGCGCCGGCACTTCCACAGCGGCACCGTGCTGTTGCACGTGCACATACTCGTGCGCGATCAGGTGCACGAAGCGTTCCGTCACATCGGCCTGCATCCAGTCCGCGTTGCAGAGTGTCTCCAGGCCGATCACCACGCCGTCCGGCGTGGTGACGCCACCGGTGGTGCCCCGTCCGACGAGGAGGGTGACCGGAGGAAAACGGGCCGACGGCACGATCTCGCCGAGATTCCGCAGCGCACGGGTCACTCCACTGCGGATGCCCGGCAGTGCCGCAGCACACGTACGCGCCTTCACATACAGCGCCGGCTTCTGCCGGATTGCATCGGCAAGCCGCTGCATCGAGCCGATACGCAGTTCGCTGAACCGATGCAGCGCATCGCTGCCCGGCTCCAGATAGCGGCGCTGCAGCAACAATGCATCCGGCCTGCCACCGCTGGCGTCCATCACCGCGAAGAAGCGTGTCACATCATCGGTTCGCACGATGGGCGCGCGCGCCCGGGTCTCCGCCTGTGCGGCCGTCGCCAGCAAGGCTATTGCCAGCCCACCGGCGATCCATCTGCAGATGACCGATGCCATCGACCGCCGCGTCCGGCGTCTACTGCGCACCGGCTTCCGGGGCCAGCGTATGCACCACCCTGCCCTGTGCATCGAGGAACTCGATGGCACCATGGCCTTCGGCAGTGACGGTCAGGCGCAGGCGGGTCCGGTCCTGCTTGTCATTCAAGGCGATGGCCGGCGTGCCGTCGGCGCCCACCACCATCTGGATACGCGTCGGAACCTGCACCCCCGGTACCAGCTTGTTGCCCAGTGCGGCATCGCGGATCGGCGGCGGTGCCTGGTTGATCGAGAAGCGGACCTCGCCATCGGGCGATACCCGCCAGCCGATCGCATCCATGGCCGGGTGATCCAGCGCCAGCACGGCCATCCCGCCCTCGATGTCAGCGGTGCCGAACCCGCCGCGTTCACTGCCCTTGTCGTCGTACAGCACCATGCCCGCGACGTTGAACGCGCGCTTGTACTGGATGCCATCGATGATCGGTGCCGGCGTCTGCCCCGACAGCGTCATGCGGATCACGCCCTTGTCATCCACGATGTCGATGCGGCGGGCTGTGATCCGCTCGCTGTCAGGACGTTCGACGCGAGTCTGCGGCGAGCGGTCGACAATCAGCCGCTGCAGCTGCTCGGCCGACGGGCGCTTGGTGCTCTCGTCTGACTCGGCCCAGGCATTGCCGGTCAGCATCGCGGCCAGTGCAAGGGCAAGGCATCCAATCGGTTTCATGCGAGTGTGGTTCATGGCGTGCGCTCCCCGCGCAACTGGTGAATCCAGCTCTGGAACCCCTCCAGGAAGCGGTGCAACCGCTTGCGGGTGGCGTCATCGAAGTCATTCGTTGCGGTGTCGAGTGCCGATGCCGCCTCGGCAATGTACAGCTGCGGCGAGGTCATGACGAGTGCCCCCATCGCGGCCAGCGCGTGGCGCAGCTGCGATTGCGCCAGCCGTGTGCCCCACCGCCCCGGGGTGGCGCCCATGATGGCGACCGGCTTGCCGGACAGCACCTCACCCAGCGCGGCATCGTTGCGCGACAGCCAGTCCAGGGTGTTCTTCAACACGCCCGGCAGGGACTGGTTGTATTCGGGCGTGGCGATCAGCACGCCGTCGGCCGCAGCAACCGCAGCACGCAGGCGCATCACGCCGTCCGGACCACCCGCAGCGTCTGCTTCCAGGTCTTCGTTGAACAGCGGAATGTCAGCGATGCTGTCATGGACGGTCAGCGACAGGCCGGCCGGCGCCGAGCCTGTTGCAGCGTCGATCAGGTGCCGGTTGTAACTGTTCCGGCGCAGGCTGCCGGCGAAAGCGAGTACGCGCAGGGGGGCGGAATTGTCAGGCATCAGAGGTTCCCAGGAAGGACCGGATGGAGAGCACTCGTCCGAATGCTCTGCCGATGATGCCAGACACCACACGTCGCAGCGCTATGGATCTGCGTCGAACACCACGGTGACGCTGCCCTGATACGTGGTGCCCGGGTGGTCCAGCATCTTCCGTACCGGCTCGCCGTTCACGGCGAACCGAAGCGTCGACGAACGCCCGATGATGACGGCATCGGCGGTGAATACAGGCGGAGGCTGGTTCACCCGCAGCGGCAGATCCACCACCTGGCGGCCGCTCGCGCGATCACGAAAACCTGGCAATGTCAGGCTGACATCCAACGGAACGTCATCGGCATCAACGCTCGTATTGCGGATCCCGCAGCGCCCGTCTGCCTGCAGGTGCTCGCACTGCATCGAGACACTGAACTGGCCGGAACTGCTGATGTGGAACGGAACTTCCTGCTGCAGCCGCGCCGGTGCGATGCCATGGTCGGTCCACTGGCTCCACCCGCCTCTGGGCGCCAGCACCGCGTGATCCATGCCAGGGGCCACATCCAACCGGAACGCGTGGCGCACCTCCAGGCGGAAATGCACGTTCACCAGGCTGTCGGACAGGGATACCCGGTGCCCGAGGTCGAAGTCACTGCCCTGCCCGGTTCCCCCGAACGAGAAGCGGGTCGAACCGGTGTAGATGCCACTGCGCATCTCCAGCGGCGCCGGGGTTTCCAGCGCATAGACGAAATCCAGTGCTGGAATGGCATAGTTGTTGGTGTTCACCCAGTGCAGGCCGCAGGCGACGGCGCCCTGTCCATCGTCGCGGCGCAGGAGCATGCGCATGACAGTATAGGCACTTGATCCTGTCACCCCATACGAGCAGTTGTTCGGTCCGCCGCTGGAGTAGAACCCGCTCGACGCCCCGTCCCTCTCCTCGTCGGTGAACCGCATCGCCGCCCCGATCACCCGCAGGGTAAGGTCGAAGCTGCTGGCGCCATCCTCGGACGTGACGGTCACGATGCGCGGTGCCGGCATCGCGATATAGAAGCCGTCCGGGCCGTAGTCCGCATTGCGGATCACCTCCTTGCTGCCACGGACGGTCGTATCGATGCTCCACCAGTTGTTGGCGATGCAGGTCGCCATATGCGCATTGGCACAGACCCCGCTCCACGGCGTGGTGTTGACGAATCCCCGTTGGTTGGGGTTTGTCAGGTCAGGCTTGAACTCGGCCGTGATGTACACGTCGCCCGCCTGCGCGGCCAGGGCGGGCAGCAGCATCGACACGCCGAGCGTGAGCCGGCGAAGGAAGCGGCACAGCAGATGGAACATCATGGCGCTTCTCCAGCATGGCCGGCCGCAGCCTGTGCGGCCACGGCCGAAGGTGGACATCTGAGGATGCCAGCCATCCACATCTCCCCACGCGGGCGGGTTGTGCGGCCATCCAGCTCGAAACTGCACGTGCTGATGTCCGGATGACGCACCACCAGCGTCGGCATCCGGCTGTTCATCTCCAGGGCGAAGAAGCCATCGGCCTCGGCGACACTGCGCCCGGCATGATTGACCACGTGCGCACCCGCGAGCGGCCGCCCCTGCGAGTCCTGCAGATGGCCCATCACGGTGATCGTGCTGACGACATCGACCTGGTTGTAGGCGATGCCGCCCTTGTTGAGGTGATAGGGCAGCACCGACGGCTGGATCGCGGCGGCCGGCGCATGGTGATCATCGAAGTCGAGCTGGATCGACCCGGGCCTGTAGGCGGACACCGGCAGCAGATTGCGGCCGGGGCGCAGGATATGGGAACCGCCACGGCTGTCGTGGGCACGGATCGTGGCGCCGGCCAGATCCGAACGCACATCGATGATCATGCCGGTGTCAACCATGCTGGCCTGGCCGTCGCCTGCGATCGCCAGGGAGCCTCCGCCCACGGCAAGCGTGCTCTCCAGATTGACGCCCCCGCTCACACCACCGTCCAGCGAAGAGCGCTGCAGATGGAGATCCCCGCGCAGTGCAGCCGACTCGAAGTGGGCGTTGCCGCCCAGGCCGATGCCGGTGCTGTCCACGGTGACCTGCCCGGCGACACTGTGCACGATGCTGTCTGCGAAGCGCTGTTGTACGCCTGCGCTGGCGTAGACGTCACGGCCACCCCGGGCCCCGGTCCGTGAGCCAAGGCTGCCACTGTAGCGGCGCCCATCCTGGCCGAGCGCGATGTTCAAGGTGAACTCCACGCCACGATTGCGTCGCAGGCCCGAGCTGATGCTGCCGGGGCGATCGAAGACCGAGGCCCGCCAGTTGGCGTCACTGCCGAACAGCGTCTGCCGACGGCTGAATGAAAGGTCGAAGCCGGTGCCGCGGCTGATGCCCTGGCTGTGTGAGATCCGGGCCGAGAGCTGGCCATGCCGGCCGAACCCGTGATTGACCCCGACTGCGGAGGTGCGCAACCAGCCCTCGCGCACGGGCGCGCTGGTGTACCCGGGAAACGGCGGAGGCTCGATGAGGTCGCCCTGCGCCTGCCAGCTCCGCGTATGTGAAGCGATCACGCTGCCATTGCGGTAGCGCAGCAGGCCCTGCAGGTCCACGCCCTTGCCGGTCCGGTTGGAGGTATAGGCATTCGTGTAGAGATTGGCCCAGTCATTGACCTGCCAGTCGACTGAACCGGCAAGCGAGCGCTCGTCCCCGATGGATTGCACGGCAACGCCGAGCACCGCACGCGGATGCGCAAGATAGTTGACCACGCCGCCCACGGCAGGCCGGCCCGCGCCGGGATCATCGAAGCTGTCCAGCAGGCTGTCCTGCACGCCGGCAAAGGCACTGTAGCGCCAACGCCGGCTGGGATCGCGCCACTGGGTGGGTTTGTGGATGATGGATGTCGTGCGTGACGTCTCGCGTCCGTCCTCCATCACACGCAGTTCCACTTCATAGATGCCGCCAGGCAGACGTCGCGTCTCCACCTGCTGAAGCCCCGGACGGACCGCCTGGGTCAGGATCAGGCTGCCGTCACGGTAGACCTCGACGCTGCCCTCGCGGTTGGCAGTCACGTATACCGGGTACAGGCTGGGCGAACGACTGTCCACCAGCAGCGTATCGGACGAACCGGCCATCACCCCGAAGGTGGTGAAACGGGTGCGTCCTGCGCCACGGGGCTGCCGTGTAACGCCGTCGAAATTCGGGAGGAACCATCCTGCACGCAGGAAATGGTCCTTGAACTCACGCTGCGCGTGCAGTGACTGCAGGACATGGCGGACGCGACGATCATCCTCGCCGCTGCGGTCCGCCTGGTAGCTGGCGTCCAGTGTCCAGTTGCCGACGCTGCCCTGTGCGGCGAGCGCGTAGCGACCGGCAGCCCGCTGGCCCTCCCCGCCATAGGCATTCAACTGGTGGCGCAGGATCAGGCCACTGCTGCCGGAATCAGGCAGCGACAGGTGGCGCTGCACCGCCAACGCCTGGCCGGCCGCTTCGGAGGCGATCGAAAGCAGGGAGCTCTCGAGGCTGTAGTGCAGGCCGGCGAGCCCATCGCGGCACGGCTTGGTGCACGGGCCGAGGGCATGAGGGGAGCCCAGCACGGCCAGCCAACGCTCGCGCTCGCTCTCGGGCTGGGTGCTGCCGTGCGCGTCGGTGAACTCCAGCAACGATACCGCGTTGTCGCGGGTAAGCACGGCGCGCGCGTCACCCAGGTACTCGCCGTCCCGTTCTACCCGGACCACCAGCGGCACATCGAAGAAGTGATCGCGGAAGTCATCCGGCAGGGCATCGGACTGCTCCAGCAGATTCAGTGTGTCCAGCGCGCCCTCGGCAGCCAGCACGGCAGGCGCGGTGCAGAACAGCGCGAGGGTAATGGCGAGAGGGAGGGTGCGCGGAGACATGATGGCTTCTTGTTGAGTCAGAATGAGGCGCGCGCCCGCTCTCCCGGGGGGAGCGGGCGCGCCCGGTCTGCACAGGACTGTGCTTACGGCGAACGGCTTTCGAACATCATCGAAACGGTGCCGCTGTAGTTGCCCTGCAGGTAGTCGCCGCCGGCCGGCGCCGCTGCGATGGACACGAGGGCACGCTTGCCAGCCGCAGCCTCGACTTCAGTCGCGACTTCAACGGCGGCGGCCGGGCCCACGTCCAGGGTCTTGCCGGCCACGGAAACCGTCATCGGCATTTCACCGGCGTCTGCCGCCAGCTTGGCGTCGTAGGCAAGGTGCGCAGTGATCGCGCCCAGGCCGCTCTTCATGTCGATCTGCTTCTGCACCGGCTCCAGACGCTGCGTGGTCATGTTCCACGGCAGGTCCTGGGTTTCGCCGGCCCAGTCACCCACGGGGGAAATCTGCAGGCCGGTCGGCGACGGCACGGTGGCCGTGACGTTGATCTGCAGCGGGAACTGCTCCGGATCGGCGAAGGCGACGGCCGGCGACAGGGTCAGGGTGGCCAGGGCGGCCACGGTGATGGACTTCAGGTTCATTGCAATTGCTCCAGGGTTGGAAAATGCCGACGTGTGCGGCGGTGGACGCAGCTTCAGAGGAAGCTGCTAGTCGAGCAGGACGGATTTGCGGGATTTCCCCTCGACGATTTCAAAGCGATGGTCTTGGCCAGGCAGATGTGCGAATGCCTCGCTGCGTCCGGGCAACAGATGCACCCTGCGCGACGCTCCGCATTGCCCGGGCTGGGTGCCGGTGCTGCACTGGCGCACGTTGTCGAGCACCACGGTGCTGTTGCCCGCGTTGTGCACCACGGTGCGGTCGGCCTGTCGATCAGTGCGCAGATCAGACAACGGCTTTTCCGGATGCACGATGACGAAGACGCCATAGCCGGTGAGCACGTTGACGCCGGCCGCGATGGAACGGCGATAGTCTTCGGACTGCGCCTCCGTCAGCGCGAACTCGTCCTCCTTCTTCGGCAGGACAGGCACGAATCGGACACGGTAATAGCGCTCCTTGTCGCGATCGCCGTGATAAAGCAGCCGTGTGGCCTGCTGCCCCTGGCGCGGAACGATGAGGCGCGAAGGGCTGGCAATCAGGGCATTGCCACCACCGCCATACACACCCGGCTCCACACCGACCTCGTAAGGCGTGTTGTCCTCCGTGTAGCGCACCTCGGTGACCTGCACACGCACGAATGCCGTGGCGTCACCGCTGTTGCGGACACGCTTCAGCAATGCGCCCTGGTCGGGCAACAGGTACTCGTACATGGCGCCGACGTGGATCGACGGCATTTCGGCGCTGGCGAACGTGGGCAACAGCAAGGCTGCGCCCAGCAGAATGAGGCGTTTCATCGGAGCTTCCTTGAGGTCGGGGTGCGGCGTTGCCGACACCCTCTTCATCGAAGGGCGCTACGATAGGGACGGATACTCTGCCTGGGTATGCAACTATTCCGAATAATTCGAAATCCCGGGCCGCGCGGATGAACGGCTCAGCTTCGTGTACTGCGCACGCTGTAACAGGGAATCAGCGGGTCGCGCCGCAGCTGGAACAGTGGTTCGACAGGCCCATCAGAGCGATCACATGCTGGCGGACCGCATCGTCGGCGCACAGGATCATCACGCCTTCGCCATCGGGCACCGAACGGAACATGCCGTGCAGGGTGATCGGAGCGGCGGTGCGTGTGGATATGGCAACGGTATGGATGCGACCGCGGCCGCACGCGCTGCGCAGCGCACGCTGCTCTGCCCCGGTGGCCTGCCTTCCTGCGTGACCGACGCCACGGGGCTCCAGCCCGATGCTCACCGTCAGTGACCGGCCCATGAACCGGCTGGTGATCACCGGCACATCGCGATCGGGGAATCGGCACAGGAAGGCAATGTGGCTGCGCACGCCTGCCTCTTCCGATGCAGATGACAGCCCCAGGATGGCACCTTCATCATGGGGCATCGTTGCGGAGTCCCGGCACAGGCAGTGACGCAGATCCGACAGTACTCCGGCTCCCGCTGCGAACATCGTCTTGACCCCCTCGACATGGTCCATGTAGGTAACAGCCCCCTCGCCGCTTCCTGCGCCGGCGCGCCGTCCATGCTATGTCCGCCGGCTGGAGCACTCAATCGAACAACTCCGAAGTTCAGCGCGGATCGCCCTGTCCGGCCAGCTCGGCAACGAATGATTGATAAAAGTTCTATGGAAAGAACGCGGACTTGATTGCACTGTTGCCATATTGCACTGCAGCGAAACCCGCTGGAGTTGCACTGTCGGCGCGATGGCGCGCCGTTTGACCCGGCCGGAGATGCGGTGTTCGGATGCGTGTGTGCTTTCTGATGAAGTTCGACCTGCGGCGTGATCGCCATGGCCTCGCGCCCCCGCTCTACGCCTACGTCTGTGCCCATGCGACATCGCGGGAGATCGCACTGCGCAAAGCCTCGCGCGTGCTGTCGAGAATCGTGATGGACGACAGTCAGACGAAGTGGATGATGATGGAGTGCAAGGACGTGGTGCAGGCATGTCGCTCCGGGCTTCTGCCCGTGGAAGAGACACTACTGGAGCAGGCAAGCGCGGCGAGGTCCGGCGTTGCTGCACTGTATCGGGAATCGGTGCAGATCGTGGGCGTCACGGAACAGCGATGATGTGTGCGGGCGCCCCACTCCACACGCGTGGCCGCCTAGGCCTGCCGGGGCACGGCGCTGCGACCGCCCACCTCGTCGTGACGATGGTTCTCCCACGTGCTGCGCAGCTGCCTCCGCTGCGGCGCGGACGCGTACATGTAGCCGTTCAACGAATCAAGGAACCACCGCTGCTGCTCGACATCCAGTGCAGCGAACCGTGCAAGCACTCCGGCTACGCAGGCATCCAGTTCAATGGTCATTCCGC
This sequence comes from Stenotrophomonas sp. YJH_SMC_36, assembly GCF_059369935.1. NCBI lineage: Bacteria > Pseudomonadati > Pseudomonadota > Gammaproteobacteria > Lysobacterales > Lysobacteraceae > Stenotrophomonas > Stenotrophomonas sp. YJH_SMC_36. The sequence continues at coordinate 220,207 of NZ_JCAFTD010000004.1, read as the reverse complement.
TCCCCCGGACTACGAGTTAAGTTGCAGTCACTGTATGGATGGCAGTTCACTTCCACAATCGAACTAGTTTGCAAATGCCGCAGGCCTATCCGCCATCGGCACAGGTCACCCAGCCATTGGCAGCAGCATAGCGATGGACATCGATGGTGCTGTTGAGGCCGAGCTTCTTCATCGCCGAGCGCTTCTGTGCACTGATGGTCTGTACGCTGCGGCACAACTGGCGGGCCACCTCGCGCTGGCTGTAACCTTCGACCAGAAGGCGCAGGACCTCCAGCTCGCGCCCGGACAGCACCACGCCCGGCAACTGCTCATGCAGCGAAGCGAGTTCGAGCATCCGCGGCGACAGGTGGTTCCTGCCGACCGCCGCGGCGAGAATGGCCGGTGGCAGGTACTCCAGCGGATCGGACTTGGCAACGATGCATTTCACGCCGGCCCGCTGCGCATGCTCGATGATGTGGCTGCTCTCGTTCCCGGTGAGCAGGACGAGCGCCGTGCGAGGAAAGCGTCGCAGGAGGAAGCGGATCAATGAAAGACCGTCTCCGTACTCGCCACCCGGCATCGAGTAGTCGATCACCGCGACCTGCACGCTGGTGGTGGCCAGCAGGTTGACGAGCTCGCTCGAATTCCTGGCACACCCCCGCAGGGACAGGTCCGGGTGTGCGGCGATGAGCCGGGCAACGCCGATGGTGACCACGGGGTGATCATCGGCGATGATGAATTCGACAGGCATGTTTCGCGCCTCCTTCTGTTGACGCTTGTCAGGTTGGCCGTGAAGTTTCCTGTTCGCGAAAACGCAATGCGAAGGAAAACACTATGAAAGACCGAGTCGAGGATGTTGTCATTGCCGACGATCATCCGATTACACGCTTTGCGGTTGAGGCGATCGTCGATGAGCAGGCAGGATTCCAATGCCTGGCCAGCGTTGCAAACGGCGTCGAACTGCTGGACCTCCTCGCTGTCCAGCCTGCCGATGTTGCCGTCGTCGACTACTCCATGCCCGCTGGCGACGGCTGCGATGGCCTGGCGTTGGTGGATACGTTGTGCAGCAGGTACCCGGCACTGCGCATCGTGGTTCTCACCGCGCTGGACCAGTGGCCGATCATCCAGGTTCTGCTCACGCGCGGGGTGGCCGCGGTGGTCAGCAAGTCGGATGACCTGCGGCATGTCGCCAGAGCGTTGCTGGCCGCATCCCAGGGACGCCGGTATTTCTCACCCGCCATCCTGGCCTGCCGCGATGTGAACGGATTCGATTCCGCCGGCGAACTGCTCTCGCCTCGCGAAGCACAGGTGGTACATCTGCTTCTGGCGGGCAAGGGTGTGAATGAGATTGCGCTTGAGCTGGCGGTCACCAAGCAGACGGTCAGCACCCAGAAGCGTGCGGCAATGCGCAAGCTCGGCGTGAGCAGCAATGCCGAACTTTTCAGGTTCGCATCGGAGTTGGGACTGGAATGAGCGCGTCTGTCGACGGGCGCGCCCAGGGTCGCGTTGGCACCTCGTGTAGTGGGAAGGCGGCAGCGGGCCGGGGCACGAATGATGTACGGCTCGTTCAGGTTCTCCAATACAATTAGTTGCAAAGACGCATCGGGCACTCTTTGCTAGCCTTCCAGCACCGAAATGGAGGAGCACCGCGGGGTGACAGCACCGCGTCGCCACGGCTTCTTCAGCACAACGTCCCGTGAGATCCGCTCACGTGCTTTGCCCGCCTCTGGAAGGCCGATGAAACGATCAACAGGAATGGCCGGGCTGCTGGCTGCAGCCGCGCTTCTGCTCTGCGCGCTTGCCACGGGAGTCCATCACTCCTCCCGCAACGACGACGTCACGCAGGCGCGCATCATCCGTGTGGCCGCCGATCCGCAGTTGGATGGAGGGCGTGCGGTTGGCTTCGCCACCGGGAAAGGTGCTTCCGCCTATCGCTACATGATGCACATCGCCGGGCTGGCGGGCGTCCGCTTCGAGTTCGTGCCCACCCGATCACCTGCGGACGCCTATTGGCACCTTCAGGCAGGCACGGTGGATCTGGTGCCTTCAGTCATGGACCTGGGTCTTCCCCAGGATGACCGCTTCCTGGTCTCGCCGCCCTACTACGAGGGTAGGACACTGCTGTTCTCGCGCGCGGCGGGGCCCGGTTTCGCTACGCTTGGCGCGCTGGCCGGCCACGTGGTCGCCGTACGCGAGGGCAGCCAGTACGTTGACTGGATCCGGCGCCATCATCCGGATATCAAAGTGCTGGAGTTCACGGGAGTGCCGCAGATCCTCGGTGCGGTCGAGTCGGGAACGGCGGATGCGGCGCTGGGAACCGATGCGCTGTACAACCCGGTGATCCGCCGATACTTCCAGCATACCCTGGTCGCGTCCGGTGCGGTCGCGGAGCTGCCGATCGTGGTGCGTGCGGTGGTCAGGCGCGAGGACAAGGCGCTGCTGGACACCATCGACAGCGGACTCCGCGCGCTTTCGGTCGCCCATCACCGGGATGTGATCGATGGCTGGCTGGAGACGGTGTACCGCACGCCGCCCTCGGTCGGCGCAATCCTGCTGTACTACCGGACGGAAGCGATTTCCGCCGCGCTCATCCTGCTGGCGCTGGCGTTCGCGGCCTACCAGATGAAGCGATCACGGGATCTGGCCAAATGCGCCGCGCAGGAGAAGGCAAGGATGCTGGCCGTGGTCAGCCATGAAATCCGCAATTCGGCCAATGCGCTGCTTTCGGCAACCGACCTGCTCGGCAAGGGACCCGTGCTTCTGGAGCAGGAAGAGGCCCTCGATGCAGCCCTGGCCAGTGCCTCCAGCCTCAGTCTTCTGCTGAACAACGCTTTGGAGTACTCGCGATTTGAAGGAGGCAGCCGCGCAGCGGAGCCAACGCGGGTCGCGCTGCGCCCCCTGATCGAGGAGTCGGTGCGCGCGTTCCGCCCGCAGGCGCGCGAACGCAACGTAACCTGCCATGTGGAACTGCCCGGTGGCGAGCCGGGCGATCTGTGGATCGATCCCATCGTGGTGCGGCAGGTGGTTGTCAACCTGTTGTCCAACGCGATCAAGTTCACACGCAACGGTGACGTACGTGTGCGCCTGTGGGTGGAGGCCGGCACGTCCGGGCACTGCACGCTGAACATCGAGGTCATCGACAGCGGCATCGGCATGAGTGCCGAGGAGCGCGACGCCTTGTTCTCCGACTACTGGCAGAGCCAGCAGGGACGCGCCCTGGGCGGTGCTGGCCTGGGCCTGTCCATCTGCTCGCGCATCACGCAGCGGCTGGGGGGTTCCATCCAGGTGGAGAGCAGCCCCGGAAAAGGCAGTCGCTTCCACGTCGTGCTTCCCGCACGTCACGCGCGAGCCTGCGAAGCTTCCGCTCCCACGCTCGCACTGCAACAGCAGGCGACCGCCACGCCCGGGAATCCATCGGTACTGATCGTGGAGGATCATATCTACAGTGCACGGATGTTCAAGGCGCAGATCGAGGCGATGGGGCTGTCGGTGACCTTGGCGACGGATGCTGCGCATGCCCTGCGCGTAATCCGGACGGCTCCTCAGTTCGGCTCGATCCTGCTGGACTGCAACCTGCCCGACATGGATGGCTACGCACTGTGCCGGCGGATCCGCGCGATTGAGCACTCGCGGCGGCAAGGACGTGCCAGCATCCTGGCGATCTCAGCGATGGAGGGCGTTGAACATGCGAAGGAGTGCGCCGAGGCGGGGTTCGATCACGTCGTGACCAAACCTCTCTCCACCTTCCAGCTCAGGGCCTGGCTGGGCCGCGGACCGGGGGACGAGATCGCACGCGGAATGCTGGAGATCTTCTGGGAATCGTATGACAGCGACCTGCAGGCTCTCCAGGTCGCGGTCGAGGCGGGCGTCTGGGGCAAGGCCAGCGACATGGCCCACCGCATCTGCGGCAGCGCGGCCATCGCTGGCGAGCGTGGCATCGAAGCCATCGCGCGGGCCCTGATGCCGGCACTGCGCCAACGCACGGCAGACCCGGCGTCGGCCAGTGACATCGCCCGCCTCATCGAAGACCTGCGATGGTATGCGGCGCATGGCACGCGGATGCAGCAGGCGCCGCTGGCAGCGGCGCCGTGCGCTTCCTCCGCCGCACGCGGCCGCGTCCCCGTCGAGGAACGCGGCATCGCCTCAGTGCAAGGGCACCCGCAGGACTGAAGGTGCGTTGGCCGGGGAACTGAAGGTGACCGTTCCGCCCAGCTGGCTGACGCCGGCATAGCGCAGGTCCACGGTGTCGATCACCAGGGTCAGCCGGCTTCCGGCCGGGATGTTCCAGCTGCTCGCTTCAAGACGCAGATCGAGCGTGCTGGCCTGCCCTGGGGTCGCGCTGCGCAGGGTGTACGGCTTGTGGCTGATCAGCTGCCCGTTGCCGAGGACGTCCTCGACGAACAGATACGCATAGAGCGTGGTGTCGGCCCGGCTGGGGGTGACGGTGACGCGCACTTCCGGCATGCCGTCCAGGCGACGGGCGCTCCAGTAGACCGGGCTCTGCCAGACGCCGGCGGCATTGCGGCCGATGAAGGGCACGTAGGCGCCAGGCGCAACGTTGATCATCTGCAGGGAGCCGGACACCATCGCGACACCGGAGTTGGCAGCGGTCGGCAGGCCACTGCCGATGCGGTAGCTCCAGCCGCTGCTGCGCCCGTTCTCGACCAGGCCGCCCGTGGGAAGCAGCAATCCGCCCGGCGCGGTCAGCGCGTACTGGGTCGCCCCGGCACGGGTCGCCTGCCAGTCTGCATAGGTGTTCCAGCTGCCCTTCTGCGACTTCAGCTGCACGGCCGGGGCACGATCGATGCCGTTCGCCACGCCCTTGAGGTAGTGATCGAACCAGTCCCCCACCGAGGCGTAGACCTCATTCGGCACCCCCAGCGCACCCAGCGCCTCGTTGAGGGCATGATCGCCATGACGCAGCTGCAGCTGCTTGGGGCCAGTCAACGCATTGAAGAAGTCCACCAGCTGGCCGGGCGGGAACAGGCTGTCGTTGAAGGCATTGGCCAGGAAAATGGCGGGGCGGTTGGCGTTGATCTCCGCCACGCTGGCCGATGGGCTGCGCAGTGCCGCAACCGGCAGCAGCGATTCGACCGCGCCCTGGAAGTTGCCGGTCACCACCCTGCGGTTGATCGTGGCCAGCTCCTCACCGGGACGGCCGGTGGCCAGGCCGGCGGCCACCAGCAGGGCAATGCCCTGCGCGCTGGGCGTGTTGTTGCTGTACAGCGCCGCCTGCAGGTCGGCCCAGCCGCTCAGTGCGGCCACTGCCTTGATGCGCGGATCACGCGCCGCCGCCAGCAGGCTGGTGCCGGCGCCGTAGGAGATGCCGGAGACACCGATGCGGGCAGGATCGGCCCGGGTGTTGTCCAGCGCCCAGTCGATCAGCGCGCTGACATCTTCGACGGTGGCGGGTCCGGCGATGTCGATCGCCCCACCCGACTCCCAGAACCCGCGCGAACTGTAGCTGAGCACGATATAGCCACGCTGGGCGAGCGCCTGCGCGACGCCGACATATTCCACGCTGGGAACGGCCCAACTGCTGGGCATGACCAGCAGCGGAAGGCGTCCCTCGCCCTGCCCCTGCGGCTGGATGACGAATACCCCGAGCGGTGTTCCGTCCCAGCTGGGTATCGTCTGATGGGTGGTGGTGACGGTCACCGCCCAGGCGGCAGGTGACAGACCGGTCAACAGGATCAACAGCAGCAGCATCTTGCGCATCGTCGTTTCTCCCCGTCGCTGCAGTGCGACGAGCCGGACCGTACCAGTGCGAATGGTGGGAGACACCTTGCGACGCAACATGGCGGGAACGCCCCGTCTCGCCGGGCTTGAACATGAATGCGGCGTGCTAGGCTCGAGCGTGCCGATGCAGGCACACAGACAGCTCCCGGCCGGTGCCGGCAGATTCAATTGCCGAGAAGAGGTCAATGGCGAAATTCCCGTTCCGGATGGCCGCATGCGTGGCTGCACTGCTGGTCCTCCTGGCGATGACGCTTGTCGTCGCCTCGCGGCGGTCTGCGGACAGCACGCAACCACCCACGGCGAGCACCAGAGCCGAGGCTGCGCTGCACGGTGCGCCGGCGTCGGCAGCCGCCGCAGGTACCGGACAGGCCAGGCCCGTGCTTTCACCCATGGCGCGCTACCGCGAGGCGGCCCGCCTGGATCTGCTCATCGCCGACCTGGAGCAGCGCTCGCGAAGCGGCGACGCCGACGCCAGCCTGGCCCTGAGCCGGATCTACGACGAGTGCATGATGTCCCTCGACCCTACGGCACTCGCGACGATCGACATCCCGACTGCGCGCCGTGCGGCCCTGATACGCAGCCATGCCTGGTTGCAGAGGCGCTGTGCCGGGGTGTCGCTGCGCATTCTCGAGAGCATCAGGAACGTCCGGCACTACCGAAGCCTGGCCGCCCGGCAGGGCAGTCTGGTGGCCCAGATAGAAGAGCAGATCCCGCTTGCACGTTCTGATCTGTCCCTGGCCGATCACAGGACGCTGATTGAAGCCGTCCTCCTGCAGGAGGATGGCGAGGCGTACGTGGCTCTTTCCAACCTGATGGGTTCAACGGCGGCCGACCGACGCCAGCAGCTGCAGGCCGTTCCCGCCGGCAGCGAAGTGGCCGCAGCGGCGTGGATCCTCGCCGGATGCCGGCTCGGCGTCCCCTGCGGGATCGACTCTCCGCTGCTCAACCGCCTGTGCAGTCAGGCAGGCATGTGCGGGCCGGAGTCGGTCGAGGACCTGTTCACCAGCGACCTGCAGCCGGAAGACAGGGACGCTGCCCAGGCCGGGGCCGATGCGATCTTCGCGTTGGCGCATCGCATCGGACGGGAACCGGGCCTGTAGCCGGCGCGCCCTCGACATCCCATCCGCAGCCCGGCAACCCGGCGCTGCGCCAACCGGCGATAATGATGGGCTTTTCACTGGCAGGAGTTGTCGATGTCCCCCTACCCCTTCGATGCGGTGCTGTTCGACTGCGACGGCGTACTGGTGGATTCCGAGCCGCTGGTGGCCCGCGTGCTCTCCGAGATGCTGAGTGCGCGCGGCTGGCTGCTGACCCCCGCCCAGGCAGGCGAGGTCTTTCTCGGCAAGTCCGTCGCCGGATTGGCCGGCCTGATCGAGGAGCGCACGGGAAAACCCTTCACCGCCGAATGGCTGGAGGAATTCCGCCAGGAGCGCAATCGTGCCCTGGAGCGGGACCTGACCGCCATCGCAGGTGCCCCTGAAGCCGTGCGCGCCATCCACGCGGCCACCGGCGGCCGCATCGCCTGCGCGTCCGGTGCGGACCTGCACAAGGTCGAGCTGCAACTGCGCAAGGTCGGTCTGTTCGACGCCTTCGAGGGCCATGTCTTCAGCGGCCAGGACATGCCGCGCAGCAAGCCACATCCGGATGTCTACCTGGCCGCTGCCGCTTCGCTGGGCGCTGAGCCGCGAAGCTGTGCGGTGATCGAGGACACCGTGACCGGCGCTGCGGCCGGCGTGGCCGCGGGTGCCACCGTGTTCGGCTTCAGCGAGGGCGGGCCGCACCACAGCACCCCGGAGGCACTGCGCGCCGCAGGTGTCCATCGGGTGTTCCAGCGCATGGACGAGCTGCCGGCCTTGCTGGCCGCCCACGCGGCCGGCGCCGTGGCGTGATCCGGTCAACCGGATGCAGCGTGGGGCCGGCCCCGCGCCCGCGGCTCATGGCCGCCGCCTCGCATCGGACCGGGCCTCGATCATCTTCCAGCCATTGCCGGAAGGATCACGGAATCCGGCATCGACCGCGCCGTAGCGCTCGACCGGTTCCTGGGTGAACTCGACCCCGCGCTGTCGCCAAGCTTCGTAGGTGGCCCGGCAATCGTCCACCGCGAGCACCAGGGGCGGCATCGCCCCCTTGGCCAGCAGCTGCTGCAGGCTCGCCGTGGTGGCGGCGTCGTGGACCGGTGGGCCGGGCCGGAACAGGCCAAGCTGGACGCCGTCCTGCCCGGGGCTGCGGACCGTCAGCCAGCGGTAGTCACCGTTGCGCACATCGGTGTGCACCTCGAAGCCTAGCTTGCCGACGTAGAAGTCGAGTGCTTCATCCTGGTCGCGCACGTACAGGCCGACCACATTCACGCTGTTCGTCATGGGACCTCCCTCAGTCAGGGGCGACGTTAGCAGCGCTGTCGCGTCGCCGCTTCTCCAGAACTGCGGTCTTCAGGTCAGGGCGTCGCGCCGCGCGGGCGTGGCACTCCGGTACCCGACCCTGCGCCGCCACCCCTGCGCGCTCGCGTTCGCGGATGGCACCCGGGCTGGCGCCGGTGATGTCACGGAAGATGCGGCCAAAGGTGCCCAGGCTGACCCAGCCGGTCGCCAGCGCGATCTCGGTGATGGGCAGTTCGGTCTCGCGCAGCAGGGCAACCGCCCGCTCGATGCGCCGGCTGAGCAGGTAGCGATGGGGCGGTATGCCAAACGCCTGCTTGAAAGAGCGTGCGAAGTGCGCCACGGACACTGCGCTGACCTCGGCCAGACGGGCGACCGGCCACGGTTCGTGGCTGGCGCGGTCCATGCAGTCGCGGGCACGCAGCAACCGGCGCAGCAGTTCCGGGCTCTGGTTCATGGCCTCCCCGCATGCACGAGGCAGGGCCACGCATCCTCCGCGCACGCCACCCCTTCAATGGCGTGCGAGGATGCGGACAGGGGCGATGGGTGTCGGGCGGCCATGAACCGGCCCAGCCTGCGTCCCCGACTGCGCGCGGTCAATCCCTGCCGGTCGCCGGCGCCCTGCGGCATGATGGGCGCCTTGTCCCCAGCGGAAGCAGCCATGCCTGTCGGATTCATCGGGCTCGGAGTGATGGGAACGCCGATGGCGTCGCACCTGGCGCGGACGGGAAGCCAGGTACTGGGATGGTCGCGCTCGGGCCGCAACGACGCCGAGGCGGTCGCCGCCGGTGTCGAAGTGGCCGATGGCGTTGAAGACGTGTTCGCTGCCTGCGGCACGATCATCCTCATGCTCGCCAACGACGCGGCGATCGACAGCGTGCTGGCACGCGACAGCCCCGAATTCGCCGCCCGTGCTGCCGGTCGCCTGCTGATCAACATGGGGACCAGCTCCGCGTCCTATTCGCAGGCATTGGCACAACAGGTGCGCGCAGCCGGCGGGCGCTATGTGGAAGCCCCGGTATCCGGCTCGCGGGTGCAGGCCGAAGCCGCGCAGCTGGTCATCCTGCTGGCAGGTGAAGACGAGGACGTCGCACAGGCCTCCGCGCTGGTGGCGCCGCTGGGCAGGCAATGCGTTCCCTGCGGCAATGTTCCCGCGGCATTGCGCATGAAGCTCGCCGTGAACTTGTACCTGATCACGCTGGTGACCGGCCTGGCCGAGGCCGTGCATTTCGCCGAAGCGCACGGCATTCCGCTGGAGCGCTTCGCGCAGGTGCTCGATGCCGGCCCGATGGCCAGTGACGTTTCGCGGATCAAGCTCGACAAGATGGTGCGCGGCGACTATGCGGTGCAGGCGTCGATCACCGACGTGCTGAAGAACAGCCAGCTGGTGGCTGCGGCAGCACGCGACGCCGGCATCAAGGCACCGCTGATCGAGGCCAGCGATGCCCTTTTTGACCGCGCCCAGCGGCTCGGCCTGGGCGGGCTGGACATGGCCGCCGTGCTGCAGGCGCTGCGACGGCCGCCCGCCGCCTGATTCAGCAAGGGATGCCACGCCCGCCCCCGCCCGCTGCTATATTCAGGCGGGCTCGACAGGCATGGTGCCTGTCCACGCAACAACAGGGAGTTGGCCATGGGTCTGGTACAGGCGGTGAAGGGTGCGGTCGGTGGTGTGCTGGCCGACCAGTGGAAGGACTTCTACACCGTGCCCACCGGCCTACCGGCCACCGCAGCCCTGTTCGCTGCGGTCCCGCAGGGCACCAATGCCGGGCGCGGCTCCAATACCCACGGGTCGTCCAACATCATCAGCAACGGCTCGAAGATCGTCGTGCCCGAGGGCTACGGCCTGCTGCTGTTCCAGGACGGTGCGATCACCGCCTTCGTCGCCGAACCGGGCGGATACGAATGGCGCTCTGACGACCTGAACTCGCAGTCCCTCTTCGCCGGCGATGGCCTGGTCAGCACCTTCATCAAGCAGAGCTGGGAGCGCTTCAAGTTCGGTGGCCAGCCGGGAAGCCAGCAGGCCGCCTTCTTCGTCTCGCTGAAGGAACTGCCGGACAACCGTTTCGGCACCCAGTCGGAGATCTACTGGGATGACGGTTTCCTCAACACCCAGGTCGGCGCGGTCACCCGCGGTTCGTACACGCTGAAGATCGTTGATCCGATCCTGTTCGTGAAGAACTTCGTACCCGCAGCCTACCTGCAGCCGGGCAAGGTGTTCGACTTCACCGACCTGGACAACGCTGCCGCCACCCAGCTGTTCAATGAGGTGGTGGGCTCGCTGGCGCCGGCCTTCAGCCTGTACACCAACGATCCGGGCAAGGGCAACCGCATCACCCGGCTGCAGCAGGATTCGATCGGCTTCGCGCAGAGCCTGTCGGCCGCCGTCGAGCAGGCCTACCAGTGGCAGAGCGATCGCGGCCTGGCCATCGTCAAGACGGCGATCGTCTCCATCGAATACGACGCCACTACCCGCGAACTGCTCAAGACCGTGCAGCGCGCCGACGCGCTGGCCGGATCGCGCGGCAACTCCAACCTGCAGGCCAGTGTCGCCCAGGGCATCCAGTCCGCCGGCGAGAACGGCGGCGCGGCAGGCCTGGTGGGGGTCGGCATGGCATCGGGCATGTTCGGTGTCGGCGGCATGCAGCAGCCGGCCACCCCGGCCGCGGATGACCCGGTGGCCAAGCTGAAAAAGGCCAAGGAGATGCTGGACTTGGGCCTGATCACCCAGGATGACTATGATGCGTTGAAGGCCAAGGCGCTGGGCCTGTAACCCGCAGGACGCGAACCGCACATGTCAGATCCACGCAACGGACCGCCTCCGCTGCCCGCTTCCGGCCCTGTGACACCGCCGCCGTTGCCGGGGGCGGCGTTGGACGGTCCGGGCTCTCCGCGGGACGTCCCTCCCCCACCCGGCAGCTTCCCGCTGGACACCTCGCAGCTGCCGCAGGCGATCCGCGACGAAGTGGACGCCCCGGACCCGCTGGCCATTGACACCTCCGCCACCGAGTTGAAGGACGGCCTGAACCGGTGCCCGAAATGCGGCGCCACCGATATCCGGCCCAAGCTCGGCACAGACATCCTGGTCTGCCTGTACTGCCGTCACGAATGGCATGGCGCCCGGGTGGAAGAGGCATTCGGTCTGGGCGAGAACATCGACCAGCTGCGTGGCACCATCATTGCCAGCGGTGCACGCGACATCGATGCCGATGCGTCGGCGCTGATGAGCTTCAAATGCACCGGCTGCGGCGCCGAAGTCACGGTCAACACCGAGAGCACGATGACGGCGCGCTGCCACTGGTGCCGGCATGTGTTCGGCGTCAACGAGCAGATCGCCAATGGCGCGGTGCCGGATGCGGTACTGCCGTTCCACATCAGCAAGGACGATGCGGTTGCCCGCATCCGCCAGTTCGTCGACAAGCGCCGTCTGTTCGCCCTGAAAGCCTTCAAGGATCAGTTCACGCCCGAGAACGTGGTCGGCGTGTACCTGCCGTACATGATCGTGGACAGCAATGTCAGCGCCGTCGTGGCGGGCAAGGGCGAGATCCAGACCCGCCGATACACCGTGGGCAGCGAGAAGAACAAGCGCACCGTATACGATGCCGATGTCTACCAGATCGAGCGCCAGGTGAACTTCACCGTCGACGATCTGCCGCTGGAATCCTCTGCCGAGCGCGGCAATCTGGACATCAGTGCCAACACCAACAACATCATCAACACCATTCTGCCGTTCGACACCAAGAACGCGGTGAAATGGAACGCGTCCTACCTGGCCGGCTTCACGTCCGAGAAGCGCAATCTCGATGTCGAAACGCTGCGCCCGCGGCTGGAGGACCAGCTGCTGTCGATCGCGCGCGCACAGGTGGAAGCGTCGGTGCGTGGCTACAACCGGGGCGTCCGCTGGGAGCAGGAACAGCTGGACGTGCATGGCACCCGCTGGGTATCCATGTACCTGCCGGTCTGGCTGTACTCCTATCATCAGCCCGGCCGCAACGGCGGCATGCTGCACTACATCGCGGTGAACGGGCGTACCGGCGAAACCATGGGGAGCGTGCCCGTGCAGCAGTGGAAGATGCTGCTGGCAGCCCTTACGGCCGGCACGATCATCGAAGCAGTGGCAATCCTCATTCTGATGGCGACCGCATGAGCGACGACAGTGGCCTCTGGCTGTTGGCGGCAGGTCCGGCCGGCGCGACCGCGCTGTACTGGGCGCTGTACCGCTACTACCGCAATACCGACAAATCACACGCCTTCGAGCATGAAACCGAAGTGCAGGCCGCGCCCGTCAGCGGCTCGGACCAGAAGGTGGGCCAGGTGCGCGGCACCGAGGCCACCCGCATCGAGGGCGACAACGTCTACCAGTACCGACGACGCGTGGCGCGGCTGAAACCCAGGCCCTGAGGGCCGGGACCGGGGCGACGGGCACCGCCACGGTGCCCGCCATCGAGTGCCGTTGCGCAGCCCGCATGGCACCATCACGCGGTCTCCCACCCTGCCGGTCTCATGCTTTCCGGCTCGCCCTCCCGAGCATCCCGCCATGATCGCCCTGCTCCCGCGTACCTGCCTGGCCGCGCTGTGCTGCCTGTCCCTTCCCGTCATGGCCCAGGATGCATCCTTCGGCTTTGGCCAGCAGAGCACCGAAACCTCGCAGACCACCCAGACCTCGACCACCCAGAGCCAAAGCCAGCGCAGCGATGACACGGCCTTCGGCAGCAGCGGCTCGATGACCTCGCAGTCCAGCACCCATTCCCGGACGCATTCCGAATCGAACAGCGAGAGCACCGGCGTGGATCTGGAGATCGGCGTCCCCGATGACACCGATCGCTGGGGCCAGGAACGCCGCCATCCCCGCGATCTGCGTGACAGCGACCTGTTCGGCACGTGGACGCTGGGCGAGGAGAACGGGAACACCTGCACGATCGAACTGAAGAGCATGGAGTGGTTCGGCGGCTACAGCGCCTATGTGCCGGCGGGCTGTCCAGAGGGATTCTTCCCGGCCAACCGCTGGGTGCTTTCCGGTAACCAGTTGCTGCTGACCGACACCAGCAACACGGTGTACGGCCGTTTCCGTGCATCGGGTGGCGGACGGTGGTCTGGCTTTCGCGAGTCCGACGGCGCGCGGCTCTACCTGAATCCGAAGGGTCGCTGACGGACGCCCTGCACGCCCCGGGGACGGCAGCATCAGGAAGATCAGGCAACCTTCCTTGAACCGCCCTGCGATGTCCGCCCCCACCGGTCCCCGCCTCGTCATCTATGCCGCCCTGGCCGGCAACCTCGCCATTGCCGTGGCCAAATTCATCGCCGCTGGCATCTCCGGCAGTTCAGCGATGCTCAGTGAAGGCGTGCACTCGCTGGTCGACACCCTGAACGAAGTGCTGTTGCTGTACGGGCTGCGCAGGGCCGGCAAGGCGCCGGACACCGTGCATCCATTCGGCTACGGGCGCGAGCTGTATTTCTGGAGCTTCATCGTGGCCTTGCTGGTGTTTGCGGCGGGCGCGGGCGTGTCGGCATACGAGGGCATCCAGCACATCCGCCAGCCGGAACCGGCGACCCACCATGTGCTGAGCTACAGCGTGCTGGGCATTTCCATCCTCTTCGAAGGCGCGTCGTGGTGGGTGGCGCTGCGCGAGTTCCGCCGCACCAAGGGCAGGCTCGGCTATTTCGAGGCGTTCCGACGCAGCAAGGACCCGTCCACGTTCACCGTGCTTCTGGAGGACAGTGCAGCCCTGCTCGGTCTCGGATTCGCGCTGGCCGGGCTGGTCGCGGCGCAACTGCTGGACATGCCGGTCCTGGACGGCGTGGCCTCGCTGTGCATCGCCGCAGTTCTGGCGGTGACTGCGTTTCTGCTGGCACGCGAGACCAAGGGTCTGCTGGTGGGCGAGCCTGCCCATCCAGCGGTGGCCGAGCGCATCCTGGCCGTCGCCGAAACCGATGCCGATCTGCGCCGCGCCAATGGCGTGACCACCATGCAGATGGGCCCGGAGCAGGTGGTGGCCATGCTCAGCGCGGAGTTCGAGGATGATCGGCATACGCCGCAGATCGAGGCCTGCATCACCCGCATCGAAAACGCCGTCAAGCGTGAGTACCCGGAACTGGTGGCGCTGTTCGTCAAACCGCAGACGCCGGAAGTCTACGCCGCCCGGCGTGCGGCGCTTCGCGCGCCGCGTTCACCGGATTGACGCCGCGTCCGCATCCGCTTCACCCTGCCAGCGCCAGACTGATCCCCCGTTCGCCGACCCGCTACCGCCGTGCCTGACTGGCTGCCCGATCACTGGACGCTCCTACCGCGCCGCTTCTACCAGCGTCCGCCGCAGGAGGTCGCCCCCGAACTCCTGAATGCGCTGCTGATACGCAGCGATGGACGGGCGGCCCGTATCGTCGAGGTCGAGGCCTACGGCGGCAGCCAGGACCCGGCCGCGCACTCCTACCGGGGACCGACGCCGCGGACAGCCAGCATGTTCGGGGAGGCCGGGCATCTGTACGTGTACTTCAGCTACGGCATCCACTGGGGAAGCAACGTGGTGTGCGGGCAGGAACACGAGGGCGTGGCAGTCCTGCTGCGCGCAGCGGAGCCCGTGCAGGGCATCGACAGGATGCGGGAACTCAGGCCAGCCGCACGGCACGACCGCGATCTTGCCAGCGGCCCAGGCAAGCTGTCCCAGGCATTCGGCCTGGACAAGAGCTTCGACGGCGCCGATCTGGTGACGGGCAGCCACGGTGTGGTCATTGCCCGCGACGGCACACCTCCGCCGACGGACCCGGTCATCGGCCCGCGGATCGGCATCAGCCGCGCCGTCGACTTTCCGTGGCGCTGGCATGTCCGCGGCCATCGGCACGTCTCGGCACGCGCCCCCCGGCCTGCATCGGCAGCACGCAGATGACGCCGCTGGACCGGCCACTGCGGCGTGAACTGGAGATCGACGGCCAGCACTACACCCTGACGCTTGATCCGCAGGGCCTGAAGCTGGTGGAAAAAGGCCGGCGCAAGGGTGTGGTCCTGCGCTGGCGTGACCTGGTGTCAGGTGATGCTGCCCTGGCCGCCGCCCTGCAGGCATCGTTGCAGACGCGCTGAGCGGACGCCCCACCACAGTGCTGACGGACAACGCCGGATCCGGATCAGGTGCGCACCGTCACCCACGTTGGCGCGTGATCGCTGGCCTTGTCCTGCAGGCGCACCCAACGATCCACGCCTGCATCCACCAGGCGTGCCGCCAGGATCGGGTTCAGCAGCAGGTGATCGATGCGCAGTCCCCGGTCGCGCTCGGCATGCTGGCGGAAGTAGTCCCAGAATGTGTAGATCGTGCTGTCACCGTGCACGCTGCGCAGGGCGTCGGTCCAGCCCTGCGCGAGCAGATGCTCGAACTGCTCGCGCACCTCCGGCTGGAACAGCGCGTCGCGGCGCCATGCCTTCGGGTCGTACACATCGGCCTCGGTGGGGATGACGTTGAAATCGCCCAGCAGCACTGCAGGGTGCGGGAGATCGACGAGGCTGCGCGCGTGACGGATAAGGCGCTTCATCCAGCGCAGCTTGTAGTCGAACCTGGGGCCCGGCTGGGGATTGCCGTTGGGCAGGTAGAGACCACCCACGACGATGCCGTGCACCGCCGCTTCCAGATAGCGGCTCTGCACATCCGCCGGCTCGCCCGGCAACCGCCGCCGGCTTTCCACCGGCACCGCATCCCTTGCCAGCAGGGCCACGCCATTCCATCGCGCTTCGCCCAGCCACAGTGCACCGTAGCCGGCCTGTTCCAGCGCATCGGCCGGGAATGCAGCATCCGTGGCCTTCAGCTCCTGCAATGCGACCACGTCCGGCGATGTCCTGTCGAGCCAGGCAAGCAGATGGGGCAAGCGCGTGCCGATACCGTTGACGTTGAACGTGGCGATGCGCAGCGTCTTGCGGCGGGCCATGCAGAACTCCTGACGCCGGCGGGCAGAGCTACCACTGTGCCTGCGCCGTCATGCAGGCGCCGTCGAGGTCATCGAAACGACGCTCGGCGATCATCGCGAACGCGCCCACAGCAGCCTGCTGCGAGCGCTACCCGGCCCCGCGCCCGCCTGCCAGAAACAGCGCCATGCGCTGCAGCTCGTCCTCCAGCGCACTGCGGAACAGCCGGTCGCGCGCCAGTGAGCGCCCCGCATAGCCGAGCGATGGCTCAAGCTGGCCGTCGCGGACGGTCACATTGGCCCACCCCACCACCTGCTCGCGCCACAACATCGGCAGCGCGTAGTAGCCATACTGGCGCTTGGGCGCCGGCGTGTAGGCCTCGAACCTGTAGACCCAGCCCCACAGCAGCTCGAACCGCCGGCGGTCCCAGACCACCGGATCGAACGGCGCCAGCAGGCGTACCTGCTCGTCCGGCGCATGCCGTCGTGAGCGCGGATTCTCGTCCGCCGGCCAGTACCACGTCGTGCCCTCCACGGTAGCGCTCGCCAGCTGCTCCTTCGCCAGCTTCAGCGCCTGCCGGGTCTGCTCGGCCAGATGCGGTGCGCCGTAGCCCAGCAGCCGGGCCAGGTAGGTCAGGCTGGCCGATGGAAGCGGCGCGTACTTGCGCACGATCAGCGCGACCAGTGCAGCCGCGCGCCGCACGCGCCCGTCCTCGCTGTCCTCCGCCGGCGCATGCTCGGCCACGCTGTAGATGCGCGTTCCGCTGTCGCGCCGCTGCACCCGCAGCAGGCCGCGATAGTGCATGCCCTCCAGCAGATGCGTGCTGGCGTTGCTGGTGCCGCCCCAGTAGTTGGTCACCCGGCCGTGCGCGAACGCCTGGTCGACCTCGCGCGGATGCACGCTGCCACGTTCGCGCACGAACGCCAGCACATCCGCCGCACGGCGTTCGGTGTCCGCGTCCCATGCACGCCGGGCCACGCGGGGATGCATCAACACCAGGTACTCGCGCGGCAGGAAGCCGTAGTTGACCAGGCAGTCCTCCTCTACCGGCAGGCGCGGGTAACGCCGCTCGAGGTCACCGGCCCGATAGTCCCTCACCCGATGCCGCAGTGTCAGATCCTGTGCCCGGGCCGGCGCGCGGATCGGATCGGCCTGTACGAAGCCCAGCCGCCGGATCGCGGCCATCAACGTTGTTGGCGGGAACAGGGTGCGCGCCACCGCGTAGCGGCGCAGGTCGTCGAGAGTGGGCTGCCTGGACATGACGCCATTGTAGGCGCGCGCCGGGGGTATGCTGTCAGGCCCCGGTCCACTGACGTCCATCATGCGCACGCTGTATCCCCCGATCACGCCCTATCGCGAGCACACTCTGCCCGTGAGCACGCTGCACACCCTGCATGTCGAAGAGTGCGGGACGCCCGACGGCATTCCGGTGGTGTATCTGCATGGCGGTCCCGGTGCCGGCATCTCACCCACGCATCGTCGCTTCTTCGACCCGGCGCGGTACCGCATCGTGCTGATCGACCAGCGCGGCAGCGGCCGTTCCACCCCGTTCGGCGAACTGCGCGACAACACCACGCAGGAACTGGTGGCCGATATCGAGAAGGTACGTGAGCACCTCGGTATCGAGCGCTGGCTGGTGTATGGCGGCTCCTGGGGCTCGACGTTGTCGCTGGCGTACGCGCAGGCCCATCCCGCCCGCGCCACCGGCCTCATCGTGCGCGGCGTGTATCTGGGGCGGGACATCGAGAACCAATGGTTTTCCGAGCCGCAGGGCGGTGCGCGCTGGATATTTCCGGAGCGCTGGGACCGCTATGAGGCGCACATTCCCGAAGATGAGCGCGGCAACCTGCTGCAGGCGTACTGGACACGCCTGGACAGCCCGGACCCCGCCATCCGCATTGCTGCCGCAACGGCGTGACTGGGCTGGGAGGACAATGCTGCGACCCTGCAGCACGAGGTGTCCGCCGAATCCAGCAGCGACCCGATGGATACCCTGGCCAAGGCCCGGATAGAAGCGCACTACTTCCGCAACGGGGCCTTCCTTGAGCCCGGCCAGCTGCTGCGCGATGTGGAGCGGATCCGCCACCTCCCGGCGGTGATCGTACAGGGCCGCTACGACATCATCTGTCCGCCACGCAGCGCGTGGGAACTGGCCAAGGCGTGGCCGGAAGCCAGGCTGGAGATGGTGATTGCCGGCCACAGTGCTAACGAAGCGGCCACGACCGACGCGCTGGTGCGCGCGACCGACGACTTCGCTGACCGTTTCGGCCAGCCCGGCTGAATCGTTCCTTCACCGTGCCACGGTGAAGCCGACCGTCGTCAGACCGTCCGAACTGGCCACGAACACTTCGCCGCCATGCAGTGCGGCGATGGCCTTGACGATGGACAACCCCAGCCCGTGATGGCGCTCGCCCCGATACTCACGGGCCTGGTCGACCCGGTAGAAGCGCTCGAACAGCAGGGGCAGATGCTCGGCGGCGATGCCGTTGCCTTCATTCAGCACGGCCACCCGCACGCCGTCGCCTTCGGACTGCAGCTGCACACGCACGTCGCTGCCTGGACGCGCGTGCTGCACGGCGTTGTGCAACAGGTTGGTCAGCGCGCGGCGGAACAACGACGGATCGATGCGGGCGGTGGCGTCGCCTTCGACATGCAACGTCAGCTGGGCCTCTTCGAACAGGAATTCCATGAATTCACCGGCGGTGGCGACCTCGTCTGCCAGCTGGACCTGACGCGTTTCCACCGCGATATCGCCCTGGCCGGCCCGCGACAGGAACAACATATCGTTGACGATCGCACGCAGGCGCTCCAGTTCCTCCAGGTTGGACTGCATGACCTCCTGCAGCGCCGCCACATCACGCGGACGGGACAGGGCCACCTGGGTCTGTCCCATCAGATTGGCCAGGGGGGTGCGCAGCTCGTGCGCGACGTCCGCGTTGAACCCGTCCAGCCGCGTGTACGCTGCCTCCAACCGATCCAGCGCGCCGTTGAAGGCCTGCGTGAGGTGGCCCAGTTCGGCCGGCAGTCCCTGCGCGGCCAGGCGCTGCGACAGCCGCTGCGGGCTGAGCGAGCGTGCCTCGTTGGACAGCGCCCGCAGCGGGGCCAGCCCCAGCCGGGCGATCCAGTAGCCAAGCCCGGCCACCAGCAGCACGCCCAGCCCGCCGGCCACCCACAACGCAACGCCGAAGCGCTGCAGCGCCTGCGTGTAGGGCTCCGAGTCGATGCCGATCCACAGGTCCACATCCGGTCGCGCACCCTTGCCCGGCACCCGTTCATACAGCGTGCGCAGCGGGTGCCCACCCTCACGCGGCAGCGTACCCATGCCGTTGTCGCCCTTGCCGGGGGCCTGCACCTGCGGCTCTGCCTGGCCGATGCGGAATGTGGGGTTCTCGCTCCATGCCCAGACCAGGGTGTCGCGGTCCCCGGAGATCAGGTTGCCGACCTTCTCGCGCACCTTGTTCCAGCGCTCGGTGCTGTCGCACATCGCGACGCTGCCACTGACCGCGTGCAGCTTGGTCTGCAGTTCCGCATGCTGGTAGCGCACCACCTGCCGCTCCAGCACGCCATAGACGCCCACGCCCAGCAGAGCAAACACCAGCAATGCGGCCAGCGCGAACATCGCCGACAGGCGCTGGGCGATCGACATCCTCATCCCCGCCCACCCTCGTCCTCGCGCACTTCCAGCACGTAGCCCATGCCGCGCACGGTATGCAGCAGCTTGCTCGGGTAAGGGCCGTCGATCTTGCCGCGCAGGCGCTTGATCGCCACTTCGACCACATTGGTATTGCTGTCGAAATTGATGTCCCAGACCTGGGCGGCGATCACCGTCTTGGACAGGATCTGGCCCCGCCGCTGTGCCAGCAGCGCCAGCAGCGCGAACTCCTTGCCGGTCAGGTCCAGCCGCGAGCCATCGCGGTAGGCCCGCCGGGCCAGCAGGTTCACCTGCAGATCGCCCACCTGCAGTTCGGTCGGCTCCTGCTGGCGCCCACGCCGCACCAGGGCCTGCAGCCGCGCCAGCAGTTCGATGAACGAGAACGGCTTGACCAGGTAGTCGTCGGCGCCCTGCCCCAGGCCGTGCACGCGATCATCCACGCGGTCCCGCGCGGTCAGCATGATCACCGGTGTCTGCTTGCTGCGGCGCAGCTCGCGCAGCACGCTGAAGCCATCCATGCCCGGCAGCATCACATCCAGCACGATCACGTCGTAGTCGAACTCGCGCGCCAGATGCAGGCCGGTGACACCGTCCGCAGCCAGATCCACCGCCCAGCCCTGCTCGCCCAGGCCGGTGCGCAGGTAATGGGCGGTCTTGCCTTCATCTTCCACGATCAGCAGTTTCATCCAGGGTCCGCCAGGGCAGCGCCCGCCGCCTCCCTGCGCTCGCGGCGACGCTGCAGGAACAGGCGGTCCAGGGCCAGGTAGATCACCGGGGTACTGTACAGGGTCAACAGCTGGCTGATCAGCAGGCCACCGACCACCGCCACGCCCAGCGGCTGGCGCAGTTCCGAACCCGTACCGAAACCGATCATCAGCGGAATGGCACCCAGCAACGCGGCCAGCGTGGTCATCATGATCGGGCGGAACCGGGTCAGGCAGGCCTCATGGATCGCCTCCAGCGGCGCCAGCCCGCGGTTGCGCTGTGCGTCGAGGGCGAAGTCGACCATCAGGATGCCGTTCTTCTTGACGATGCCGATCAGCAGCACGATGCCGATCAGCGCCATGATCGAGAAGTCCAGCCCCCACAGCCAGAGCATCAGCACCGCGCCGATGCCGGCCGACGGCAGAGTGGACAGGATGGTCAGCGGGTGCACGAAACTCTCGTACAGCACGCCGAGGATGATGTAGACCGCCAGCAGGGCCGCGAGGATCAGCAGCGGCTGGCTGGCCAGCGACTCCTGGAAGGCCTGTGCCGTGCCCTGGAAGCGGCCGCTGATGCTGGCAGGCATGCCGATCTGCGCCTGCGCCTGCTCCACCAGGCCGACCGCTTCGCCCAGTGAAACGCCGGGGGCCAGATTGAAGGACAGGTTCACCGCCGGCAGCATGCCGTTATGGCTGATCGACAGCGGACCATTGCCCGGGGGCTGCACCTGGGCCACGGCCGACAGCGGCACCATCTGCCCGGTCAGTGGCGAACGCAGGTGGAAGTAGGACAGCGCATCGACCTGCCCCAGCATGCCCGGCGCGATTTCCAGGATGACCCGGTACTGGTTGGTTTCGGTCTGGAACTCGTTGATCTGGCGCTGGCCGAAGGCATCGTAGAGCACCTGGTCGATGTCGTTGGCGGTCAGGCCGAAGCGCGCCGCTGCCGTGCGGTCGATCTCCAGCCGGGTCACGCTGGCGCCGACCTGCTGGTCATTGGACACGTCACGCAGCTGCGGCAGGCCCCGCAGCCGCTCGGTCAGCTGCTCGGCCCACTGCGACAGCTCGCGGCTGTCCTGTCCGCGCAGGGCATACTGGTACTGCGTCCGCGCCGGCCCGGCGCCGAGATTGATGTCCTGCGCCGCGCGCATGTACACGGTGATGCCGGGCACGCTGGCCATCTTCGCCCGCACCCGGTCAATGAAGCCGTGCACGTCCACATCGCGGTCGCCGCGGTCCTTCAGCACGAACCAGAAGCGGCCGTTGGACAGCGTCTGGCTGCCGGCAGTGGCGCCGACCGCGTGGTTGTAGGCCTGCAGGGCCGGATCATCCGCAACGATGCGCGCGAGCTGCTGGTGCTTGGCCACCATGTCCTCGTAGCCGATGTCCTGCGCCGCCTCGGTGGTGGCGAACACGAAGGCGGTGTCCTGCAGGGGGAAGAAGCCTTTGGGAATCACTATGTACGAGGCCACCGCCACCGCCACGGTCAGGCCGAAGCCCGCCAGCACCAGCCGCTGGCGGCGCAGGGCCCATTGCAGGCTGCGGTCGTAGCCGGCCAGCAGGCGCCCGGCCAGGGTCCGCTCGCTGTCCCGGTGCGCCGGCATGCGCTTCATCAGGTGCGCGGCCATCATCGGTGCCAGGGTCAGCGAGGCGACGATGGAAATCAGGATCGCCACGGTGATGGTCAGCGCGAACTCGGCGAACAGGCGCCCGACCACCCCGCCCATGAACAGCAGCGGGATGAAGGCGGCAATCAACGACAGGCTGATCGAGACCACGGTGAAGCCGATTTCGCCGGCGCCCTTCAGGGCGGCGTCCACCGGACCGAGCCCGGCCTCGCGGTGACGGTGGATGTTCTCCACCACGACGATCGCGTCGTCGACCACGAAGCCGACCGCAACCACCAGTGCCACCAGGGTCAGGTTGTTGAGGCTGAAGCCGGCCACGTACATCGCGGCGAAGGTCGCCACCAGCGCGACCACCAGTACCGCGCCGACGATCAGCGTGGCGGAAAGCTGGCGCAGGAACAGGCCCATCACCAGCACCACCAGCACGATGGTCAGTACCAGGGTGAGCTCCACCTCGTGCAGCGACGCGCGGATGGTGCGCGTACGGTCGTTGAGCACCTCCACATCGACGCTGGCCGGGAGGTTCGCGCTCAGTTCCGGCAAGGCGGCCAGCACCGCATCGGTGGTGCGCACGATGTTCGCGCCGGGCTGCCGGCTGATGATCAGGCCGACCCCAGGCTGGCCGTTCGGCCACGCCTGCACGTAGGCATTCTCGGCGCCGTCGATCACCTGCGCGACATCACCCAGCACCACCGGTGCGCCGTCACGATAGGCAACGACCAGGCGCCGGTAGTCCTGGGCACTGAACAGCTGGTCGTTGGCTTCGAAGGTGGACGTGCGCTGCTCGCCCATCAGTGCACCCTTGGCCTGGTTGAGGCTGGCGTTCTGCGCCACGCCACGCAGGTCGGACAGGGTCAGGCCCATCGCCGCCAGCCGCTCCGGCTGGGCCTGGATGCGGATCGCCGGACGCTGCTGGCCGACGATGCCGACCTCCGAAACGCCGCTGATCTGGCTGATCGAGCGTGCGAGGCGGCTCTCGGCCAGATCGCTCAATTCGGTCATCGACATCTGGGTCGACACCACGCTGAGCACCAGGATGGGACTGTCGGCCGGATTCACCTTGCGCCAGGTCGGCATGTTCGGCAGTTCACTGGGCAGGCGGCCGGCGGCGGCGTTGATCGCCGCCTGCACTTCCTGCGCGGCCGTGTCGATGTTCTTTTCCAGATCGAACTGCAGGGTGATCGAAGTGCTGCCCAGTGCACTGGTCGAGGTCATCTCGATGATGCCGGGCACGCCCGTCAGCTGGGTTTCCAGTGGCGTGGCCACCGCCGAGGCCATGGTCTCGGCGCTGGCACCGGGCAGATTGGCATTGACCCGGATGGTCGGGAACTCAGCCTCCGGCAACGGCGCCACCGGCAGGCGCGGCAATGCTGCCACGCCCAGCAGCACCACCGCCAGGGTCAACAGGGTCGTGGCGACCGGGTGATGAACGAACCAGCTGGACAGCGAGGTGCGCGCGCTCATGGTGCCGCCCCGCGCCGGACCGCTGCAGGCGCCGCGGCGGGTTTGGCCTCGGCCACCACCGTGCCCGGCCGCAGCCGCGACTGTCCATCGCGTACCACCACATCGCCGACCCGCAACTCACCCTGCACGACCACCTGCCCGCCGTCCTGTTCACCGACCGTGACCGGCAGCGATTCCACGCTGCCATCAGCGACCACGCGGTAGACGAAGCTGCCCTGCACGCCACGCTGGATCGCCGCGGCATCCAGCACCAGCGCGCCCGTGCTCTGGCCGGTGCGCACCCGCACGCTGACCAGCTGTCCGGGCCACAGCTGGTCGGACGCATTGCTGAAGCGCGCGCGCAGCCGCACCGTACCGGAGGCCTCGTCCACCTGGTTGTCGATCACCTGCAACGTGCCCTCAGCCAGCAGCTGGCCACCCTCGCGGTCCAGTGCCTGCACCTGTGCGCCGCCTGCGGCGAGCGCCTGTCGCAGCTGCGGCAGCGCGTCCTGCGGCAGCGCGAACACCACCGAGATCGGATCGGTCTGCTGCACGGTCACCAACCCCTGCGTGTCACTGGCGCGCACCAGATTGCCCGGATCCACCTGGCGCAGACCGATGCGGCCGTCCATCGGCGCCACGATGCGCGTATACGAGAGCTGCACCTGCGCTGCGTCCACCGCAGCCTGGTTGCCGCGGCCGGTGGCCTGCAACTGCTGCACGGTGGCGGCCTGCTGCTCCAGCATCTGCCGCGACACCAGCTGGTCGCTGGACAGATGCTGCAGCCGTGACAGATCCGAGCGCGCCGCGTCCAGCGTGGCGCGGTCGCGCACCAGCGCCGCCTGTGCACCGCCCAGACCGGCACGGATGGCGCGATCATCGATACGCGCGAGCAGTTGCCCCTTGCGCACCTTCTGCCCTTCCTCGAACAGCACTTCGGTCAGCACGCCATCCACCTGCGGGCGCAGCACGGTGCTCTGCAGCGACTGCACCGTGCCGACTCCGCTTCGCCAGTGCGGGACATCACGCTGCTCGACGCGCGTGGTGACCACCGGTACCGGTGGCGGTGCCGCGCTGGGCTGTGCGTCGCCGCGGGAAACGCCGTGGAACAACATCGCCAGCAACAGGGCAACCAGCAGTGCCGCTCCCAGCGCGAGGTGGCGGCGGCGCAGCAGCGCAGTGACATCAGGCAATCGCATGGCAGGGGGTCCAATCCGGTGCCCGCGCCGGTCTGCGCAGGCCTGCCGCCATCCTGGGTGGCAACCTCCGGCACCATGCTGTCGCCTGCCTGACAATTCCGTCAGCTTCGACTGCGGCCGCTATACCAAGGTATAGCGAAGCTAACCCACGGGCCTCTAGGCCGTGCCCGGCCAGCGGCCGACAATGGCACCACCGCCGGGAAACGCGCCCGGCAGCCCCTTCCCACCTGCACGGAGACGCCGATGGATCCCGACCCTGCCGGGCGCAACGCGCCCCTGCCTGCCTGTTTCCGCCCGTACCTGGCGCCTGGCGGCCGGTCCCTGCCTGCGTGAGTGCGGGGGGCCGCCAGGCGCACCTGCCTGGAGAGTGCCCCCATGTTCTGCAAGACCCTCTACATCACCCTGCGCCGCCTGATGGGTACGCGCGATGTCACCGCCCTGCGCAGCCAGCTGTGGGTGCATGGCCCAGTGCTGTTTGCCCGTTCGCTGGCGCTGGGCTCGCCACGCGTGGTGGCCGACGTCCTTTCGTTGCTGCCGATCAGCGAGCGCATCAGCGTCCTGCGCCATCTGCCCTACCCCCTCCGCGACGCGATGAAGCCGCTGTGCATCGGCGGCAGCCAGCGCCTTCGCATGCAGCCCTGGTCGCCTGACGTACTGGCCCTGCGCTCCGCCTGAACGGCGACGCGACGCCCTGCCCCCTGCGTGCCGGTCCTGCGCCGGCCCCATCAAGGAGTTCCCCATGAGCCTGCTCAATGCCTGGTTCAACGCTTTCCTGCGCAGCCGGCGCGCCGGCAACCTGTTCCGGCGCCGGGCGATGCCCGAAGCCGGCTTCGGTCCCGGCAACAGCGGGAGCGTACCGTTCAACCTCACCGCCGGACTGGTCACCTTGGCGCAGCTCGATGAAGCGCACCTGCTGAGCAGGCTGGACTCGCACGCCGATGGCCTGGGCCAGCACGAGGCGGACTTACGGCTGGCCGCCCTCGGCCCGAACGAAGTCGATCACGAAAAGCCGCTGCCGTGGTGGCGCCACCTGTGGCAGTGCTACCGCAATCCGTTCAACCTGCTGTTGACCGTGCTGGCAGCGGTCTCCTGGCTGACGGAGGATGCGAAGGCCACGGTGGTGATCGCCGCGATGGTGCTGTTGTCCACCCTGATCCGCTTCGTCCAGGAAGGGCGTTCCAACCGCGCCGCTGAACGGCTGAAGGCACTGGTGGGGAACACGGCGCGTGTACTGCGGCGCACCCCTGGAACGGAAGCGGCAGACCTGGCCGATCAGTACTTCGGTGCGCACCTGCACAGCCGGCGGCCCTCACGGCTGCTGGACCTGCCGATCCGCGAGCTGGTACCCGGCGATCACCTCGTGCTCTCGGCCGGCGACATGATTCCGGCCGACTGCCGGGTGCTGTCGGCCAAGGATCTGTTCGTGGCCCAGGCGGCCATGACCGGGGAATCACTGCCGGTGGAGAAGTTCGCCCATCCGGGCGATGCGCAGGCCGGCCTGCTCGATCAGCACAACCTGCTGTTCATGGGTACCAACGTGGTCTCCGGCACGGCCACCGCGGTGGTACTGGCTACCGGCAACCGCACCTATTTCGGCACTCTGGCCGAGCGCAGCATCGCCAGCGACCGTGCACCCACGGCCTTCCAGGCCGGGGTCAACAGTGTCAGCTGGCTGCTGATCCGCTTCGCCCTGGTGATGGTGCCGTTCGTGCTGCTGGTCAATGGCTGGACCAAGGGTGACTGGACCGAAGCCTTCCTGTTTGCCCTGTCGGTGGCGGTCGGCCTGACCCCGGAAATGCTGCCGATGATCGTCACCTCCACCCTGGCCAAGGGGGCGGTGCTGCTGTCGCGCCGCAAGGTGATCGTCAAGCGCCTGGACGCCATCCAGAACTTCGGTGCCATGGACGTGCTGTGCACCGACAAGACCGGCACGCTCACCCAGGACCGGATCGCCCTGGAACGGCATACCGACGTGTTCGGCCGTGACTCGGAAGACGTGCTGAAGTTCGCCTATCTCAACAGCCACTTCCAGACCGGCCTGATCAATCTGCTGGACCGCGCCGTGCTGGAGCACGTGGAACTGCAGAGCTCGCTGCGCCTGAGCCAGGACTACCGGAAGGTGGACGAGATACCGTTCGACTTCGAGCGCCGCCGCATGTCGGTCGTGGTATCCGAATGCGGGAATCACCATGAGCTGATCTGCAAGGGCGCGGTCGAGGAGATGCTCGCGGTGTGTTCCACCGTGCGCGAGAACGGCCACGACATGCCACTGGACGAACGGCGGCTGGCGCGGGTCCGGCAGACCACCGAGGAACTGAACGAACAGGGCCTGCGGGTGGTGGCGGTGGCGATGAAGGAAACCAGCGCGCAGCAGGCGACCTACACCCAGTCCGACGAATGTGGACTGACCCTGATCGGCTACGTGGCCTTTCTTGATCCGCCCAAGGAATCGGCTGCACAGGCACTGCAGGCACTGGCGATGCATGGCGTCGAGGTCAAGGTGTTCACCGGCGACAACGAACTGGTCACCGCCCGTGTCTGTGCCCAGGTCGGACTCGACGCGGACACGATCCTGACCGGCCCGCAGATCGAACGCATGGGCGATGAAGCGCTGGCACACGCCCTGCAGCACCACCGCGTGTTTGCCCGCCTGACGCCGCTGCACAAGGAACGACTGGTACGCCAGCTGCGCGCGCAGGGCAAGGTGGTCGGCTTTCTCGGCGACGGCATCAATGATGCGCCCGCGCTGCGCGCCGCCGACATCGGCATCAGCGTCGACAGCGCCGTGGACATCGCCAAGGAAGCGGCCGACATCATCCTGCTGGAAAAGAACCTGATGGTGCTGGAGGAAGGCGTGATCCAGGGCCGGCGCACCTTCTGCAACATGCTCAAGTACATCCGCATGACCGCCAGCTCCAACTTCGGCAACGTGTTCTCGGTGCTGGTAGCGTCCGCCTTCCTGCCGTTCCTGCCGATGCTGCCGCTGCAGCTGCTGGTGCAGAACCTGCTGTACGACGTTTCGCAGATTGCCATTCCGTTCGACAACGTGGACGAGGAACTGGTGCGGCAGCCGCTGAAATGGAACCCGGCGGACATCGGCCGCTTCATGGTGTTCTTCGGACCGATCAGCTCGGTCTTCGACCTCAGCTGCTTCGCCCTGATGTGGTACGTGTTCGACGCTCGCACACCCGCCGACCAGGGCCTGTTCCAGTCAGGCTGGTTCGTCGTCGGCCTGCTGACCCAGACCCTGATCGTGCACATGATCCGCACGCCGAAGCTGCCGTTCCTGCAGAGCATCGCCGCGCCACCGCTGCTGCTGATGACGGGACTGATCATGGCCCTGGGCGTGATCCTGCCGATGAGCCCGCTGGCCGCCTACTTCAGGCTGCAGGCACTGCCGGCAGGGTACTGGCCGTTCCTGGTGGCGATCCTGTTCGGCTATGCCGCACTGACCACTGCACTGAAGAAGCTCTACATCCGTCGCTACGGCTGGCAGTAGGCGTTGCCGGCCGTGCCTGGGGAGATCCTGATGTCCGCCATCAACCTGAACCTGCCCGCGTTCAACGCCGGCGCCACGCTCGGCTCGCTGCTGAGCCTGTCCACCGCCTTCGTCCTCGGTGCCGCCATCGGCCTGGAACGCCAGCTGCGCCAACGTACCGCAGGGCTGCGCACCAACACGCTGGTAGCCGTCGGCGCGGCGGTGTTCGTCGACCTGGCTGTCCGTTTCCACGACCTGTACGGCGGGCCGCCGTCGCCGCTGCACGTGGTCGCCTACGTGATCTCCGGTGTCGGCTTCCTGGGCGCGGGCGCGATCATGAAGGAGGGCGCGCAGGTCTCGGGCCTGAACACCGCCGCCACCCTGTGGGGCTCGGCGGCAGTGGGGGCCTGTGCCGGCATCAAGCTGTTGCCGGAGGCGGTGATGGCCACGCTGTTCGTGCTCGCCGCCAACACGCTGCTGCGGCCGGTGGTCAACCGCATCCAGCGGCAGCCCTTGCCGGAGACGTTCAGCGAAGCCGTCTATGCCATCAATGTCGTCTGCCAGCGCGAACAGCAGGCCGAGGTACTGGATCGCCTGCTGCTGTTGCTGGAACAGGCCCAGTACCCCGTGCGCGCGGTGGACCACCATCCGTTCGGCGAGCGCGATGTGGAGATCGAAGCGGTACTGTATGCCACCACCGCCGATGGCGACGAGCTGGATGCGGTCCTGGCGGCGTTATCCACCACGCCCGGCGTCCTGCAGGGGTTCTGGAATGCCAGCCTGGAGGAGTGACGCGAGATCATCGCGCGCACGTGCAGCGCGGCAGCTGCTGCCGTCCAGGTGCACACGCAGAGCCACGGGAGGCAGAGCCGGCTTTGCTATCCTTTCCATC
The DNA here is from genome assembly GCF_059369935.1 of Stenotrophomonas sp. YJH_SMC_36. Taxonomy (NCBI): domain Bacteria; kingdom Pseudomonadati; phylum Pseudomonadota; class Gammaproteobacteria; order Lysobacterales; family Lysobacteraceae; genus Stenotrophomonas; species Stenotrophomonas sp. YJH_SMC_36. The sequence goes on along the minus strand of NZ_JCAFTD010000004.1, from coordinate 191,236 downwards.
CCGCCAGGGAGCTGTCCCGATGCCTTCGCTGTCGTCCCGCCGTCCACTGGTGCTGCTGGCCCTGATCGCCTCCGTAGTGGCGATCTTCCTGCTCGACACGTTGACCGACTACGCGGTGGCAGCCGCCTGCTTCTATGCGGCGGTGATCCTGGCAGCCTCGCGGGTGCTTTCGCCGCGCGGATTGCTGGCCCTGGCCGTGGCCTGTGTCGCCCTGACCGGCCTGAGCTTCGTACTGACGCGGTTCGGCACCTACCGCATCGGTCTGGTCAATTCGGTGATCGGCATGCTGGTGATCGCCATCACCACCTGGCTGGCGCTGAAAATGGAAGCCGCCAAGGCCGCCGTGCAGGAGGCGCAGGCACGCCTGCTGCGGGTCGCCCGCGCGTCCACCGTCGGTGAGCTGACCACGTCCATCGCGCACGAGGTGAACCAGCCGCTGGCGGCCATTGCCAGCAGCGCCGACGCCTGCCAGCGCTGGCTGGCGCAGGAACCGCCGAATGTTGACAAGGCACGGCAGGCGCTGTCACGCATCCTCGCCGACGCGCATCGTGCCGGCGATGTGATCGCCCGCATCCGCGGACTGACCCGGGGTGCGGCACCCCAGCGCGACACCTTCGACCTGAATCAGGCCGTGGAGGAAATGCTTGCGCTCTCGCGCAGCGAACTCGACCAGCATGGGGTGACCGTGGCCCTGCTGCTGGAGCCGGACCTGCCGCCGGTGCAGGCCGACCGCGTGCAGGTGCAGCAGGTGATCGGCAACCTGATTCTCAATGCCGTCGATGCGATGGAAGGCGTAGCGGTGGCCGAACGCCGGCTGTCACTACTGAGCCGGCGCGACGGGCAACGGATCACCCTGAGCGTGCGCGACCGTGGCATCGGCCTGCCGGCGGAACAGCCGGAGCGCGTGTTCGAGGCGTTCTGGACCACGAAGTCGAGCGGACTCGGCCTGGGCCTGAGCTTGAGCCGCTCCATGATCGAGGCCAATGACGGCCACATCCGCGCGGAACGCGTTGCCGGCGGTGGCGCCTGCTTCGTGTTCGACCTGCCTGTTGCCATCGGGGACCGCCATGCGTAGACCCGCTGCACCGGCCGTCGAGCCGGCGCCCATCGTGTACGTGATCGACGATGATCCCTCGGTGCGCGCGGCGCTGGAGGATCTGCTGGCCTCGATGGGCCTGCAGGTACGGGGCTTCGCGTCCACCCAGGCGTTCCTCGAACAACCGCTGCTGGATGCGCCCGCTTGCCTGGTGCTGGATGTGCGCATGCCGGGCCAGAGCGGCCTGGAATTCCACCGCGGCATGCGCCAGCGTGGCCTGCACCTGCCGGTGGTGTTCATCACCGGCCACGGTGACATCGCGATGGGTGTCAACGCGATCAAGGACGGTGCGATCGAGTTCCTGACCAAGCCCTTCCGCGACCAGGAACTGTTGGATGCGATCCACAAGGGCATCGGCATCGATCGCCAGCGCCGCCGCGAAGGCGACGAACTGGGCGCCCTCCAGCAGCGCTGGGAGTCGCTGTCGGCCGGCGAGCGCGACGTGGTGGATGGCGTGGTCCGGGGCCGGCTCAACAAGCAGATCGCTGCGGACCTGGGCGTCAGCGAGATCACGGTGAAGGTGCGCCGCGCCCAGGTGATGCGCAAGATGGGCGCGCGTACGCTGGTCGACCTGGTCCGCCTGTACGACCGGCTGCGGGCCGGGCTCGCCTAGCCTTATGGGAGCCATGAAATCTATGCGGAACGCGACCGACGAGGCCCATGCTAGTTTCTGCGCCTCCTCCCAGCGAACCCTCACGATGCGCTCTCTCCTGCCTGCCCTCGTCCTTGCCGTGGCGGTCCCGCCGGTACACGCAGCAGAGCCGCCCCTGCCCCAGCTGCGGGCCTACACGGTGGATGCTTCATGGCTGCAGCCGATGAGGCCGCTGCAGATCGCCGACCACACCTGGCAGATCGGCACCGAAAACCTGACCGCACTGCTGGTACAGACCGACGACGGCGCGGTGCTGATCGATGGCGGCATGCCGCAGATGGCCGATCACCTGCTGGCCAACCTGCAGCAGCGCGGCGTCGCACCGCAGCAGCTGCGCTGGATCCTGCTCAGCCATGCCCATGCCGACCACGCCGGTGCGGTGGCCGAACTCAGGCGCCGCACCGGCGCGCAGATCGCCAGCAACGCCGAAACGGCCGTCCTGCTGGCGCGCGGGGGCAGCAACGATCTGCACTTCGGCGATGACATCACTTTCCCTCCGGCCAATGCCGACCGCATCCTGATGGACGGCGAGGTCGTGTCGCTGGGCGGAATGCACTTCACCGCGCATTTCATGCCGGGTCACACACCGGGCAGCACCGCCTGGACCTGGAACGACACCCGCGATGGCAGGCCGGTACGCATCGCCTATGCGGACAGCCTCAGTGCGCCGGGCTACCGGTTGCAGGGCAATCCCCGCTATCCGCACCTGATCGAGGACTATCGCCGCAGCTTCGCGACCGTGCGCCGCCTGCCCTGCGACGTGCTGTTGACCCCGCATCCTGGCGCCAGCGGCTGGGACTATGCCGCAGGCGCCAAGGCCAGTGCTGCAGCGATGCGCTGCAGCGCCTACGCGGATTCAGCCGAGCGCAGTTTCGAGGCACAGCTGGCCAGGGAACGCGACAACGCGCACTGAAGCCGTGGCGGCCTGTGAGCCGCCACAGCAGCAGCGACCCTCAGCCGCCCTGGCCGTGGTGGGCGAACGGCTCGGTGCTGCCGTCACCGCGCACCAGTTCCACCGTGTACGGCTGCACATAACCGTCGGGCATCTCCATGCCGGGCGAACCGGCCGGCATGCCCGGCAGCACCAGTCCACGCGCCGCAGGACGCTCCTTCAGCAGCCGCTTGATGTCCTCGGCCGGAACGTGCCCCTCCACCACATAGCCGTCGATCTCGGCGGTATGGCAGGACCCCTTGCCGACCGGCACACCCAGGCGCTGCTTGATCGGGTTCATGTCATCGGTATCCCGCACATCCACCGCGAAGCCTGCGGCCTGCAGGTGTTCGACCCAGACGCCACAGCAACCGCAGCTGGCGGTCTTGTGGACGATGGCGGTCGGCAGCTGCGCATCGGGGACGGAGGCGGCATCGGCCGCTGCGTGGGCATGGCCCGGCGCCGCGGCCACCTCTTCGGCTGCACGGGCGCAGCCGGCGCCGGACAGAATGCTGGCCAGCAGCAGGCCGAGAGAGAGAGAACGGTTCATCGTGTTGGTTCCTTTGTGCATGCGGGCGGAACGCCCGCGACCCACGCATCGAAGGCGCGGGAAAATCGGGAATGGGACAGGCAGGACAACAGGCGGCTGGCGCCTGCAGGCCATCACACGATGGGAGGTCGCAACGCGTCGGTCAGGGGCGGCGGCACAGGCCGTCGTGCAAGGGCAGCGCGTGGCGCCTCGCGCCAGGGTGTGATCGCCACGGCGGAGGAGGTCGCCGGCACGCCGGTACACGCGGGAGGGCACGGGCACTCACTGGCTGCGCAGTCGCCCGATGATCGATCGCCGCAGCATCCGGCCCGATCCACGGCCGTCTCATGCGACGCGGCGCAGTACTCCGTGTCGCCCTGTCCACCGTCGCCCGATGCAGCCCGCGCCAGCCCAGGTGCGGTCAGCACCGGGGCAACGAGCAACAGCCAGCGCAGCAGGAGAGCAGCAGCATTCATCGGAGGCATCATAGCCGATGGGCGTGGCAGGCTGGGCCGCCGCCGGACCCTATGCGGTGTCCGCGCTGCCTGCGTCTGCCCGCATGCGTACCGGAATCGACTTCGCCGCAGGCGTGCCGCTGAGGCGATCGTAGTAGTCCAGCGGCAGCAGCGCATTCAACTCAGGGTAGTAGCCCGCCAGCGCGCCCCGTGGCATGGGGTAGTCGAGCACGGTCAGCCCGTCGATGCGACGCCGCACGCCATCTGCGCTGAGCGTCTCCAGGCTGACCCGCGCCTCCTTCTCCAGACCGCGTGCCAGCCGGTCTTCGATGTTCATGAACACCACCCTGCGATCGTTGTACACGCCGCGATAGCGGTCGTTGTAGCTGTAGATGGTGGTGTTGAACTGGTCATGCGAACGCACCGTGGCCAGTCGCAGCATGTCCGGATCGTGCACCGGGTCGTCCACATCCAGGCCCGGCATCACCAGGATGTTGGCCTTGCCGTTGGCGGTGGGCCACACCCGGCGGCGCGGTGCAATGTCCAGATGGAAGCCGTGCGGCTGCCGGATGCGCTCATTGAAGCCTGCATAGATCTGCGGGTACACGGCAGCGATCAGGTCACGGATCCGCGCATAGTCATGCCTGCAACCTGCCCAGTCGACCCTGCTGTCCGGCAGCGTCGCCATCGCCATGCGACAGACGATCTCGACCTCCGGCAGCAGCTGGTCGCTGGCCGGCTCAAGAACACCGCGCGATGCGGTCACGTTCGACATCGCATCCTCGATCGTCACGAACTGCTCGCCTGCGGGCGTGACGATACGTTCCGAGCGCGCCACCACCGGCAGGATCAGCGCATCGCGCCCATGCACCAGGTGCCCGCGGTTGAGCTTGGTCGCGATACCCACCGTCAGCTGCAGGCTGCGCATGGCTTCGTAGGCCCGGGGCGTGTCCGGCACGGCATGGATGAAATTGCCGCCCAGCCCGATGAACACCCTGGCGCTGCCATCGAGCATGGCCTCGATCGATTCGACCACATGATGCCCGTGCTCCCGCGGCGGATTGAAACCGAACACCTCCTGCAGGCGATCCAGATACGCTGCCGCCGGCTTCTCGTCGATGCCGACGGTACGATCGCCCTGCACGTTGGAATGACCCCGGATCGGGCCGATCCCCGCCCCCGGCTTGCCGAAGTTGCCGCGCAGCATCAGCAGATTGGCGACCTGCTGCAGCAGCCGCGAACCATACTGGTGCTGGGTCAGGCCCATGCCATAGCAGATCACCGTGGCATTGGAGCGGATGTAGATCTCGGCGCAGCGCCGGATCTGCGCCTCCGAGATGCCGGAGACCCTGACGATGTCGTCCCAGTCCTGCGCCATCACGTCCGCGCGCAAGGCCTCCAGGCCGACCGTATGTTCATCCAGGAACCGATGGTCGAGCACGCGCTGGCCCTGTGCCTCTCGCTCGAACATCACCTTCATCATGCCTTTGATCAGCGCCAGGTCACCGCCGATGCGGATATGCACGAATTCGCTGCTGATCTCGGTGGAGCCGAAGGTCGCCATCTGCACCACATCCTGCGGCTCGGCAAACCGGATCAGGGCGCGCTCGGGCATCGGGTTGACCGCCACGATCGGCACGCCGCGCCTGCGCGCCTCGACCAGGTTGCCCATCATCCGCGGCGAATTGGTGCCGGTGTTCTGGCCGATCACGAAGATCGCCTCGGCGTGCTCGAAATCCTCCAGGACGATGGTGCCCTTGCCCACACCGATGGAAGGTGGCAGGCCACGGCTGGTCGGCTCGTGGCACATGTTCGAACAATCGGGGAAGTTGTTGGTGCCGAACTCGCGTACGAAGATCGAATACAGGAACGCCGCCTCGTTCGGCGTGCGGCCCGACGTGTAGAACTCGGCCTGATGCGGGCTGTCCAGTGACCGCAGGTGACGGCCGATGAGTGCGAACGCCTCGTCCCAGCTGCATGGCACATAGTGGTCGGTGGCTGCGTCGTAACGCATCGGCTCGGTCAGCCGCCCCTGCATTTCCAGCCAGTAGTCGGTCCGCTCCATCAGCTCGCTGACGGTGTAACGCGCGAACAGCTCGCGATCCGCGCGGAACCGGGTCGCCTCCCAGGCCAGTGCCTTGGCCCCGTTCTCGCAGAACTCCAGTTTCCTGCGCTCGTCGGCGTCGGGGAAGGCGCAGCTGGGACATTTGAAGCCAGCGGGCTGGTTCATCGCCAGCAGTGCCCTGGAGCCGTTGCCGATCACGCTCTGCTGCAGCAGAACCCGGGCGGTGGCGCCGGCCGCACCCCAACCGCCTGCGGGCTGGTTGTAGGGCTTGTAACGAGGGGGTTTTTGCTCGGACATGTTCGAAGACCTGGCGCCAGGAGACGAGACTGCGAAGGGCACGACAGACAGAGTCAAGCACGCCCGGGACCGCTTCGCCAGAGCCGCCCCGCATCTCCCAGCGCGCCCTCTTCGGCGCGCCGGTGGCTGCTGCATCGCCACGGACGCACTGCGCTATCCTCCGGGGGGTGGGCGAACGGCCCATGACACGCTCACTCTGTCCGGACACTCTGCATGGCTGACTCGCCCCCGCCGCCCTCTCCGCCTGCCGGCACCGCGCAGCGCACGTTGCAGCGCTGGCGCGAGGGAGGGCTGCAGGTGCAGGCGCAGGCCGACGTGGTCGCCGAAGAGGTGCCGGTAGCGCTGCACTACAACGGCACCGTGTTCGCGGTGATGATGGCCACGCCCTGTGACCTGGAGGACTTTGCGCTCGGTTTCTCGCTCAGCGAGGGCTTGATCACCACGCCGACGCAGCTGCTCTCGATCGATGTGGCGCCGCAGCTGGAAGGCATCGAACTGCGGATGACGGTTGCCGCCGAGGCACCGGGCGCCGGTCTGGATCCGGCCGATGGCCGCCTGCTGCCCGGCCGTGGCGGCTGCGGCCTGTGCGGAACACGGCAGCTCGAGGATGTGCTGCGGCCCCTGCCCCCGGTACGCGAACGACGGACCTACGCGCCGGCGGCCCTGCAGCGGGCACTGGCCACGCTGTCGCAGCACCAGCCGATGAATGCGGCCAGCGGCTCCACCCACGCGGCCGCCTGGGCCGACGCCAACGGGCGCATCGGCTGGGTGCGCGAGGACGTGGGCCGTCACAATGCACTGGACAAGCTGATCGGCGCCCTGCATCACAACGAGCACGCCATCGACGGTGGACTGCTGCTGATTTCCAGCCGGGCCAGCTACGAGATGGTCAGCAAAGCAGTGCGCGCCGGTGCCAGCGTACTGGCCGCCGTGTCCGCGCCAACGGCGTTGGCGATCGATCTGGCGCGCAGCGCAGGGCTGTGCCTGGTCGGCTTCGCCCGCGGCAGTGGATTCAATGTGTACACCCATCCAGAGCGGTTGCGGCCGGAAGACATGCCAACGGCATGAACGCGGCCATGGCGGGACCCGCCATCGTCAGTGGGCAACCCCCATCATCGGCCGGGTGACAACAGGCCCGCGATGCGCTCGGCCACCTGGGCGCGCACCGCGTCGTCCAGCTGTCCTTCGTACATGGCCTCGTAGATCCACAGCCCATCGGCCGCCAACCGTGCCACGAAATTGTCCAGCGCCGCAGGATCAACCACGCCGGCCGGCGGCGGCGATGGCGCCCAGCGCTGCACGGCCGGGCTCCATGGCCGCTCACCGGCCTCCGGGTCCACCGATTCGAGCATGAACATCAGCTCGGCGCGCGTCGCGCTCTGCGCCGACACGCGGACGAAGGTCTGATAGCGCTCGAGCGCCGTGGCCTCGCTGGCACGCTTTCCGAGCAGCGCTTCCATCGATGCCTCCCAGTTGTGCACCAGGTGCTCGTCGATGCCGCGCAGCAGTGCCTCGCGCGACGGGAAGTGATACAGCAGGCCGCCGCGCGTGAGGCCGGCTTCTGCCGCCACCGACTCGAAGGTCACCGCGCGCACGCCGTCTCGATTGATCACGTTGACGGCGGCATCGAGGATGCGCTGGCGCTTGCTGGTTCTCATCGCACTACTTTACGCGATCGGCCGCTCCCTCGCGGCTCCCCGCCCGCCCGCGCAGCAGGCGCGCGATCAGCGCTGCACCCACGGCCAGCACCGCGGTGATGACCAGCAGCACGATCTGGTAGCTGCGGTCATAGGCGGCGGTGGCGCCGGCGAACCACTCGCCCGGGCCGGCTTCGCGGGCGACCTGCTGCGCCAGGGCGAATCCTTCCCGCGCCAGTGCCGGAACATCCGCCGATACCGGCAGGAAGGCGCCGTACATCGCTGCGCCCAGGCTGCCCAGCATCGCCACCGCCAGCAGGCCGCCGAATTCGTAGGAGACCTCCTCCACGGAGGACGCCATGCCCGCACGGTGCGCAGGCACATTGTTGAGGATGGCAGTGGATGCGACCGAGATTGCCGAGCCCATGCCGAACCCGGTGATCGCCATGCCGGCGACGACCCAGCCCAGTCCGTGCGGAAAACCGAACGCGACCACGCCCACTCCCAGTGCCCCCGCGGCCAGTCCGCCGCAGATCAGCGGACGCAGGCCGACGCGGTGCAGGATGCTGCCGCCGAGCAGCGCGCTGGGCAGGCTGCCCAGCGCCGCCACCGATACCAGCAGGCCCGCCTGCAATGGCGTGAATCCGGCGACCAGCTGGAAACGCTGGGTGGTCAGCAGTTGCAGGCCCGCCATCGCAAACAGGGTGAACACCGCAGACAGCGTACCGGCCAGGAATGCCGGATTGCGGAAGATCGCGAAGTCCAGCAGTGGATGCGGCAGGCGCCGCTGGCGGCGGGCGAACGCGGCGCCCGCCGCCAGCGCCAGCACCGATGCCGCCGCGCCGAGGCCATAGGAAGGCGGCGTGGCGATCAGCGATTTGATCGCCAGCACCAGCCCCGACAGCGCCGCCAGCGCCAGCAGCGAGGACAGCAGATCCCACGGCCGGGACGTGTCGCGCCGCCCCTCCGGCGCCAGCAGCAGCGTCGCGACGAAGGCCACGATCACCACCGGCACGTTGACCAGGAACACCGATCCCCACCAGAAATGCTGCAGCAGCCAGCCACCGATGATCGGTCCGAGTGCGGCGCCGACGATCGCCACCGAGCCCCAGATCGCGATGGCGATGTTGCGCTCACGCTCTTCATGGAAGCTGAGGCCGATCAGCGCGAGCGTGGCCGGCATCATCGCCGCGGCGCCCACGGCGAGCAGCGCACGGGCAGCGATCAACTGCGCTGCGGTGACAGAGAACGCTGCCGCCAGCGAAGCCACGCCGAAGACCACCAGGCCGATCAGGAACATGCGACGGTGACCGATGCGGTCGCCCAGCGTGCCCGCACCGAGCAGCAGGCCAGCCATCACCAGTGGATAGGCATTGATGATCCACAGCGCCTGACCCGCGCTGGCGGAAAGTTCTGCCGTCAGCGTGGGCAGCGCCGTGTACAGCACCGAGTTGTCCAGCGTCACCAGCAGCAGGCCGGCGGCCACCGTGAACAACAGCGACCAGCGCCGGGCACGGGACAGAGCCGGAGCATCGGCCAAGGACTGGGACAAGGCCATGGGAAACAAACCTGGGCAAGAAGGTTCCATTAACTATACCGGATATCCTGTATAGTTATAGCCCTGCAGCGACACGTTCAGGTTTCGACCCAGGCGCTGTTCAGCCCCGGCAGGCGCCGCGGGTGCTACCTGCAGTCCACCGGCAACGCCGCCACCGCCGCGACCACCTGTTCCTGCATGCCCTGCCCCACGGCCATGTCGAGTTCGCCCGCGATGTCACCGTGCTGGCGCCGCAGCTCGTCCTCGCACAGGCTGCGCACCCGGGCCCGCGCGTTCGCCCGCAGCGACGCACAGCGCCAGTCCGCGTCGCCGAGCGGCAGTACCGAATAAACCACGCTGTTGCATGCGTTGGAGGCCCGCTCGCGCAGCGTATGCCCACCGAAATCCCGCGGCGCCCTGCTGCGCGTGGGATCGAAGTAGCTGTCCGGGAAGGTGCGAGCATACTGCTCGATATCGACGTGCAGCACGCGGCCACCGGCCGCTGCGAGGGGCAGCGGATCCGTGCAGCGGGCACTGTCGGCGCGGTGCTGGATGTAACGGTAGATGGGACGGTCAAGGCCTGGATCCTCCGCAGTCACCGCACTCACCGCGCCCAGTACCGGCAGCGCGGCACGGTTGGCCATGCGCGCGAGCAGCCCTGCCTCTGCCGGCCGGCAGCGGTCGCGCAGGGTTGCCACCAGCAGGAATGCCACGTCGTTGCGGAAGGCCGCATCGTCCCCCATCCGCCGCTCGATCCGCTGCCGCATCTCGTCGGTGGGCGCCACGGAAGTGGCCTGCGGCGGCTGCGGCTGCGCTGTCCGCAGGTACAGCCACCCGACCGCCGTGGCCGTCACCGCCAGCAGCGCCATCGCCAGTAGTGGACGCCCGCGCATCAGTTGTGGATCGGCGTCAGTGTGGCGGCCGCCACATCGTAGGAAGCGCTGGCGATGTCGGCGTCGAAGCGCTTGACCTGCACCCGCCCGGCGAGTCGATAGGGGTCCCACAGCGCACCCAGCGTGATCGGCGTGGCCAACGTCACGTGGATCATCTGGTTCGGCGGTGGTGGGGGTACATGGATGCAGGCACCATAGAACGGGACGAACAGCACCTCGTCCACGCGTCCGTCGTCGGTGGTGCCCAGGGGCACGACGTAACCGTCCAGGTCCACCGCACGTCCATCCACCGATGCCACCACGCGCGAAGAGCCGAACTGCCGGGCGCGCTCCGGACGGGAGTGGTCGATCGCCTGACCGGGCGGCGTGCCGGCGCCGCTGTCGTCAATCAGGCCACCGACGCCGGCCATGCCGTCGCGTGACAGGCCGATCTGCGGCGGCGGTCGCTGGAAACGGTCCTCGTCCGGCATCAGGGCGTCCCAGCGGTCGATCGGGCTTGCCGACGGAGACGGCGCCGCCACCGGCAACGGTGCAGGGTGCTGTCCGGCACCGTCGGGCACGCGGGCGCATCCGGCCAGCAGCGCGCATCCAGCGAGCCATGCAAGGCAATCACGGCGCATAGGGTTTCAGCCGTGCATCGCGCATGCTGTAGGCAGAGCCTGCCAGCTCATCGTCCAGGCGCTCGGCGTGCAGGTTTCCGGCCAGGAAGAACGGAGCGTACATGTCAGGCATCTCGATTGCCCGGTCCAGTACCACGTGCACGATCTGGTTCGGCGGCGGTGGTGGCACATGGATGCAGGCGCCGTAATACGGGACGAACAGGAATTCACTGAGCCGTCCTTCCGCAGTGCTGGCGAGCGGCACCACGTAGCCCGGCAGGCGCACCGGCCGCTGCAGCACGGCGTCGACGGTGCGGAACGTGCCGAACTGCGGCATGCGTCGGCTGCCGTTGTGCTCCACCTCAGGGCCTTCGCCACGTTCCAGCGCCGCCAGCTCGTCGGCGGGCATCATCTGCAGCCAGTCCAGCTCCTGCTCTTCCACGGTCGCTGCGCCCTGATCCGCCACCGGTGGCGGCAGCGCCTGCACGCCGGTGTCGACCGGCCGCTCGCAGGCAACCAGCATCAGCAACACTGGCAAGCCACCCAGCCGGCGCATGCTCATCCCGGCGACGCCAAACCGTCGGCGAGCGTGCGCCGGTAGGCCAGCGCGGCCGGCACCAGGCCCGCCACGGCGCTGACCAGCAGCAGGCCCGCCACCCAGCCCAGCTCGCGCGCATCCGGCCAGACGTGGGTGATCGACAGGCCATACTGCGCCAGCGCCCAGCTGCGTCCCACGGCACTGGCCAGCACCAGCGCCGCCAGTGCCAGCCCGCACGCCAGCGCGCTGGTCGCCACCGCCTCCACCACCAGCAGGCCGGCGATGTAGCGCGGGCGCGCGCCGACCGCGCGCAGCACCGCCATCTCGCGGCGCCGTTCCTGCAGGGTTGATACCAGCAGCGCCACCAGCGAGACCATTCCCAGCAGCACCACCATCGCGCTGATCAACCGCAGTGCCCGCTCGGCCGTGCCCAACGACTGCCACAACTGCTGCAGGGTGACGCCCGGCAGGATCGCCAGCATCGCCTCCTCCGGATAGTCGCTGATCGTGCGCTGCACGGAGAACGTCGCGATGCGGGTATTCAGGCCGAGCATGAAGGCAGTGATGCTGGTCGGGGTCAGATCAAGCCGCCGCGCCTGCTCCGCGCTGACATGCTGGCCGGGCAGCTGCACGCCGGAACGCCAGTCGATGTGGATGGCTTCGATCGCCGGCAGCGATACCAGTACCGACGCATCCACCGGTGTTCCGGTGCGCTGCAGGATCCCCACCACGCGGAACGGCTTGTCGGCATGCGTGGCCAGGGGCACCGCCCCGGTGCCATGCGCCAGCATGATCGGGTCGCCCGGCGTGATGTTCTGCGCCTGCGCCACCTCCGCGCCGATCACCGCATCGTACAGGTCCGAGAAGGGCCCGCCCTGTGCGAAGACCAGTTCATGACCGGCACCGTAGCGGTAATGCTCGAAGTAGCCGCCGGTGGTGCCGACCACGCGGTAGCCCCGCCAGGAATCGCCCAGCGAGAGTGGCACCGACCACTTCACCTGCGGCAGCGCCGACAGCGCCTGATAGGACTGCCAGGAGACATTGTTGGTTGGATCACCGATATGGAACACCGAATAGAGCAGCAGGTTCACCGGTCCGGAGCGCGCACCCACGATCAGATCGGTTCCGGACACTGTGCTGGCAAAACCTTCATGCGCCTGCGTGCGGACCCGCTCCACGCCCAGCAGCAGAACCACGCTGAGGGCGATCACCAGCACCGTGAGGGCAACACTGAGCGCGCGGCTGCGCAGGCTGGCCCAGGCAAGTTCAAGCATGGGCAGCTCCGGCATGATTGATCTCGGCCAGGACGATGACCCGGTCGAACAGAGGCTGCAGGCTTTCATCGTGGCTGACCACCAGCGCGGTGGTGCCGCAGGCCTGGCATTGCCGGGTCATCAGGCGCACGAACGCGTCCGCCGCGTGCCGGTCCAGTGCCGAGGTGGGCTCGTCGGCAAGCAGCACCTGCGGCCGCCCGATCAGTGCGCGTGCTGCTGCCACGCGCTGCTGCTGGCCGACACTGAGCCTGCCCGCCGGACGGCCCATCAGCGTCGGGTCGATCTGCAGGGACTGCAGCAGCCGTGCGATCTCCTCGTCCAGCGCTGCGCCGACGCGCTGCCTGCGCAGCCGCGAGAAGCGCAGACCCAGCGCGATGTTCTCGCGCACGCTGAGGAACGGCAGCAGGTTGAACTGCTGGAAGATCACGCCCAGCTGGTCGGCACGGAAGCGGTCGCGGGCCGGACCGTTCATCGCATGCAGGGAGTGTCCGGCGACGTCGACCCGGCCCTGGCGAGCGCGCAGCACGCCGGCCAGCACACCCAGCAGAGTGCTTTTGCCACCGCCACTGGCACCGCGCAGCAGCACGCTGCTGCCCGCATCGACGCGCAATGCCGGAATCTCCAGTACCGGGCGATCGCCGTAGGCGAAGCGCAGGTCCTGCACATCGATGACCGCCGCACTCACGGCGCAAGTACCACGCGCAGAGTCTCGGCGGTCAGCACGTGCCGTGCCTGTCCGGCGGGCGTGGTGCTGTTGACGATGACCTCATGCAGGCCAGGGAACAGCACCGGCAGGCGGACCACCAGCACCCGCAGCGCGGACGGATGCGCGCACTGGAAACGCAGTCCGGCACTGAAGCCGGCATGGCCGTGGTGCCCGGCATCGTGCATCGGGTCTGCAGCGAATCCGTCGGCGGCCACGCTGCTGGCGGCAAGGCGGCACTGGGCCGCAGTCGGCAGGGTGACCCATGCGCCTTCCTTCAGCAGTGCCTTCGCACGTGCGAGCGCGGCGCGCTCCTGCGGGGTGGCGGGCGGTCGCTCGAAATCGAGCAGGCCGATACCGGGGGCCTGCATTGCCAGGTCCAGTGTTCCCCGTTCGAGCGCCACATCGACCGTGGCCTGGCCATGCACATGCGCGCCCTGCTGGCGCACCTCATGGGCGTGGGCGGACGCCGCAGAAAGCAGCAGCAGAAACGTGGCGGGAAGCTTCATGGGGGTACCGTTAGTGTTACTATGTAACATTATGGACCACATCCCCACCGTTCCTGCAAGGGGTCTGCCACAGCCGCCAGCATCGGCACGCTGGCATCCCCGTTTCGATCTGGCCGGCGCAGGGCTGTCATTGGCCTGCGCAGCGCACTGCATCGCGCTGCCGCTGCTGCTGGCCTTCGTCCCGGCGGCCATGATGGCGTTGCGCTCGTTCCAGCACCCCGGCCATGCCCTGATGACCACCCTGCTGCTGATGTCACGCTGGGAGTGGGCGTTCGCGTTGCTCGCCTCGCTGCTGGCGCTGGCCAGCACCGCTGCGGGCCTGCGCCGGCACCGCCACTGGCTGCCGATGCGACTGGCCCTGGCTGGGGCTGGCCTGCTGTTGTCCGCATCGCTGTATCCACCGCTGAAGGAATCGCTGCTCTGGCACGGCATGGCCACCGCCTGCGGCGGTGGGCTGCTGGCGATGGCCCACCTGTGCAACCGCCGCGCCCTGCGTGCCTGCGCACGCGCGCGCCGATGATGGGAAGGGCGGGTCGGCCCGGCACCGGCCAACCTGACAGATCGGTAATGTCCGGGTCAGGGCCACGAAAGGTGCCCGCCGTCAGCCTGAGCGCCCCATTCCTGCAGGCACCCACCATGTCGTCTTCGCTCCGCCGCTCCGCCGCTCTGCTCCTGCTGCTGCCGGGCGTCGCCGCCGCTCCGCTGGCCCTTGCACACCCCAGCCTGGTGAAGGCAACGCCCGCCGCCGATGCCAGCGTCGCGCCTGCCAACCGCATCGAGCTGACCTTCAGCGAGCGGGTGATGCCGCGCGCCACCCGCATCGAACTGAGCATGGCCCATGGCCGCACCCTGATGGCGATGCCTGCCCTTTCCCAGCAGGTGTCGGACGATGGTCACCGGCTGGTCGTGAGTTTCGCCAAGCCGCTGCCTGCCGGAGACTATCGCCTGCAGTGGCGCGCCGTCGGCCAGGACAGCCACCCCGTCACCGGCGACTATCGTTTCAGCGTGAAGTAAGCTGCAGTGGTGATCGAACTGTCTCCCTATGCCCTGCGGCTGGCGTTGTACCTGGCCTTGATGCTGCTGTTCGGCAGGATGCTGTTCATCCGCCCTGCGCCTGCGCGTCGCATGTTCCTGCCACTGGCCGTGATCGCGCTGGCAGTCGTGCTGCTGGACGCGGCGGTGCGGGTGACAGGCGTGCTGGGGCTTCCGCTTGCCGCGGTCGATCAAGCGACCGTCGCATGGTTCACCACCGCCACACCGGTCGGCGAAGCGGCACTGGTGCGTGCGCTGGCGCTGCTGGCAATGCTGCCGCTGCTTGCCGCAAGCGCGAAAGTGGCCGGGGCACGCCGTGTCATCCTGCTGCCGCTCTCGGCGGTCGCCCTGGCAAGCCTGGCCTGGAACGGCCACGCCGCCGCCGGCGACGGCATCCGCGGTGCGCTGCGCCTGGCGGCCGGGACCGTCCACCTGCTCGCCGCAGGCGCATGGGTCGGCGCGATCGCCGCGGTGCTGCATCTGGCCCTGCGCACCCAGGGCCCTTCCCTGCGTGAACGCACCCATGAACTCTGGCAGGTGGCGCATGGTTTCGCCCTGCCCGGTACGGTAATCGTGGCCCTGCTGGCGATGACCGGCACCTATACCTACGTGGATCTGCAGGGCTCGCTGCAGACCCTGTTCAACACCGCGCACGGGCGCTGGCTGCTGTTCAAGCTGGCCCTGGTCGCGGGCATGCTCGGCCTGGCCGCGCTGCACCGCTGGCGGCTGGTGCCGGCACTCGCCACCGCCATCCGTGGCGGCTGGCAGTTCCGCCCGCTGCGCTCGCTGCGTCACAGCCTCACCTTCGAGGCCGCACTCGGGCTGCTGGTACTGGCCTGCGTGGCCGTGCTCGGCACGCTGGACCCGCTGGCATGAGGGCGGCGCTGCGCGGGCCGGCATGCACACGATGAAGCTGCTGATCGTCGAAGACGAGCCCAAGACCGGCAATTACCTGCGACAGGGCCTGATCGAAGCGGGCTACGTGGTCGATCTCGCCTGCGACGGCGTGGACGGCCTGCATCTGGCGGCAAGCGGCGAGTACCAGCTGGTCATCCTCGATGTGATGCTGCCCGGTCTCGATGGCTGGAACGTCCTGTCGCGCCTGCGCGATGCGGGGTGGCAGGTGCCGGTGCTGTTCCTGTCGGCGCGCAGCAGCATTGCCGACCGCGTGCAGGGGCTGGAACTGGGTGCCGATGATTACCTGGCCAAACCTTTCGCCTTCGCCGAGCTGCTGGCACGCGTGCGTACCCTGCTGCGACGCGGCCAGGGCCAGTCTCAGCCTGACCGCATCGTCGTCGCCGATCTGGTGGTGGATACGCTGCGCCGGCGCGTGGAGCGCGGTGGCCAGCGCATCACACTGAGCCCGAAGGAATACGCGCTGCTGGAGCTGCTGGCACGACGGCGCGGCGAGGTCCTGCCACGCTCGTTGATCGCCTCGCAGGTGTGGGACATGAATTTCGACAGCGACACCAATGTCATCGATGTGGCGATACGCCGCCTGCGCGCCAAGATCGACGATGGCTTCGCCGAAAAGCTGGTGGTCACTGTGCGCGGGATGGGCTACGTGCTGGAGGCACCCGAGGTCGAAGCAGCGCAACCGCAATGAGCCTGCGACGCTCCATTGCCGTCCGCCTCACCGTGCTGTTCGCCACGGTCGGTACGCTGGTGCTTGCTGCACTGGGCGTGGCGATCTATCTGAGCGCGCGCCATGATCTGGTCGCACAGGATTTCGCCGAACTGGAGAACAAGGCCGCGTTGATCGCCGACCTCGCCGGCAGCGGCACGTCCGATGAGCGCGCCCAGCGCCTGGGCGATGCGCTGCGCCACCATCCCGATATCGCCTTCCACATCGTCGATGAGCAGGGCGGCGTGCTCTTCTCCACCGCGCCGGAGGCCTTGCGCGCGCATGCGCGGACTCAACCCGCCGACACTGAACCGCGCCGCCATGACTGGACGCTGGCCGACGGAAGCCGCCTGCACGCCCTCAATCTGCGGCAGACGCTGGCCGATGGCAGCCGCCTGGCCACCCTGCTGGCGATCGACGATGCGCGCCATGCCGACTTCCTGCAGCGCTTCCGCCACCTGCTGGCCGTCGCTCTGGTCACTGCTGCGGTGGCCAGCAGCCTGCTGGGGGGCTACGTCGTGCGGCAGACGCTGCGCCCACTGCGCACGCTGGCCGACGAGGCCCGCCATATCACCGCCGGACGACTGCAGCGCCGGCTCACGGCCGAGCACGTGCCCGTCGAACTGGAACAGCTGGCGCAGAGCCTGAACGGGATGCTGGCGCGGCTGCAACAGGACTTCGAACGCCTCAGCGGGTTCTCCGGAGACCTCGCCCACGAACTGCGCACGCCGATCACCAACATGCTGACCCAGGTGCAGGTGGTGCTCGCGCACCCCCGCAGCAACGAGTCCTATCGCGAGACGCTGCTCTCCTGCGCGGAAGAGCTGCAACGGCTGGCACAGACCGTGGGCGATCTGCTCTATCTGGCCCAGGCCGAAGCACCCGGCGCCCTGCCCTCGCGCGAGGGGGTGGCGCTGGATGCGATGGTCGATGCGCTGCTGGAGTTCTACGATCTGCTGGCCGAGGAGCGCCAGCTCACGCTGCGGCGGGAAGGCAGCGCAGAGGCCAACGGCAACCGCCTGATGCTGCACCGGGCGGTCGCCAACCTGCTTTCCAACGCCCTGCAGCACGCCACGCCGGGTACGGAGATCGTGGTGCGGCTGGACGGCACCGGGCCCACGAGCCGGATTGCTGTCCACAACCTCGGTCCGCCGATTCCCATGCAGGCACTGCCCCGCTTGTTCGACCGGTTCTTCCGCGGCGAGCGCGGCCGGCACGAGGGCGCCGGGCTGGGATTGGCGATCACCCGCGCCATCGTGCAGGCCCATGGTGGATCGGTGAGCGTGGTCTCCGACGCATCGGGCACCGTGTTCGAGCTGGCCCTGCCGGGCGCTAGCGGTCCGGCGCAAACACGCCGGCAATCCAGTCGATGAATACCCGCAACCGCGGCGACGGCGTGCGGTTGCGCGGGTGAACCAGGCTCAACGGGCTGGGTGTGGGCGGCGATTCCGCCAGCAACTCCAGCAACTGACCACGTTCGATATAGGGATCCAGCCGGTAGCGCGGCGCCTGGATGATGCCGAGCCCCGCCAGTGCCGCCCCCAGGAAGGCATCGGCGCCGGATACCCGCACGGTTGCCGGCAGAGGCACATGGCGCACCTGCCCGGCCTGCTGGAACTCCAGAGGAATCAACTGTCCGCTGGCACCGGAACGGAAACCGACCATCCGATGACCGGACAGCAGCGCGTCGATGCTGTCCGGCAGCCCATGCGAACCCACGTAGGACGGTGAGGCAACGGTGACTTCGCGCAGCAGTGCCAGGCGCCGCGCGACCAGATCGCTGTCGGCCAGGGTGCCGACCCGAAGCGCGGCATCCACGCCTTCGCGCAGCAGATCCACGTAGCGATCCCCCTCGCTCACGTCCAGCTCGATGTCGGGATAGCGCTGCAGGAACTCGGGCAGGTGCGGAAACAACAAGTGCCGACCAAGCGTTCCGTGCACTTCGATGCGCAGCGTGCCGCGCGGCGGGACATCACGGAATGCGGCTTCGGCATCGTCCATGTCGGCGATCAGGCGCAGGCAGCGGCCATAGAAGGCTTCGCCCTCGAGGGTCGGCACCACCCGTCGCGTGGTCCTGTGCAACAGCCTCACCCCCAGCCGCCGCTCCAGCGCCTTGATCGCGTCGGTCACCGTGGCCCTCGGCAGCCCCAGGTCCTCTGCAGCGCGGGTGAAGCTGCGACGTTCGACGATACGGACAAAAGCGCGCAGGGCGGTGAATCGATCCATTGTTCGAACATCCGGATGATGTTGTCGGATTCTCCATGATTATCCGGGCGGCAGGAACCAGCAAGATGATGGGGCGCCACGCGGGCGCGTCTTCGAAGGAAGCCTTCATGTCCAGCTCCTCTCCCCGTACCGTCGCCCTGGTCACCGGCGGCTCCCGCGGCATCGGCGCCGCGATCTCGCGTCGGCTGGCGGCCGACGGCCATGCGGTTGCGATCAACTATGCCGGCCGCCGCGAAGAGGCTGATGCCCTGGCCGCCGAGCTGGTCTCCGCCGGCGGCCAAGCCATTGCGCTGCAGGCCGACGTGGCCGATCCGCAGGCGGTGAGCCGCTTGTTCGATGCCGTCGAGGCTCGATTCGAGGGCATCGATGTGGTGGTCAACAGCGCCGGAGTGCTGCAGCTTGCGCCGCTGTCAGCCACCGACGACGCGTTGTTCGATCGGGTCACCGCCATCAATCTCAAGGGCGCCTTCAACGTGCTGCGCGAGAGCGCGCGACGCGTCCGCGACGGCGGCCGCATCGTCGCGCTGTCCACCAGCGTGGTCGGCCTCAAGCTGGAGAACTACGGTGTCTACGCCGCAAGCAAGGCGGCCGTGGAAACCCTGACGGCGATACTCAGCAAGGAGCTGCGTGGCCGTGGCATCACGGTCAATGCCGTGGCACCCGGCCCGACCGCGACCGACCTGTTCCTGGAGGGCAAGTCGCCGGAACTGATCGAGCGCCTGGCGCAGATGAATCCGCTGGAGCGGCTGGGCACGCCGGACGACATCGCCGGCGCGGTGGCTTTCCTGGCTGGAACCGACGGCGGCTGGATCAATGGCCAGGTGCTGCGAGCCAATGGCGGGATGGTGTGACAGCAAAGCCGCCGGGCATGGCCCGGCGCTACCGTTACGGCGTTGACATCGAGTACGGCGCCTGCGCGCCCTGCCCGGGCCAGTCCCTGTTCGGCTCGGCCTGCATGGTGAAGCGCAGCTCGCCCCCGGCCATGATCTCGTCGTGGCGCAGGAAGGTGCGCTGCAGCGGTTTGCCGTTCAGGGACACACTGCCCACATAGGTGTGCCTGTCATCCAGCCCCTCGGCCACGATGGTGAAGGTCCTGCCGTTGGGCAGGCGCATGGCGGTCCTTGGCAGGAACGGGCGGCCCAGGATGTACTCCCCCGAGCCGGGCGCCACCGGATAGAAGCCCAGCGCGGTGAACACGTACCACGCCGACATCTGGCCCACGTCATCGTTGCCGGCCAGGCCATCGGGACGGTCGGCGTACTGGGTGTCCATGATCTGCTTCAGGCGCGCCTGCGTGCGCCAGGGCTGACCAGCGTGGGCGTAGAGGTACGCAACGTGATGGCTGGGCTCGTTGCCATGCGCATACCAGCCGATCAGGCCGGTGATGTCTTCCATGTGCTCGAAGACCGCCGGATCGACCGTGGCGTTGAACACCTCGTCCAGCCTCGCCAGCAGCCGGTCGCTGCCGCCATGCGCGGCGGCCAGGCCCGCCACGTCCTGCGGGACGTACCACGAGTACTGCCAGGCATTGCCCTCGGTGTAGTCGGTGCCGTAGCCGCTGGCGCTGGGATCGAACGGGGTGCGGAAACTGCCGTCGCGCTTGCGGGCACGCATGAAGCCGGTGTCCTTGTCGAAGGCATTGCGCCAGTTCGCCGCACGCTTGTCGAATGTCGCCGCGATCTCGCTCCTGCCCATCGCCTGCGCCATGCGCGCGATGGTCCAGTCGTCGAACGCGTATTCCAGGGTCTTGCTGGCCGCTTCGCCCTCTTCATCGATGGGCACATACCCCAGCTCACGGTACTGCGCGATGCCGTCGTAGGGACCGTAATTGGCGGTCTCCACCATCGCGTCGAGCGCCTTTGCGGCGTCGAAGCCGCGGATGCCCTTCACATAGGCGTCGGCGATGACCGGCACCGCGTGGTAACCGATCATGCACCAGTCTTCCAGGCCGTGGAACGACCACACCGGGAGCATGCCGTACGGGCTGTGTTCGTGGTGAGCCAGCATCGAGTTGATGAAGTCGCTGTTGCGTTTTTCCGGCTGCACCAGAGTCAGCAGCGGATGCAGCGCCCGGTAGGTGTCCCACAACGAGAACGTGGAATAGTGGGCATACCCCTTGGCGACATGCACGGCGTTGTCGGGGCCGCGATACTGGCCATCCACATCCATGAACAGCGTCGGCCCCAGCATCGTGTGGTACAGGGCGGTGTAGGCGCTACGCCGCGCATGCTCCGGCGCATCGATGTCCAGCACCGATAGTGCCTGCGTCCATTCCTGCCGGGCCTGCGCACGCACGCGGTCGAAGTCGAAGTCGGCGACCTCGGCATCCAGGTTGGCGATCGCACCGGCCTCGCTCACGGGCGAGATCGCCACCTTCACCACCAGCGGAGCATCCAGCCTGCCGAAATCGAACGTGCCGACCAGCTGGCGGCCTTCGATCTGTGCGCGCTGTGCCGGATCTTTCTCACCCGGCGGCGGGAAGCCCTTGTACACGATGTCCTGCTCGGTGTTGTGCAGCGCATGGCCTGCCAACGGTTGCGAGAAGCGCATGGCGAAATACAGCTGGCGCCCCGGCGCCCAGCCGCGGGTCTCGCGGAAACCGGTGATGGTGCCGTCCGTACGCACTCGCACCCGCGACCACAGCACCTTGCCCGGGTAGTCGTACATGCTTGTCCGCATGTCCAGCAGTACCTTGGCATCGACGCCCTTGGGGAAGGCGTAGCGATGCACACCGACCCGGGCGCTGGTGGTCAGTTCGGCGCGCACCTTGTAATCGTCCAGGGTCACCGCGTAGTAGCCCGGTTCGGCCTTTTCGTCGTCATGGCGGAAGCGCGACGCATAGCCGCTGCGGGGCCGTTCGGGGTCACCGCGTTCCAATCCCGGGTTTCCGGTGAACGGCATCACCAGGATGTCGCCGAGATCAGAATGCCCGGTGCCGGAGAAGTGGGTGTGCGAAAAGCCGACGATGCTGCTGTCGTCATAACGGTATCCGGCGGCCCAGCCGTAGGCCTTCTCACGCGGGCGGATGCGCGTGTCCGGGCTGAGCTGGACCATGCCGAAGGGTATCGTCGCGCCGGGGTAGGTATGCCCTTCACCACCGGTACCGATGAAGGGGTCCACCGAGGCATACGCCTTTTCGGCGGCGGACTTCGAAGGCGCTGCCCAGGCCGCGCCGGAGGCGAGCATGGCGGTGGCGGCGAAGGCGATCAGGAGACGACGGTCCAGCGTGGGCATCGGCATTTGGATCGATTCAGATGGTGTACCGATGCTAGCACCAGTGCCCGTGCATCGCATGCTGCAGTGCGGCCGCAGTCCCCGGTGCAGCGTGCCCTCAGTCGGGCAGCGCGCCCTCCAGCGCGGCGAGATCGGCACGCACGCGCGGACGCACCACGCGTGCCACTTCCCGGCCGTCATGCAGCAGGATCACCGTGGGCCACAGCTTCACCTGGAACGAGCGCCCGAGCGCCCGCCCTTTCCCATCCTCGATCTTCCAGTGCGCCAGATCATGTGCTTCCACGACCTCCTGCAGCGCCGGCTGTGCCGCCTGGCAATGGCCGCACCAGGGCGCACCGAATTCCAGCAGCTGCCAGCCGTCGCGCGCCTCCACTTCGGCGCGTGACGGCTCGCTGGACAGGTGCGGGCGCATGAAGGGCACAGGCGTTACCCCGCCAGGCTGCGCTGGATGTCTGCCAGCGGCGCGTTGGTCAGGTCCTTGGCGATGTCGCCCAGCAACCGTGCCTGCGTCTCCTTGTGCAGCAGCGGACGGATCCGTCCGAGCGTGGTGGGGTCGGCCACCAGCAGCAGGTGGGCATAGCGGTTGTTGAGCGCATCCTCGTTGAGCTGTTCGGCCACCTGCTTGGCGAAGGTCGCTTCGTTGAGCTGGGCGATGGACATGTCCTTGGGAACGGCACCGGCCGGGCCCTGCCCGGAG
This sequence comes from Stenotrophomonas sp. YJH_SMC_36, assembly GCF_059369935.1. Classification (NCBI taxonomy): domain Bacteria; kingdom Pseudomonadati; phylum Pseudomonadota; class Gammaproteobacteria; order Lysobacterales; family Lysobacteraceae; genus Stenotrophomonas; species Stenotrophomonas sp. YJH_SMC_36. The sequence continues at coordinate 168,708 of NZ_JCAFTD010000004.1, read as the reverse complement.
ACGCCCGTCTCGCTGATGTCCTGCAGCCGCAGTTCGCCCTCCTGCTTCAGCGTGAGCTGCTGCGCGCTGCCGACATTGGTGAACACCCGGGCCGAACCACCATCGGCCACCACCACCAGCGTCCCCTCGGGAATCGTTCGTGCCATCGCTGCCTCCTCGTACGGGTTTCGAATGTTTCTGCAGCACCACCCTAGGTCGCCCGCCGTAACCGTGGCGCGCACACAATGTGATCCATTCGTTGGAATGGAAGATCGCGGCTCAACTTGCCCCGGCGCCGGCCGCTACCCACGGCATCACCGCGAGGACCCCCCCATGCATGCTGCCTCCCTGCTCCATGTCTGCTTCGCCGTTGGCCTGGCCGTCGCTGGATGCGCCGGCTGCATCCACCAGTTCCTGCAGGGCCAGCCGGTGCTCGCGCTCGGCATTGCCCTGGCTTCGCTGATGACCACGGGCACCGCGCTGGCGACGCGTCATCTGGCGGTACCGGTCGCGATGGCGCTCGCCTGCACCCTGATCGGCGCAGCCGCCACGCACTGACCCGGCCAGCCATTGAAGGAACGCAGGCGCTACCCGCGCGGCGGCGACAGGCTGGAGGTGGCATCGGTCTGCAGCAGGCTGTCGCGCTCGCGCAGCGGCAAGCGGATCCACGCATCCACGCCCTGGGGTGAGAACGCAAGCTCGCCGCTACCGCCAAGCTCGTAGGGAATGCGCTGTTCGACCAGCGCCCGACCCAGCCCGCGATGCGAAGGGACGACCCAGTCGTCGTTCACCGCGCGCCGCTCGCACCAGTGCAGGTCCAGCCAGGCTTCACCGTCGATGTCCTGCATCGACCAGGACACCTCGATCCGCGTATCGCTGTGCACCGATGCGCCGTGCGTGAGCGCGTTGCTGGCCAGTTCATGGACCGCCAGCGACAGCACCTCGGCCACCTTGGGCGGCAGCAGCACGTCCTCCTCGCCCTGCAGAAGGAATCCGTCGGGCGCGTGTCCCTGCACCGCGATCTCCTGGTCCAGCATGCCACGCAGGCTCACCCCGGCATTGGCGCTGCGGGTGAGCAGGGTCTGCGTGCGAGAAAGCGACATGAGGCGTGCGCACAGGCGGTCAGCGTACTCGTCCACGCTGTCGACCGACTCGCGTGTGCGCCAGGCGATGGCGTGGATCGTGGCCATGATGTTGCGCACGCGGTGCTGCAGCTCGGCCAGCAATACCGCCTGCCGCTCGGTGGCACGCTTGAGATCATCGATGTCCACCGCGATGGCGAACACGCCCGTCACCTCGCCGTCGACATCTCGCAGCGGCGCCGCCGCGACCCGCGTCCAGCGGACACACCCATCATCGTGGGTGAACTGGAACTCCAGTCCGGGCACCACGGTTTCTCCGCGCAGGGCCCGTGCGATGGCGAAATCCTCGGGTGCGATCGGGCTGCCATCGGCATGCCAGCCCTGCCATCGGTGCTGGTTGACCGGATCGGCCGAGGGCACCTGGCTGCTGGGAAGATAGGCGCGCATCTGGTCGTTCGACAGCTGCATCCGCCCCTGCGCATCGACAATGCACAAGCCGACCGGCAGTACCTTGAACGCCAGCGCCAAGCGCCGGTCGCTCTCCTGCCGCCGCCGCTCCTCGCGCTCACGCGCGGCCTGTGCCACGTGCGCTGCCGTGGTCTCGAACATGGTGACCAGCACACCGCCCACCTGCCCTTCCTCGCCGCGGAGCGGGCTGTAGGTGATGGTGAACCAGACGTCCTCCAGCCGGCCCTGCCGGGCCAGCGGGTACAACTTGTCCTCGAACGTGACGGTCTCACCCTGCCAGACCCGGTCGTAGATCGGCCCGTTGATGTGCCAGACCTCTGGCCAGCAGTCGCGGGTGGGCTGCCCCAGGCCAGCGGGATGCTTGTCGGCAAGGATCTCGGCATAGCCGTCGTTGTAGAGCTGGATGAGCTCCTGGCCCCACAGGATGATCATCGGAAACCCATGAGCCAGCATCATGTCCACGGTGGCGCGCAGATGCGCCGGCCACCGCCCAGTCGGGCCAAGCGGCGTCCCTGACCAGTCATGGCGCGCGATGCGCGCATCCATGCCGTCATGCAGTCCACCCAGACGATGCGCCGGAGGTGCTGTGCCGCGCACGGACGAGGGAGCAGCGGTATCCAATCGCCGGCCCATGCCGCGCAGTCAGACCTTGCCCGCAGCAGCCCGCGGTGCGGCGACCAGTCCGGCCAGCTGCCGGGCCAACGCGTCGATATGGTAGGGCTTGGGGCAGCGCGGCGCGCTGGCGAAGCGGCTCGGCAGGTTGTCGTCGTAACCGGAGGTCAGCAGGAACGGCGTCCCCGCCTCGGACAGGCGGTCGGCCAGCGGGTACACCTGCTCACCTCCCAGGTTGATGTCCAGTAGGGCGACGTCGATCGGGTGATCATCGACCAGACGCGCCAACTCGCGCAGGTCACCGGCCGGGCCCACGACGTGCGCGCCCTTCAGCTGCAGATAGTCGGCCAGGAACATCGCAATGGCGAATTCATCTTCGGCCACCAGCACCCGCAACCCCTGCAGCCCCTCCCGTTCATCGCCCGACTCCAGCACGCTGTACTCCCTGACACGCGCGGCCCATCCGGCCGCAATGCCCGCAGGATGCGCGAGTTGCCCTACAAGAACGCGTGATGACGGATGAAGACAACAGCGAGATCGCATTCACCTCGGCCAAACACGCTGTGTGCCCGGCCCGCGGTCAGAACGCACGCTCCCATTTCAGGCTCAGCAGGCTGCGGTCATGGCTGTACAGCCAGTCCACATTGCTGTCGATGCGGGTGTAGCGCAGGCTCAGGCTGGGCACCAGGCCTGCCACCGCCAGCCGTTCGCTGCGTACCAGCGCAATGAGGTTCTGCTCGTCGTCGTGCCGGCGCGCTTCCAGCAGCGGACTCCAGGCATCGTAGCTGCGCTCGCGCAGCGAAAGGAACAGCGTGGCAGTCGTGCCGCTCCACTGCCGCGCCGCGCCGACGCGCAGGCCGCGCTGGCGATAGGCATTGGCTGCGTCGGCCGCTCCGCTGTCGGCCAAATCGATGCCGGCGAAGACGGTCCAGCGCGCAGTGAGCGCACGGAACCAGGTGGCGTACAGTGCTCCCATCGCGCCATCGTAGTTGTCGGCCAGCCCCGGTTGCCGATAGCGCTGGCGCTTCCAGTCCGCCTCCAGCTTCAGCAGGCTGCGCGGGTCCAGTGCGTATTGCCATTCCGCATGCGCGCCTGCGGCGCCCTGCAGGGTACGGTTGCCCAGTGCCTGATAGTCGTAGCCGGGGGCCAGCAGCAGGGTGTGCCGCGCACTGCGCCAGCTGTAGCCCACCTGCACAGTGGCGTTGAGTTCGTTGTAGGCGCGGTTGTCTTTCCATGCCTGACCGAAGGCCAACCCGCGCACGTACAGGCCGTGGTGGCCGGCCAGTGCCCAGCGGCGTTCCAGGCTGCCGTCGTAGTCCACCCCCGGTGCGCGCTGGGCATCGGGCAACCTGCGCTCGATGATGCAGTCCTCGCCCACGCCGAACAGGCAGGTGCGGCTGGCCGAACTGCGGTTGATGTTGTCGCTCCATGCAGGTCCGGCGGACAGTGCGCCCTTCCAGCGCCGCCGCGCCTGCAGCGCCTGCAGATACCCCTGCACCCGGCCGCGCACGCCGGCGGTGGCAGGGTCGCGGTCATCGATGTCGGCGGCGATCGCGGTGAACAGCGACGTCGCCTCCCGGTCACGCTGGTCCTCGGCGTAGACCCGCGCCAGTTCAAGCCGCGCAGGCAGGAAATCCGGCTGCCGGGCCAGCAGGGCCTCGTACTCAAGGGCCGCGCGATGATGCTCGCCCGCAACCCGCGCCAGCGCGCCCTGCGCGTAGTGGCGCAGCAGCGGGTCATGGCCGGGAAGTTCAATGTACTCGTGCAGGAAGGCCTGCGCGGCGGGCCATTGCTGGTGCTGCAACGACAGGTACAGCGCCTGGCCCAGGTCGTCGACCGTGCGCTCCACGCGCAGGGTCCGGCCATCGAGGGTGACGGTCGGCCGATCCGGTTCGGCCTGTTGCAGCCGCTGCTGGTCCTGGCGTTGATGGCGCACGTCGTTGCCCTGCTCCAGCACGCGGCGCAGGTCATCCTGCTGGGCGTGCGCCGTGGCGGTCAGCGCCAGCAGAAGGAGGCAGTAAAGAGGGAGGCGCATGGTCGATCCGGTGTGAAGCGATGCAGCGGGCCGAAGCAGGGACTGGCGGATCGCGGCTTGTCCCTGCCCTGCCCCGTCAGGGGCGTGGCGATCAGTTCTTGCTGCCGCCGAAGGCGGTGTCGTACTGGCTGTTGCCGGCGAAGGTGGCGATACCGGCCAGGGTGGCGGCATTGGCACCGAAGAACTGGCCCTGGGTGGTGCCACTGACCGAACCGTTGGCGGTGGCCGCGCCCGCGAACGAGGCGGTGGCGCTGTTGATGGTGGCGTTGATGTTGACCGACAGGCCACCGCCGCTGAGGCCGCCCAGCAGAGTGCCGGTGCCGAAGTTGGCGCGGAAGGTGCCGCTGAGCAGGTTGCTGCCGTTGAACTTGTTCAGGCCAGCCACGCTGTAGGTGGCCACGCCGGCCGGCAGGGTGGTGCCGGCACGGTCGCCGACGAAGTAGACCTGGCGGTTGTTGAAGCCACCTGCGGCGCCGTCCTTGGACCATTCACCGAACCAGACATCGCCACTGCCGACCTTGACGAAGTTGAAGTGGCCCATGCCCGAGTGGCTGCCCGGCGCACCGGTGATCGGCATGGCCAGCGTGCGCACGGTGGTGCCATTGACGGTGGTCGGCACCGAATAGCTGGCCAGGCCCTGGAAATCGACGCGACGGGCGTTGGACACGGTGCCGACGCCGATACCGGCCTTGCCGGCCGAGTGCGGGCCACCGTTGACCTGGGAATCACCGACGGCGACATACAGCTCGGCATCGGTCACCGGGCTGGCCGCACCGACGATGTCGGCTGCCTGCGCCGCGCCGGCCAGGGCGAAGGAGGCGGCGACCGCCAGGACGGAACGGGAGATCATTTTCATGGTGTTGCTCCTTGGGTTGAGGGAACTACGGGTACAACGCTTGAATGCAGGTGCTCAGAAGCGTGCGGTGATGCCCAGCTTGAGGGTGCGGCCCGGCGCCGGCAGCGTGGACCGCGTGGCCGGGTCGACGTAGTAGCGGTTGCCGAGATTGCTGCCGACCAGCTCCACGCTGGCGTGCTCGTTGAAGCGCCACCGCGCATACGCATCCACCGTGGTGATGTTTCCCCAGGTGAAGGGCACGTTCTGCCAGAGCAGGCTGCTGCCACCGGCCAGCAACCGGTCGCGGTAGGCCTGCAGGTCCGGGTTTTCGTGGCGCCGGTAGTGGATGATGCGGCTGCCCAGCTCCAGTCGTTCGTCGAACAGGCGGGTGCCCAGTGACGCGTTGACCGACAGCTTCGGAATCGCCTGGGTCAGCAGGTAGCCGCTGACGAACCCGTCCTGCACGCAGTTCGGGACCAGGCCACGGTTGGCATCCAGCAGCACGGCACTGCTCTCGTCGCAGACCTCGTTCTCCAGCGTGCGGGCGATGCCCAGATCGGTGAAGAAGCGGCGGTTGTCGAAGCGCGCCTGCAGTTCGATGCCGCGGATGGTCTGCTTGTCGATGTTGTCGAACAGGAAGTAGGCATCGCGCTCGATCACGTTGCGGGTCTTGTGCACGTAATAGGCCAGCTTGACGTCGGCATCGGCGGTGTTTCCGAACAGCGCCGACAGGTCGTGCACGTAACCCAGCTCGTAGTTGTAGGCATGCTCCGGCTTGAGGTCATACAGCGGGTTGAGGCTGCTGGAGAAGGCGATGGTGCTTTCGAACATGCTCGGGAAACGCACTGCTTCGCTGTAGCGCAGGTAGATGCGCGCGGCAGGCGACAGATGCGCCGTCGCCGAGAAAGTGGGCAGCCACGCGTGATCGCGCTGGCGCCGGTTGCTGCCATCCACCGGCCGCGCCTGCACGGTGTTGCCGATGCTGCAGACCAGGTCGCTGCCGGCGAACAACGGCAGCACGCCCGGGATCGCAGCCACCTCGCCGTTGAGGCACGGGTTGGTGGCGCGGGCATAGTTGCCGTTGGCGTCGGGCAGCCACGCGATGTTGTGCTCCACTGCCTGCGGTGTTTCGTAATAGGCCAGCAGTCCCCGGATCGAATCATCGATCACCGAGCCCATGCCGATGCTCTCCCAGAACTCGCGTTCTGCTTCCAGCGCATCGATCTCCGCCTGCAGGCTGGCCGGTCTCTCGGGCAGCTCGTTGACCCGATAGGTAGCCTGCTTGCTGCCCACCCCCTTGGTCAGAAGCTCCGGGTGCGCGTCGAGGAAGTCGTCGAAGGCCCAGTAGCGGCTGTAGCGGACGCCGGCGCTGAGGGTGATGACATCGAGCGGACGCCATTCCAGGTTGAGGTAGCCCTCGCCCTCCTGGCGGCGGCCGGCACGCGGAAACATGCGCCAGCCATCAGTGGTGCCGAAGTAGGGATCGCGCGAACCCAGGCTCTCGTACTGCCAGTTGCCCCCTACGGTCAGGTCGAGGCTGGAGTGCAACGCGAAGCGGTTGCTGACCGTCAGGCCGGTGCGATCGTTGCGCGCGTTGGCCAGAGCGGTGTTGCGCAGGATCGGGCTGGCTTCAGGGTCCCATTGCGGATTGCCCGGCGCGAAGTTGGGGAAGCCGCCCGCGGTATAGGTATCGCTGTCGGTCTCGGTGCGCCACAGATTGGCATACAGATCCAGCCAGCGGCTGCCGGCCGGCTGCCAGCGATACTCCAGGCTCCAGGCATCCGAGTCGACGCGGCTCAACGGCCACTGGATGCGGCCGTAGTCCGGCGCCGACAGGATGCGCGAAGGCATGATCTCGCCGTAGTGCGAGAGCGTGTGCCGCCAGCTCGCCTTCAGCTGCTGGTCGTCATTGATCTGCCACGTCGCCTTGAGCAGCCACGACTCCTGTTCACTCGACGTATTGGGCACTTCATCACCCGGCTTGAAGTAGCGGGCCAGCGTGGTGATGTAGTCGATGCCCTGGTACTCGTACTGCTCGCGTGGGTCCTGGTCGTAGTAGTCGCTGCCCTGGCTGCCGGAGAAATAGTTGCCACGCCGGCGCCAGGCATAGGCCGCCATCACGTCCACCGTCTCGCCGCGCAGGCCCAGCGCCAGTCGCCACGCCTGGTCCTCGCCATCGAACGGATTGTTGCCGCTGCGCGACTGCACCGGCACCACCAGGGTACGGTCGTCATAGGGCGAGTTCGGCGACCCCTGCGGGAAACCCGGCACCGTCCGGTAGTCCTCGCCGCTGTGGAGGCGTGGCAGGCGTGGCGCCACCGCGTTGCTGCTGCCTTCGATCTTCAGCTCCCCGCCGAAGCGTTCGCCGGCCGCCACGACGTCATCGATGTCGATGGTCCTGATGACCAGCGCGCCGCCGATGCCGCTGTGCACGTCACGCACCAGGCCGGGCCCCTTGATGACCTGGATGCCACCGATCAGGTTGGGATCGATGTAGTTGCGGTTGCTGACGCCGTTGTAGCCCCGCCAGACCGTGAGGGCCTGTTCACCGCCATCGATGCTCACCGGCACCCGCCCCGGCCCCTGGATGCCGCGGATGTTGATGTCCAGCGCGCCGCTGTTGCGCGCATCGCCGCTGAAAACGCCGACCAGATCCTTGACCACGTCGGCCGGGTTGGCGCCGCGGAAGCGCTCCACCCGGTCCCGCCCCGAATACACCGTGGTCAGGTCCAGCGCGAACACGTCGTCATAGCCACGGCGATCGCGCGCTTCGCCGCCTTCCGGCTGCAGGCGACCGGCAACGTCCAGCGTATCGGTCACCCGCACCCCTTCCCCCTCGGCCGATGCCTGCGCTGCGTCCGCCGCGGCGCGCAGGCTCCAGGTGCCATTTAGGCCTCGCTGGGCACGCACCCCACTGCCCTGCAGCAGCCGCTGCAGCGCCTGCATCTGGCTGTACTGGCCCTGCACTGCGCTGGAACGACGCCCTTCGACCAGGTCGCTGCGGAACACCACCTGCGCATCGGCCTGGCGCCCGAACGCGCGTACCGCGTCTGCCAGCGACTGCTCCGGGATGGCGTACTGGCGCAGCGCCGCCGCTGTGCTGGGTTGCGCCTGCGCGGCCGGCACCCGGGCCAGCGGCAGCAGTGCGGTGCAGATGGCCAGGGCCAGTGTGGTGGCGCGACGGTGACAGGCAGACGCCGTGGACGGCATGGACGGAACTCCTCAAGCGTGGGGAAACCACGGGCACAGCCGCTGCCGGTGGTGTGTCTGGCTTGAGGAAAAACGGTGTTTCGCTCTGGCTGTACCTCTATAGACAGCGCACGCTGCAGGCTGCCCACGCTTTTTTCAGGCTTTTTTCATCGCGATCTAAACCTGCCGGCATCACCAGACCACCAGCGCGCCACCCGGCAGCCGCTGCACGCGCAGGCCCGCCTGGGCCGCCACTGCGGAGATGGCCGGGTCCGGCTGGCGCAGATGGAACAGGCCACTGACGCGGATCTGCTCCGCTTCTGTCCCCAGCACCCAGACCGGTGCGGCCCGATAGCGCGCCAACCGTTCGATGGCCTGTGCCGCGCTCAGATCGTCGATGGCAACCTCACCGCGCCGCCAGGGTGCCACCGCGTCGCTGGCGAGGCTGCTCACCGGCTGCAGCCAGCGTCCGTCACGGAACGCGCGTGCCTGCCCTGCATGCAGCCGTTGCAGGCTGCCATCACCGGGATGTACGTCCACTACCCCTTCGCTGACCTGGGCGGTCACCACCGCGTCCTGCAACGAAACGCTGAACGCGGTACCGATGTCGCGCACCAGGCCACCGCCGGCCTCGACCCGGAACGGCCGCGCTTCATGCGCGACCCGGAACCACGCCTGGCCGCGCAGCAGCCGCAGTTGCCGCTGATCCCCATCGAATGCGACGGCCAGCGCGGTGCGGGCATCCAGCACGACCGTGCTGCCATCCTCCAGTTGCACCACACGGGGTGCATCGCCGCTACGCAGATCGCTGCGCGCCCACAATGCGACCCCGGGGAGGGCTGGGACCGCCAGCACCACCGCGGCCACGCTGGCCCACCACCAGGACAGGCGCCTGCGCGGGGCGATCGGGCGCAGGCCCTGGCGATCGGAGGTCAGTGCCGGCAGTGCGGCCAGCACCTCCGGCCCAGCCGCGTCCAGGCCGTCCCAGAATGCCTGCTGGCGGCGCCAGGCCAAGGCATGGCGCGGATCGGCCTGCAGCCATCGCTGCAGGGCCCGCTGCTGCCGGTCCGGCAACGGGCCTGCACTGCACCGGATCACCCAGCGCAACGCCTGCCTGGCCTGTCGCGGCGAGGGTTCGGACGTGGTCATGGTCGTAGCCTGTCGCACCACGAACCGGTGCGCGTGACTGTTGTGACAAGGGCGGGCGGCCTCTGCCCACGGTAATTGCAGGTCATCGGCGTGCGCCCTGCTGGTGCTGCTGGATCAGCATTGCGGCGCGAAGCACATGCTTGCCGACCAGGCTCTTGGAAATGCCCAGGCGGGCGGCGATCTCACGCTCGCTCAGGCCCAGGTAGCGGTTGAGCACGAAACACTCCCGCACCTGCGGCGGCAGCGCAAGGATGGTCCGGGTGATCTCGCGCAGCTGCGCCTGGTCCAGCGCCTGTTGCTCACCACCAACGGCATCGCCGACCTCGCACGCGTACTCGGCCATCGCCCGGCGTTCACGTGCGTCGGCCTGGCTGCGGTTGAGGGCGTGGTGGTACGCCATGCGGTACAGGTAACCGCGCGGTTCAAGGATCGGCGGATCGCCGGGCACGCTGCTGGCCTTCAGGTACAGGTTCTGCAGGGTGTCCTCGGTGCTGGCCGGGTCCAGGTAGCGCGCGATGAAGCGTGACAACGCACGGCGCTCGCGGATCAACAGCTCGACCAGCGCCAGGGCATTGGGAGACATAGGTGCCAGGCCGGACCGGGGAATGATGGGCGTGATGGCGACGGTCCGGGACGTGATTGTAGGGCGCGGCACCCCATCACGCCCAGCCCGCACCACGGCACCCGCCACTCCCGGGATCGTCAGTCCCATTGTCACGATAGCCCTGCCACCCGATCATCACCGGTGATGGTCGCGCGGCACCGCGCCTGATCCGGCCCCACATCCCCCGCACAGGAGAAGCCCATGGCCTACGCACGCATTGTCTCGACGGCTGACAACTATCTGCACCACATCAGCAACGGCACCTTCGATGTCAACGCCGACGAGCCGGCCTCGCTGGGTGGCCAGGGCAAGGGATTCGCCCCGTTCGACCTGTACCTGGCCTCACTGGCCGCCTGCACCGCCATCACCCTGCGCATGTACGCCCAGCGCAAGGGCTGGGAGCTGGGTGAGTTCCATGCCGAACTGCGCTCGGAGCGCGATCCTGATGGTCGTTTCCATGTGCACCGCATACTGCATGCCAGCGCCGCGCTGGACGATGCCCAGTGGCAGCGCCTGCTGGAGGTGGTCGAGAAGACCCCGGTCACCCTGGTGATGCGCGAAGGGGCGCGCATCACCAGCGAACGCGGCCAGAACGCCGCTCCCGGAAAGTGCTAGCGGCGGGGATGCAGCACGGTGCGCCGGCGCATCGCGTTGAACTCCCGCTCCACCTGCTGGATGTCCTCGGCCTGGAAACCCGCGGCATCCAGCATCTGGTTGGCCGCGGCGGCCGCCAGCGGATCGTCGTCACGCTGGCGCCAGCAGCGGGACGGCAGGAAATAGCCCACCTCGCTGCGCCCGCGCATGATCACCACCGGGCGGCCGGCGTACAGCAGGAACTCGGCCAGGTGCTGGCGCAGGCCCTCCACCGAGACATAGGCCGGACCGATGCCCAGCATCTGGCTGGACGTCCCGGGATTTTCGAACAGCTTGCGACGGCTCATCACACTCCTCCTTGTTGCCACGCGTGGTCTCCTTTCCCTAGACGGGCGCATCGCTGCACCCCCGCCACGTTTCGTGCCGGCCCGTCATCGCTGGCGGCTCAGAAGCCGGTGTTGAACTCCAGCTGGAACACATCGATCGCCAGCGGCGGGCCCGACACCGCCTTGGCAGCCATCCACTTGCCGCTGATCCAGCTGCGCGTGTCCAACGCATAGGCACCACCCACGTAATAGCCGCGCGCGTTGGTGCCACCCAGATGGAAGTTCGGATCGTTGTAGGCATCCGGCAGCGCATCGGCCTCGATCCGCTTGTAGCCCAGCAGTGCCTGCCACTGCCCCTTCTCCTTCAGATCGATGGCGCCGAACGTTGCCTGCAGCATCCACGCGGTGTCGCCGCTGCGGAACGTATCGATGCCGGGAGCGTCACCCGCACCGAAATTGTTGACGATGCCGTTGTTCGCGCGGCGGAACATCGCCCGCGTGTCGTACGCCAGGTTGCGGATGAAGTCACCTTCCAGGCGCAGTCCGATGTCCTGCGCCAGCCGGGTATCCCAACGCAGGTTCAGCGTGGCCAGGCGGAAGGCGGACGCCAGGCCGACATACTGCGGCGTCGGCGTGCCGGCCGGATCCATCGGATTGAGCGCGATGTCGCGGATCAGCATCAGGGTGTTGCCCTTCTGCATGAACGCCGGGCGCGACCAGTCGGTGTCGCAGCCGACGGCGCCGGAGTACAGGGCACAGGGCGAGGACAGCCGACCGCTGATGTTCTTGAAGTCGTAGTAGCCCAGTGCGGCCCGCAGTGCGTTGTCGTCGTTGAAGCGCCAGTTCACGCCAGCCTGCGCGCCGGACAGCCATTTGTTCTCGTTCGGCGACTTCTCTCCGCTGCGGCTCTGCAGGCTGTCCGAGGTGTACTCCAGCGGCGCCACGGCAAGGGTGCCGAACAGGTCCAGATCGCCGTCGCCGAACCCGTACTTCAGGTTGGCGGTAAGTCCATCGAAATTCAGATCGTTGGAGAACAGGGTGTCGCTGCTCCAGAACGGATTGCCGAAACGGCCACCACGCACGGTCAGCCAGTCGGCCGGACTGTAGGCCAGCCACGCCTGGTCGAGCCACACGTCCTTCTTGCTCAGGCCGCCCCCCAGCTGCTCGGTGGTGGACACCGGGCCATTGCTGCTGCCGCTGGCCAGTCGGATGCCAGCGGTGGTGTGATCGCCGATCATGGCCTCGACCCCCAGGCGGGCGCGGATGCGCCACAGGTTACGGCGGTCCTGTCGGGTGTTGAGCAAGGGCGGCAGCTGCAGGTTGGTATTGGTGTTGGTGTCGAATCCACTGCCCGCATTGACCGCGGCCCAGTTGCTGACGATGCCGCTGTTGTCATCGCCATAGAAGCGCGACTCGCTGCGCACACGCACGTCCCCGGTCACCTTGATGCGCTGTGTCCATTCGGCGACCTCATTCGGCGCCGCCCAGCCCTCCGCCTTCGCCTGCGCCATTACGTCCTGGCGCACTTCGTCGCGGATGCCATCACGGACACTCTGCGGCACATAGGGCACACGCACATCGCCCGCCTCAAGCGCGATGCCTCCACTGCTGGCCGATGCAGCACCGGCAGCACCGCGCTGGGCTGCTGCTGCCTCGGCTTCGGCCTGCACCAGCAGCGCCTGGCCGTCCTCGGGCTTGAGCGCGCCACTGGCCATCAGGCCTTTGATCAGCTTGATCATGGTGGTCTCAGCAGCCATTGCACCGGCCGGCGCCGCCAGGCTGAGCAGCACAGCGCAGCACAGCAGCGCCCGTCGGGCCGGCCGCGACGGGCGGGAGTCGGTTCGAGCGCGGACGTGGTTGTTCATCACGGTTCTCATCGGAAGAAGGGAAATCGGGGAAATCACGGTTCACGCCCCCGGCCTGCGGCCCTGCACAAGCACGCGCGCGGGGAAGTCCAGTGAAGGTGGCGGCGGCTGGTCCACCCGGCCGATCTGGCGCAGCGCGTCGAGCACGGCGGCGTCGGCCTCTTCATTGCCGCTGCCGCGCACCAGCTCGACTTTCTCCAGGCGCCCATCCGGCGCCAGCCACACGTTCACCTGCAACTGGAAGGCCAGGCGCTTGACCCGCGCATCGCGCGCAATCGCCTGCTGCATCAGGTAACCCAGATAGCGGCCATAGGTGGCATTGCCGGCACCACCGCGACCGGTACCGGACGCGCCGCCGCCACTGCCCGCCTGGATGCCGAAGTTGTCACCGCCCGCCTGCGCGTCGGCGTTCATGGTCACCGGGTCGGTATTGTCCGGCGTCGGCGTCGGCTCCTCGGCCGGGGTCGGCTGATCCAGCGGCTCCGGCTCGGGCAGGGTCTCCTCCGGCGGGGTCTCCGGTTCGGGGGGCTTCTCAGGCGGTGGCGGTGGGGGTGGCGGCGGGGGTGGCAACGCCAGCATCGGCGGCTGCACCACGGGGCGGCGGGTGCTGGCCGTGTCCTTGAACAGCAGCCACCACAGCACGGCGCCCAGTACCAGCAGCGCCGCCAGCACCAGCGCGACGGTCACCAGCAGCGGGCGGCCACGCATGCCGGGCTCCGGCCGTGGGGAATGAGGGCCGGTCATGCCTCAGCCCTGTGCCTTGCCGGTGACCAGGCCAACCTGGGCCAGTTCCAGCCGCCGCAGCAGATCCAGCACCTCGACCACGCGCGCGTACTGCACCTGGGCGTCGCCACGCACGATTACCGGGAAGTCCGGCGAGGTCGCGCGCTCTGTCCGCAGGCGGTCCTCCAGCTCGGCCATCGTCACCGGGTAGGCGTCAAGGAACACCTGGCCACTGGGATCGATGGTGATCGCCTTGGTCTTGGGCTTCTCCAGCGCCACACTGTTGCTGGCCTTCGGCAGGTTGACCTCGATGCCGGGAATGGAGGCGTTGCTGGTGAGGATGAAGATCACCAGCACCACCAGCAGCACATCGACGAAGGGCGTCACGTTGATGCCCTTCTCGCGCTTCTTGATGCCGAACTTCGCCTTCTGGGCCATGACGCGCTCCTCAGCCCTGCACCGGGGCCGGGCCGCGCCCGTCCTGCTCTTCAGCCAGGCGGGCGGCGAATTCGTCGATGAACACGGCCATGTCGGCACCGATGGCCTCGGCGCGTGCGCCCAGCCAGTTGTAGCCGAACAGTGCCGGGATCGCGACGCCGAGGCCGGCGGCCGTACACAGCAAGGCCGCCGCCATGCCCGGCGCGACCGAATTGATGTCCACCGCACCGGCCATCGCCGCGACCACGAACACCAGCATGATGCCGATCACCGTACCGAACAGGCCCACATAGGGCGCGCCTTCGATCGTGGTGGACAGCCAGTTCATGCGACGCGACATCGCCTCCTGCTCGCGCACCATCACCGCATCCATCGATGCGCGGATCGCCGCGATGGTCGCCGCGCTCAGATAGCCGCCGTTGCCGTCGCGCTGGTGGCGCTGCTGCATCTCATCGATGGCCACCTGGTAGATGCGCCACAGTGAACCGTCGCGCATGGCCGCCGGTGCCTGGCCCTGCCGGTCCATGTCCGAGAGCGTGCGCAGCGGCACGCCGGCCAGCTTGCCGAAAGCATCAGTGAACACCGCATTGGCCTTGCCGGTGCGGCCGAAGTGACGGCTCTTGGCGATCATGATCGCCCACGACATCAGCATCATCAGGCCGAGGATGGCCACCACCACCCAGGCGTCGAACGGCATCGCCTTCAGGATGAAGCCAAAGTGACTCTGGCCCGTGGACTGCTCATCGGCGCCATAGCTGATCAGGCGTGAGTCAGCGCCCTGCGCGGTGGCATCGGCCAGCAGCAGTGCCGCCGGGCGCGCAACGCGAGAAATCCGCAGTTCATCCAGCGCACCATCGAAGTCGGCCAGCGGCTGCTCGGCACCCGGCGCATCAGCGCCCACCACCGCTGCGGTGGACATGGCCGGAAGTTCGCCGCTGAGCTGCGCCACCACGTGGCCATTGAGATACAGCTGCAGCGACCCCTTCTCCGCCGTCAGCGCCAGATGCGCCCACTGTCCCTCCGGAATCGGCTGCGCAGGCGTGCTGCGCTGGCCATTGAGCTGCACGAACGGCACCCGGTTGTCGATGCCCAGCAGCAGTTCCGCGCTGCCATCGCGACGGGCATAGATGGCCTGCGCCGCATTCTGTGCACCCGGCTTGATCCACGCGGACACGGTCAATGGCGCGCCGGCCTCCTGCGCCAGCGAAGCACTGGCTGGCAGCGGCAGCGCAGTGCCGGCGAACTGCACGCCGCGACCGATCACCGAACCTTCGGCGGCCGGCACCACTGCGCCCGCGTTGTTGCCGTAGGCCGTGGTGTCACGTGCCGGGGCATTGGCGTCGGCGAAGTGGTAGACCAGCGTGTAGTCCGGATCGAATACCTGCTGTCCATTGCCACTGGCCGGCGCCTTGTCGTTGCCGTAGTACATCCAGATCGTCTGAGGTGCGGCGGCGCTGACGGCCGGCACATCCACCCACACCAGGGCCAGCCCCAGCGCCGGGTCGAACTGTTCGATCTGGTGCGCCAGCACGGTGCGCCCGTCCGCCGACACGAAACGCAGATCGCTGCCGGCATCCTGGGTGCCGTCGAAACCGAAGTTGCCCGTATGCAAGCGCAGCAGCAGCGGGGTTCGACCGGGGTCGCCTGCCAGACCGGCACCCTGCGGGCCTGCGTCGATCGTGATCGGCTTGCGGTATTTCCATTCGGCCTGCCACCAGCTGGCATCGGCCGCAGCGGCGGGCAGCGCGATCAGCGCGGCCAGCAGCAGCAACATCCGGGAAAGCAAACGGTCCATGCGAGGGGTCTCCGGAGAACGCATGTTCAAGGGAAGGGTCAGTAACTGGTGCTGATGTTGAAATGCAGCCGCGGGTCGTCCTTGCGGGTCACCGGCCCATCGGCATAGGGCCACGCATAGTCCAGGCGCAACTGCAGGTGATCTCCCAGGCGCAGCTGCGCGCCGAGCCCGACCGAGGCCAGGTTGTACTGGTCGCGCTGTTCGGGCAGCGGCCGCCGCAGGCGCAGGTAGGCCGCGTCGGCAAAGCTGTACACGCGAAGCTGGCTACCGCTCCACAGCGGCCATGCCGGGGTGCGCCATTCCAGGTTCGCCACACCGCCGTAGTCGCCGATCGCCTCGGCCGACAGGTAGCCGCGCACGGTGTACATGCCACCGGCGGCGAACTGCTCGGCCGAGACCAGTGGCGCATCGGTCACCTGCAGGGCCCCGCGTGCATACCATTGCCAATCGCTGCCGAAGGTATGCGTATTCGACACATCGGCCTTGAGTGCCACGAAGCTGGGATCGGCCCACGCCCGCTTCTGGCTGAAGTCGTACCCATTGCTGCCATAGCCGAACAGGCGGCGGGTTCCGGCCACCAACTGCGTGCTGATGCTCAGCTGGTCCTGTTCGCCCTGGCGCACACCCACGAATGCCAGCGTGAGCGGTGCGTACTTCAGGGGAGTCTTCAGGTTGTCGCTGCCCATCCAGGTGTCCTCCTCGGTGTCCTTGAAGTCGACGCCGAGGCTGAGCTGCCGCCACCATGCAGTGCTGCCGGGCAGGCGGTAATTGAGCTTGAGGCCGATCGAATGACCATTGCCGATCACGTTGGTGCCGGTTCCCGCGCCCCCCTGGCCGCCGGCATTGAGCACACGGCTGTCGGAGGTATAGCCCGATGCCTCCAGGCTCCAGGGGCTGCCTTCAAACGGCAGCGTGTACGACGCCGAGAACACCTTGGCCTGATCGGTATCTTGCGGAGCGAGGAACACGCCGAGACTGGCGCTGTGCCCGCGTCCCCACAGGTTGTCATGCGCCAGCGAGGCACTCAGGCGCAGTTTCTCGGTGTCGGCACTGCGGTCATTGTTGAGTGCGGCGCTCGCTCGCCAGGGCGACTTTTCTTCCACCTGCAGGTCCACGTCCATCGTGCCGGGCGTCTTTCCCTCACGGACCAGCGGCATCACCTGGCGGCGACCGCCTTCGTTGAGCGCGGTCAGTTCCTTCTGCGCCCGGTCGAAATCCGGCACCTGGCCCTCGGCCAGCGCCGGTACCCGTGCGCGGATCCGCGCCGCCGCAGCAGGCGCCGCACCGACCACGCGCAGTTCGCCGATCGGCGTCTGCTGCACCTTCAGCAGCACCACGCCGGCACTGACCTGCTGCTCGGGCAGTTCCACGTACACCGACTGGTATCCCGCCTGCTGGTACAGCGCGCTGACTGCATCGCGCGCCTGCTCGACGTCGGCCAACGTCCTGCCCGGGCCGAGATAGGGCTCAACGGCGCGCTCGATCAGACGCGGATCAAGTACGGTGTTGCCGCGCACGATGTACTCGTTGATGTTCACCCTGGCCGCCGGCGTGGCATCCTGCGCAAGCAGCGGCAATGGCAGGGACGCCACGGCCAGCGCGAGTACCCGCGGACGCAGGCGCAGCGGGAGTCGGACAGCTCGGCACGGAACAGGCGTCATTGAAGGCATCGCGTCGTATCGAAGGAAGTGGCCAGGGAGCGGCGCGTGGGTCTACCCACAGGACGTGCAGGGCGCGTCAAAGCCGCCAACAGTTTTGTGACAGCACTGTCATCTGTTGACGGCGGCGGAATGCGCGCAGGCGGACACTGCGCCCGCCACCCGTCCATGAAGCAGCCGACATGGGGTGGCGGGAGATAGGAGATGAGCATGATCCTGATTGCATGGCGCTGGCCTGCCGTGGCGTTGCTCGCGTCCATCGCGATGCCGATTGCGCACGCCGATGACCGCGCAACGCGCGCGGACACACCGCCCTGCATCGACGTGCAGGTCAACGGAGAGCGCATTCCGGCCTGGGAATGTCTGCAGCGCAGGCTCGCACCGGCACCGCCGCGTGCACGATCACCGCGCCTGTCCGAGTCGGAGCGGCTGATGCGGCAGCCCGGCAACCAGCTCATGCAGTACAACCTGGAAGGCACCCGGCAACGGATGGGCGACGCCTTTGGCCGCTCGGTGACACCGCAGCGCCCCTCTCGCTGATCGCGCCTCAGTGCCGCCCCGCAGCGGCAGGCACGATGCCGTCGGCAGGAACGGGCGGCAGCGCGGGCACCGGCAGGCTGCGCGACCGCCCCGCCTGCTGCAGTTCGATGGTCTCTGCGCCGATGCCGGCCAGTACCGTGGACGGTCCCAGGCGCTGCCCCGGCACATAGGCATCGACCGCGCCACCATCGACCGACAGCAGTGCCAGCGGTGCGTGCGCGCTGGCCATCACACCCAGTACCACTACCTCGGTGTGGATCGCACCCGGTGACAGCAGCCGCACCAGCGGAGCGCTGGCCGCAGCGTCGAACGGTGGCCGGGCCGGTGTCGACGGCCTTACCGCGCTGGCCGCCGCTGGTGGTCCTGCAGCGAACAGGGCAATGCCCCAGTAGGCCATCACGGCCAGCAGCAGCGTCGCCGCCAGCAGTGTGAGCAGGTGATTGCGATCCCAGCGCCTGCCGTCCATGTTCCGCACCTTCGTCGACATTGACGGCCACCACGCTAGCAGTCGCCGCTGACGCTTTTGTTTCATCATCCGCCGCTACCCTGTCCGCGATCGGCAGGCACAGGAGGCGATGTCGATGCGGCGCATCCCGCGCGGCTTCACCCTGCTGGAACTGATGGTGGTGCTGGTCATCATCGGCATCTGTACAACGGCCATCGGCCTGGGCCTGGGCACACTGCTCGATCCTGCGCGCCAGCTCCGTCAGGAAGGCGAGCGATTGGCGCAACGCCTGCAGGTGGCACGCGATGAGGCCCGCATCGATGGCCGCAGCCTCCGCTGGCAGGCGGATGCCGAGGGCTACCGCTTCAGCCGACGCGAGGGCGACCGCTGGACCGACGTGCAGCGCGACGACCTGCTGCGCCCCCAGCGGTGGCAGAGCCCGGGCATCGCCGTACAGCCGGCGGCAGCCATCGAACTGAGTCCGGAATGGATCGGCGTGCCGTGGGAGCTGGCGCTGTCGCTGCAGGGGCGACAGCTGCGCCTTCGCGACGACGGCAGTGGACAGCTGCAGGTCGTGCAGTGATGGGGCCGCGGCGGGGGTTCACCTTGATCGAGGTACTGATCGCACTGGCCATCGTGGCAGTCGCGCTGGCGGCGGTGATGCGCTCGGTGGCAGTGGCAACCGATGACCAGTCGCGGCTGCGCGACCGACGTCTGGCACTGCTGTGCGCACAGGACCGCTGGCAGGAACTGCGGCTGGCCGCGCAACCGCCCGCGGATGTGCAGCAGCGCTGCGTGCAGGGTCGCAGCCGCTTCCTGGTGCGGCAGCATCTGGGCAGCGGCAGCGACGGGCAGCCGCTGCTGGAGCTCATCGTGGTGGCGGAGGATGCACCAACGCAGTCGCTGGCACGCATGCTGCTGCCATGGACCGCTGCACCGTGAAACGGCGCGTGCAGGGCTTCACCCTGATCGAAGTGATGATCGCGATCACCCTCATGGGCGTGCTGGCCGTGATCTGCTGGCGTGCGCTGGACAGCGTGTCCACCAGTGACCAGCGACTGCGCCAGGCTGATGCAGGCACCAATGCCGCATTGCGGGTGCTGCAGCAGTTCCAGCGCGACATCGAGATGCGCGCGGACGATGCCCTGATGAATGGTGCGGTACGCCCCGCTGACCAGCCACAGCGCCTGCTGCCGCCGGCGCTGGTCAGCGAACGGCAGGCCGACGGCAGTTTCGCGCTGGAGATCACCCGCAGCGTCGGCAGCGACGGGCTGCGCTGGCAGCGGGTGCGCTGGTGGCGCCAGGGCAATACCCTGTGGCGGGCCAGCGGGCCGCCATCGGATCGCTATCCGTTGCCGCCACCAGAGCAGTCACGCGGGCTGGCCGTGGCGCACGATGTCCAGTTCTTCGATGTGCGCGCCTGGCAGCCGGGCGCCGGCTGGACGACGCTGCCCAGCCAGGGCCTGCTGCTGCCGGCCACCGGGCTGGAACTGAGGCTGCGGCTGCGTGATGGCCGCGGTCCGTTGAGCTACCGTCGCGTCCTTGAACTCTAGCCGCAGACGCAGCTGCACGCCGTCGACCCACGTCATCCGGGGCGCAGCGTCCGCCATCCCGGCCACCGGGCGCTGTCCCGCGCCCGGTGGCGCCTGTGGGTGCTCCTCACCGCCGATGGCTGCTCCCTGCCCTCCGTGCCGTCCTGGCGGGGGGCCGCCACCGCTCCGTGGCAGCGGGCCCGATTGCGGATCGCCACGCACCGCGTGGATCATCCCCGGCAACTATCGCCGCTGTGTGCCACCCTCTCCACGCGCCTGCGGTTCGCGGGCCTGCGGGAACTGGAAAGCACTGTCTACGTCGTAGCCGCTGGCCGCGGTCGTGCCGCGTGCCGGCGGGTTGATGCTGCTGCTGGCGTTGCCGAAGCCCAGGATCTGCACGCTGATCACCGAAGGCTGGTTGCGCCGGGCATCCTCCTGGCTCTTGCGGATCACATCCTGTGCCGCCTGGCTGGCACTGCTGGCGGCGGCGCTGGCCGAAGCCAGCGCGTTGACGTTCACCGACGCCAGCACCGGCAGGCCCTTGCTGTCTCCCTGCACCTGGATGTTGGCCGCGTTGAGTACCTGCAGCGCGGCCAGATTGATGTTGCCCGACACACGGATGCCCGCCTCGCCCGCATCGATGGTGCCCAGCGGCGCGATCAGATCCACATCGCCCGGCGCGACTTCCGCGATCGGATTGAGGGTGGCAATGCCCGCACCACTGGCCGGCGCCTGGGGCGACAGGATCACATTGCCCCAGGTGTCATAGACGCGCCGTGGCGGTGTGTACAACAGCGTGGTGCGCGAGCCGCGACCGGCATTGATGTCGCCCTGTTCCGACCACGCCAGGATGTCGCCACCGAAGGTGGTCATCACCCGCGACAGGCCCAGCAGCACGCTGTCCTGGCTGAACAGGCGGATATCGCCCTGCCCCTGGGTGACGAGGCCGGCACTGGCAGGCGGGACCACACCCTGTACGCCCACCACGATCTGGCCTCCCGGTGCCATCAGTTCGATGTTGCCGCCCGCCTCGGTGCGCACACCGGAGCCGCCGTACATCACGATATCGCCGGTACGGTCGATCGTCGCACCGGCCGCATTCCTGTCCGGCATCAGCGTGGCGATGGCCTCGCGCCCGCGCAGATAGGAGCCGAAGCGCGGCCCTTCCGCATCGGTGTACTCGCGTCCGCCTTCGCGCAGCTCGGCGTAGTAGATCTGCCGCAGGAAGATGCGCTGCTGTTCCTGCGGCAACGCATCGAACGCTGCCAGCGCTGCCTCGCCATCGGCGGCCATGCCGAAGCGTTGCTGCAGCCACTGCTTCAGTTCCTGGTCGTAGACCTTGACTGCCCTGCCCGGCTGCGACGCAAGCGATTGCGCGGGATCGGCCAGGTTTGCGGGATCCAGATAGCGGGCACGCAGGGCGGCGAAATCGATCTGCTGGTTGCCGGCCGTCAGCGCGATGCTGGCACCCGGACGGGTGTCACCCTGCACGATGCCACCGAGGCTGACGATGCTGCCCGCCTCCTCCTGGCGCAGCTGACGGCCGGCACTGATCTCGACGTTGCCGGGGCCGGCGATCGTCGCGTCCAGATGCACGATGTCACGTCCCGCCGCCGCCACCGTGATATCGGTGGGCGCGCTGTTCAACGCGGTCATCGACACGCCGAGGATGTCCCGCCCTGCCCGCAGCTGCACCGCGCCTGCTGCCTCGAACCAGTTCAGCTGCGTGCGCTGCCAGGCGGTGCCGTCGAGCGTGCGTTGGGCGCCTGTCGCCAGGCCGATGATGTCGCCCTGCACGGCGTAGAAGCGGCTTGGTGCCAGTGCCGAGGAGACCGTGGACAACGGCGTACCCGGGCCGAACGCGAACAGCGGAAGCGATGCCTCCGGCGAGGCGATGTTGCCATCGACCGACAGGTTGTGCCGCGGACGCGTGACATTACCGCTGGCATCGCGTTGCTCGGCAACGAATGCGGGGTCGAACGGCCCCGGCAGGCGCGCATCCGCGCCCGAGCGCGTGATCTGGGTCGCGCCGCTGCGGGCGAAGATGCTGCCGCCGGCCAGGACGTCCAGCCGCCCGGTGGCCGAGGGCGCCAGCAGGATCACATCCTGCGTCCCCGTCACGGCACTGATCCGGTCCAGCTTGATGTCACCCTGGGCGGCAACGGCGCTGAAGCGCGAAGGATAGAGCCAGTAGTTCAGCAGCTCCTCCCGGCTGCCCGGTGCCAGCGCAACCTGCTCGGGCCACAGATTGCTGCCGGTCACGTTCTCCGGCCCGGCGAGGCCCGGCGCCAGGTCACCACCGGCACTGAACAGATCCACGGCTGTGTTGGCGGTCCACAGGGAGAACCAGGTGCTGCCCGCAGCGCGGCTGCCGTTGTCCTGCACCACCGTGCTGTAGTTGGCCAGTGGAACCCGGCCGGCATCGGCGACGCCGCCGAGCACGACATCGCCCCGCGCCTGCAGCTGTGCGACCGCATCGCCCAGCACCAGCACCGGCCCGCCCATCGGGCGGGCGGCGTCGGCGGCGAACAGATCGGCCGCACGCAGCTGGCCCAGCGTCCCGTAGCTGTCCAGGGTGACGCCCATTGCACCGATGCGTCCCGCATCGAGCAGCAGGCTGCCGCGCAGGTTGCTGAAGGTACCGTTGAGATCGAGATTCTGTCCCGCCCTGGAGGCATTGAGGCTGGAGAACGTCGCCCGCAGATTCGGATTCAGTGCGCCACCGATACGCAGTTGCAGGTCGCCGCCGCCGGTCAGGTGCAGCTGGCCATCGCTGACCCGGCCGGTCGATCCCACCGCCGCGATGATCGCACCCGAGCGCGGTGCGATCGTCGAGTCCAGCGCGTCACCTATCGCATCGCGCACGCCGGCGTGGCGCCCGGCCTCCAACATCAGGTTGCCACCGCCCAATGTGCCGAAGCCGGTGAAGCCGACCATCCGCGGAGAGGCGCCAGCAGCAGCGGACACGTTGGTGTAGGCGCCAAAGTTCATCCACCAGCTGGTCGGCACCGGCTCCACGCCGGTGGTGCTGCCGGTTCCCTGCCGCCACAGCCAATTGCCGACCGCGGCACTGGAGTACAGCGCCCAGTCGCGCTCACTGGTGCCCGACTCCGCGCGCGCGGTCCAGACATCACCGACGATATCGCGTCCGGCCTCGACGCGCAGGTTGCCGCCATGATCGGGATACCAGGCCTGGTATCCCGCGATTGCGGCGTCATAGCTGCCCGGCACCAGGTTCTCACCCAGCAGCGCGGTGTTCCAGGGCGCCGCCGCGCGCGGTGAATCAAACGCGGCGTCACGGCCCTCGCCGAGTGAGCTGGGCGTACCGGCGGTATAGACGCCGAACCCGGACTTCATCGCAACGTCGCCCGCCGCGAGCAGTTCCAGGTCGCCCTTGCCGGTGCGCAGGACACTCCAGGCCGGTGTACCGGCGCGCTTGCCGTAGGTGGTGACCTCGGTCTGGGTGCCACCGCCGGCACAGTAGCCCGGTGCCATTCCGCAGAATTCGTCCTCGGTCATGCCCAACAGCTCGGCGAAGTCCTTTGCCGGCGTGCCGACATAGGATTCATCGCCCCAGAAATCCAGCGAACCCTGCGCGGCGACCTGTCGCGGCGCGGGGCCGCAATAGCCATCGGAAAGCGCGCAGAACTCATCCTCGCTGAAGCCGAACATGTCTGCCAGCTCGGAAATCGGACGGCCGGCATAGGAGGTGTCGCCCATCCAGTCCAGTGACGCCTGTTCGGTCAGGACCCGGTCGCCCACCCAGATGATCTCGGTCGTCACGGTGCCGACCGAGCCCTGATGGGTATCGGCAAGCACCACGCTGCCGTCGCTTCCCCAGCGTCGCGAACGCGGATCCGCGGCGTCGCTGTCAGCCCCCGCCACCAGTGTCATGTCCCACGATGTCGTACCTTCGGCCAGCATCGGGGCAAGCGCCCAGTTGCGTCCCTGGTTGCCGTTGGCGTCGGCAGGACGCAGGTTCACCGATGCGTCGCCGGGCAGCTCCACCTTGGTCAGCGATGGAATGTACGCACCCACCTTGAGCTCGACTTCCCGTGCCAGGCGCAGGGTCACCGGCAGCATCGCGCCGGCCGGCCAGTCCTGGGCGGCCATCTGCACATCGCTGCGCAGGCGGAAGCCGGCCCCCAGTCGCGCACCGGCCGCCAGCACCAGCGGCTCCTGCAGCACGGTGCCCGCTGCCAGCGTCTGCCCGGAGTCGGTGGTCACCGCCGCACCCAGCACCGTGCCCGCGGGCAGGCGCAGGTTCTGCGAGATCACCATCGGCGCGGGCAGCACGGTACCGACCGGAAGCGTTACCGATTCGACCGGCACGTCATAGTTCAGGCGGGTACCGGCCCGGAACTCCGTACCGGGCTGCAGCCTCACGCCCTCCACCGGCACCACCAGGTCGCCGCCGAACGGGGTGTGACCGGCGGTGCCGTTGCGGCTCTCATGCAACTGCCATCCTGCCTCGTCCGGATTGGCCGGTGGCGGCGCGAAGCCATCGTTGATGCTGCCGTGCACGTTGATGTTGCCCTCCGCGCGCAGCACCAGCGACGCCGACTCGCCGAAGCCGCGCCGCGCCGGATCATTGCGATCGGCCTCAGGCCCATAGCGGTAGCCGGACAGGTCGATGTCACCGGATACGGTCAGGTCACCTCCGGGATTGGCCTCGCTGCGGCGGGCGAGGACCTGCACGCCGGGGCGCAGGCGATGCGTGCCCAGCGCAGCCGTGCGTTGTCGGAGATCCGCATTGGCCAGCGCGCCGTCCATCCACGCGCGGTTGTCCGGATCGACGATCTGGTCCAGCCACTGCTGGGTGACGCGCTGCGCGCGGTTGCCGTTGACGTCGACAGTGTCCGCCAAGGGCGCGTCCTCATAGCGTCGCACCGCATTGACCTGGATATCGGCCGCACCTTCGACGCGCAGACCGTTGGCGACCGCTATCGCCGCATCGTTGCCGCCGATGCGGGGCGCATCGATCTTCAGGGTGCCGCGGGCCACGCCGTCGTTCTGCCCGCGGCCGCCGCCCACCGCCACAGCCGTCCCCGCGCGCAGGTCCAGATGAGCGCCGGCGCCGATGTCGATCCCGCCGGCGGCGCTGCCCAGTTCGATCGTGGCCCGGTTCGGGCTGTCGATGATCTTGCCCTGGCTGTCCACGCGCAGGCCGGTGCCATGCGTATCCAGCGTTCCCTCCACCTGCAGACCGTCACGTGCGTACAGGCGGATCGCGCCGACCTGCTCGCCACTGGCGTCGATGCGCCCCGCCACGCGCAGGCTGCCTGCGTCTAGGCTGATGTCGACCCTGCGCGCCTTCACCTCATCACCGATCAGCAGATCACCCTCACCGATCCGGAACGTGCGCCCGCCGGTGACACCGCCTGCGTTCAAGCGCTGGTTCAGGCCTGCGAAGTCCTGCAACGTGCCGGCGCGAACCACGATGTCTGCGCCGTCGTAAGGCACCACGGTGCCACCTGCGTCGTAACGGCCACTGGCAGCCCCCTCGATGCCACCGGCCAGATCGGCCCGCCCGGCCAGGGCGTTCACCGTCAGCCGTCCGCCGCGGTTGTTGCGCGCCGAGAGATCGATGCGTGAGGTGGCATCAGTGCTGACGTCACCCGCATCGCTGGACAGCAGCACGTCGCCGCCCCAGCTGTACCGGTCCACGTCGTACAGCGTAACCCTGCGTCCCGCCAGATCCAGCGCCGCCTGGCCGCCGAGCGCGATGCCGTCGCGCGCGTTCACTGACAGCCGGCCGGAGGCCAGTGCGATCGTGCTGTCCAGCGCGATCCGCTGCGCATCGATGCTCAGTTCGCTGCCCAGCGCGTCGCCCCCGGTCGTGCCGCGGCCGCCCTGCAGACGGAAGTCGCCGCCGGTCCGCACCCGCAGCTGCGCACCCGGATCGGCCGTCAGCAGCGGCGTGTCGATGCCGATACTGCCACCGCTGTACTGCCAGCCCTTGTCCGCGAGATAGTCGCCGCGCTGCTGGTACACGTCCAGCGTACCCTGCGCGGAAAACAGCAGCTGCCCGGACGCGCTGAGGTTGAGCGCGCTGAAGCCGAGCACCTGGCGGTTCGCGGGCACCTCGGAGCTGGGACGGCTGAACGGGGCGCGCACCAGCTGCAGGTTGCGGGTGACGATGTCCAGCTGCCCCGCGCCAAGCCGGTCCACCATGGGATCGGCCGGCGGCACCGATGCATCGCTGCCCGCCGCCTGCGTCGCCGCCAGCGAACCGTCCCAGACCAGTGTGTCCACCAGGATACGCGCACGGTCGCTCGCCGCACCATAGCCATGGATGGCCTGCGCGCCCAGTACCAGCGTCTGCAGGCCACCGCGGCCGGTGGCACTGTCGCGCGCATCCAGGTCGACGCTGCCGAACACGTTGACCGAATCGCGTGCGACCAGGCTCAGCGTATCCAGCGCCGGTGCGCCGGTGGCATCATTGCCGCGCAGCAGCTGCTGCAGCACGGACTGGTTCATGGTCATGCCATTTGGCAACGCCCCTGCGGCCGCCGCCTGCGCGATCGCCTCGGCGCTGCCGAGGTTGAGCGCCGCCATGCTCACGCCCAGCTGGCGCGTGCCATAACGGGCGGAATCGCGCATCTGCAGCACGCCATCGGTGGCCACCCCGATGCTGCCATCGGATACCAGCCGTGCCTCGCCTTCGCAGTCCGTCTGGCAGCCGCCGATGTCGATCGCGACCGGCCCTGCCGCCACGCCGGTCGTACCGGTGATCAGGTTCAGGCGCTGGTTCGAGACGGCCAGCAGGCCGCCATTGACCTGATAGGGCACGGTCGGCGCGGACGCGGTGTCGCGTGCGAAAGACAAGGTATCGAGTGTCGCCCCGGCTTCGACCAGGATGCCGCTGCCACCGGACGCCGCAGCCACCAGTATCTCCGGCGCCTGCAGGGTCGCACCGGAGCGGATCGCCACATCGCGCACCGCGCCGGACACCGCCACCAGCGAAGCCGTCTCATTGAACTGTCCGCCGATCACCATGCGCTCCGGGCGCAGCGCATTGAGTGCGTCGTCGGTGAAGGTCGCGCCGCGATCGTGCGCCTGCGACGGACTGCCGGCAGCGGCGACCTCCAGCGAACCCACGGCCGGGCTGGCGAGCGTGGCCACCAGGGTGCCGCCGCGTCCCTTTTCATTGGCCGCGGAGAAGCGCGCCGTGCCGGCGAAGTCGATGGCCGCGGTTCCCTCGCGGCCAGCGCCTTCACCCAGTGCCAGGGTCAGCCCCAGCGCATCGATGGTCTGCCAGCCGCGCGCCTCGCCACGACGGTCGGCGGTGGCCTGCACGAAGCTGTTGTAGCTGGTTTCGTTGTAGCCGGAATGCCGGCGCACCACCGCCGCCGGCGTCAGCAGGATGTCGGTGAGCAGCGGCGACGCCACCCCACCCAGTGCCGATCCCTGCTGGCCGGACACGCGCCAGGTCCCGGTGCCGGTCTGGATCGGCTGCGGTACGCCGGAGGTTCCCGTCGCGCCCAGTTCGACGCGGAATGCACCCGGCTGCAGCGCGAAGCTGGCCGGCAGCAATGTGTAGGTCCCCGCAGGCAGGCCGGGAACGCCGGCGGGTACGGTGATCTGCTGGCCCACCGCTGGAGCAGCGAAGCCATCATCACTGCTGGGTGCGAAGCTGCCGGCACGTCCCGGCACAATCGCGTACACCGGGTTGCCGGAGGCACTGAACGCATAGCGCGGGTTGGCATCGGCCAGCGCAGTGCGCAGCACGTCGACGGAGCCACCGCGGCCTGAGACAAATGCCGCGCCGGTCAGTTCGCCGCCACCTGACACGTCCAGTAGCGCACCGGCATGCACATCCACATCGTTGGCGGTTACGGTCACGCCCTTGGACGCAATGCCACCCGGCGTCAGTGATTCCAGGCTGCTGCTGCCTCTTCTCCACGACACGCCGTCCACGGTACCGCCGTAGGGCAGCGCCAGACCTGCGCCACTGGTGGAGGTGATGCTGCCCGGCAACAGCTCCACCCGGCTGGCACGTGTGCCGCCCAGGATCAGGCCGCCCAGTTGCAGCGCCCCCATCGGCGCCTGCACGTTTCCGCCCTGCTGCACGGTCGCTGCCACCAACTGCAACGCGCCCAGCGCTGACTCCGGCGGAGTGGCCGCCGCCGTGCCGGTACCCCGGATGCGCAGCACCGCATCCGGATCTGACCAGTATCCGGGCGTCGCCACGGTCGCCGCAGACGCACCCGCGACCAGATAGCCCGTCGCACCGGAGGTGGGGTACAGGCGGGCGGCACTCACATCCATCGACCCGCTCGCCATCAACGCACTGATCGATCCGCCGTTGGACACCGCGTTGAGCAGCCGCACGTCGCTGCGGCTGTCCAGCACGACCTGGTTGAAGCCGGGCAGCCAGGTGACATCACGGATGTCGATCAGATCAGCCCTCGCCGACAGCACGTGGTCGCCTTCCGCAGACGACGCCACGGTATCGGTAACCACCAGGTTCTCACCCGGCAGCGACTGCCAGTGCGACTGTGCCAGCAGCAGGTGCGGAGCACTCAGCGAAATGCCGCTGGACTGCGGTGCTGCCACGGCCATGCCGAGGCTTGACTGCCCCTGCCCGTAGATGCGCAGGCTCTGGCCCATGCGCAGGTCGACATCGCCCTCCGCGCGGACGTCACCGAACACGGACAGGGTGTCGAAGCCACCGGCCTGGATCTGCTCCACCGACAGCGCCGCGTGCCCGTACTCCAGCCGGTCCGGCAGCACCGCGTCGACCGGGCTGCGCTGGCTGAGCGTGATGCCACGCGCGCGCAGTACTTCCTCGCTCGCACCGCGCGCATGAACGCTGCCACCAAAGGCTACGCCCAAGGTGCCGCCACGCGCGCTACTGCCGCCGGCAGAGGCATCCATTGCGCCGTCCAGGTACAGAGCGTTGGCCGAACGCAGCACGATCTGCCCGCCGTCGCTGTCCACCCGGGTCCGTCCCTTCCCGTCGACATCCAGCGGCGCCGAGGCGCCTGCTGCCCGCAGCTGCGCGCCACGCTCGAGCACGACGAAGGCTTCAGGCGGACGGTTGTCCACCG
Organism: Stenotrophomonas sp. YJH_SMC_36; assembly: GCF_059369935.1. Taxonomy (NCBI): domain Bacteria; kingdom Pseudomonadati; phylum Pseudomonadota; class Gammaproteobacteria; order Lysobacterales; family Lysobacteraceae; genus Stenotrophomonas; species Stenotrophomonas sp. YJH_SMC_36. The sequence continues at coordinate 139,786 of NZ_JCAFTD010000004.1, read as the reverse complement.
ACGCAGAGCTCTCCCAGTCGAGCGCGCCGCCGATCTCGATGCGCCCGCCGGCCCGCACCTGTCCCTGCAGGCGGCCACCGGCATCGGCCAGTGACACCGCATCCGCACTGGCATCCAGCAGCGCACCGTCGGCGAACCGCCAGGTCCGTTCGCTCCGCTGCCCGGCATACAGCGTGGTCGGCAGGCGCACATCGTCGATGCTGATGCGTCCCCCCTGCGCACGCAGCGTACCTTCCACGTCGATGTTGCCGGCGCCGAGCAGGGAGATCGCCTGCCCCGGGTCGACCTCGATCAGTGCGGCCTTGCCCACCCGCAGGTCGCCGCCGACGCTGTTGCGATCCGAGCGCAGGCTCACGCTGGCACCGCTGCGCTGGCGGACCAGCCCGCTCAGCGGATCGGCACTGTAGAGCGGTGCCAGCCAGCGCTCCAGTGCGTCCTTCCGGTCCGTCGCGGCGCGCGCGTCGGCGGTGATCCGAAGGCCCGGCATGCGCGCTGCCAGCTGCGTGCCATCGGCAACCTCCAGCCCTTGATGGCCATTGATGTCGTACTGGGCAAAGCCGCTGCCGAACAGGCCGGCATCGATCTGCAGCGCGGCTGCATCGGCCGGATCCGCATCGCCCACCCGCACCCGGCCACCGGTGCCCAGCGAGAACGTGCCGCTGCCCTGGCCACGGCCACTGAACCGGCTGCCGTCGCCCAGCTGCACCCGGCCGCTGCCGTCCGTTGCCACCGTGCTGCTGTTCGCCTGCAGACTGATGCTGCCCCCTTTGCCGACACGACCCTTGCCGCGCAGGTCCAGCGCGGCGCCGGCCTCGACGTCGACCGTCGCCCCCGCGCCCACCCTCACGTCATGGCTGTTGCTCAGGCTCAGGCGGCCGCCATCCGTCCAGGCACCACCCGCATCCAGTGGCTCTCCCAACGCTGCGTTGCTCCATTCACCGGCAAGATCGATGTGGGTACCGTCGGCAATAACGGTGCGTGCGCGGCCATCGTGCAGCAGTGCCGTCGGCCTGCCCAGCACCTCCAGCAGGTTGCCCGCCGACAGCTGGCCACCGGCAATGCCGATGTCGCCCGCCAGTTCAACCTCGCTGCCAATCAGGTTCAGCTGTCCGCCCGCCTGCAACCGAAGACGGCCGTCAATGCTGATGCGATCGGCGCTCGCCAGATCGATCCGCCCCCACTGCTGGGCACTCAATTCTGCGATGTCCAGCCATACCGTGTCGCGCCGCTCCTCCCCGACCGGTGCCAGCAGTGACCACGCCGCCGTCTTCGGCGCATTGTCATCCACGCGCACGTCCGAACCGAACACGCCGCTGCGGCCCTGGCCGTCATAACGCCCGAGGTAGAGCTGCGCATTGCGCGCTGCCGCCGTCTGCGCCTGTGCATAGCCGTCCAGTGCGGCATCAGGCCGGCGGTTCTGCTGCGCGCCCTGGAAAGTGGCGGTCTCCACACGGCCCTCCAGCACCGCCGTCGGGGCGGAGACGATCAGGCGTCCTGCATCGCGGCCGACCGTATACCCGTTGTCGACACGCTGCGCCGCGAACACGACCGGATCGCGGAACGTCTCGGTGACGCCCCAGCGCTCCTGTTTCACCTCATGGCCGTTGTACACCCCGTCGAACAGGATCTCCGCCGGTGCGTCATCAAGGCGGTACACCTGGCCATCCACGCCGCGCACCCAGCTCTGCCGGATCACGCCGCTCTGCACATCCAGGCTACCACCCGCAAGGTTGATGCGTGACCCACCATGCGTGATCACTTCACTGCCACCCAGCAGGACGGTGCCTCCCTGCGCGGCCCATTCGCCGATCGAATGCCCCTGGTTGTCGAGGTAGCCGCCCACTTCAAGCAGGCCGCCTGCGGCATACCAGCGCTCACCCTCGTAGCCCCCGGTGCCAGCCGGCACGTGGATGAGCCTGCGGCGGTCGACCCAGACCTCGCTGCTGGTCAGCTTGCCGCTGTCGCGGTTGTCCAGCGCATCGCGCAGTTCGTTGCCCTGCACCTTGATCTGGACATTGTTGCTTTCCATCGAGACCTGCACGCCCACGGCACCCGACACGTCCACGCGTGCTGCATCGTCCACATAGCTGCGGGCCGCCGCATCGGCGATGACCTGGCCGCCCGTGGCAACCGTGAGCGAGTCCGGACGGAAATGGATGGTGCCACCTGACACGATCTCCACCCGCGACTGGTCGCGTCGGTCGTTGTGCTGGGAGAGATTGTCGAAGGTTGCCGAGCGCGCGCCCGCGCGGATCGCATCCTGCTCTGCCGATTCCTTGATGAGGCTGTCGCGCTGGGTGTCCAGTGCCGTGGCCTTGCCATCGTCCTCGATCAGCACCGCCGTGGTCGATCCATCGGCGAGCGTGACGGTGCTGCCGGCATCACTGACCGAGGTCAGAAGATGCACGGTACCGCGCTGTGCGAGCGTCGTGCTGGCCACGGCCACGCCGGCCTGCTCGACATTGCGTCCGGCCAGGGTCACGTCGCCCTCGCGGGCACGCAGCAGGCCGGTATTGCGCACACTGCCCGCGGTACTGTCAGCGATGAAGCGCGGCGCGATTTCATTGCCACGCGTGGTGGAGCTGGTATTGGCTGCGGTGCCGACGCCGCGCCGGATCACGAAACTGTCGCCGGCCGCCAGCTGCACCTGGCCCTTTCGTGCCTCGATCTGGCCGGCGTTCTCCACGCTGTGTCCCGCCAGCAGCACGTAACCGCCGCCACGCGTGGCGCTGGTCGGCTCGTGGGTCGCGATACGTGCGCCCCGCTCCACCATCACCTTGCCAACGGCATCGCTGAGGGCGGCCGTATTCGTATCCGCGCTGTACAACCCGGTGTCGCGGAACTGGCCGTCGCTGATGCGCGCCGCCGCCGCGACCAGGTTGCGGACGTTGACCTGGCTGTTGTTGCCGAACACCACGCCGTTGCGGTTGGCCACGAACACGGTGCCGCCCGCGGTGAGCTGGCCGAGAATCTGGCTGGGCCGCGCATTCGGATCGTTCACCCGGTTGAGCACGGCCCAGTCCGGGTTCTGCAGGAAGTTCAGCGTGGTGTTGCCGCCGATATTGAAGGTCTCCCAGTTCAGGATCGCCTTGTCCGCGGTCTGCTCGATGCTGACCTGGACACGTCCGTCACTGCCCTGTGACTGGATCGCCTCGCGGGCGTTGATCCAGCCCCGGGTCAACGGATTCTCATCGACCTTCAACCCGTCCCTGCCCAATCCGTCGGCAACGATGAACCCGGCCTCCCGGCGCGATTGCCGCGCCTGATCCTGCAGGCGCTTCTGCAGGGCGATGGCCTGCGCGGCGGTGCCGAGATTGTCGATCGACTGCTGCAGCTTCTGCCGCGCAGCATCCTGCTGCTGGGCCGGCAACTGGAACTGGATGGGCACGCCGTTGGGCATGCGCCCGCTCTGGGTGGCCGCGCCCTGCGCTGCGCCGCGTTCGGCGAACCAGGCCGGGCTGAACGCCTGCTGGGCCTGGCTGGCCGGGGCGACCACGCTTCCCAGTGCGACCGCGATGGCCCAGGCCATCGGATGATTGCGGCGCATCGGCGCGGCCGGATGAACAGCGGACGGGAGCGGGTGCGACATCGTAACCTCATCAACCTGGTGGACCGCACTGGCGGCGGTGATCGGAGACACGCGCAACGCATGCCCTGCCACTGATAGACGGTTCGCATGACATGAAGCCGACAGCGTGCAGCGGGCGATGGCGCTGCACGCTGCAAGGCGGAAATGGCGACGCCGGCCACAGGGGCCGGCGCCGGGTCAAACAGGGTTCACGCGGTGCTGCGGATTACAGCGGACGGCCGATGCCCGCACAGGTGCTGGGATTGTTCAGGCCGGCTGCGCTGCTGGCCAGCACGAAGCGGTTGCGGATCGCATCGCGCCAGGCCTTGGTCAGCGGGATGAAACCATGGACGGTGATCGACGCCTCGTAGGCCGCCGGGTAGGTCGCCGGATAATGACGGGCCAGGAAGCCGCGCAGGCTGGTGGCAACTGCCGAATCCTTGTAGCACTGGCCGATCACCAGGTTGGTGTAGCCGGCAATCGGATAGCCGGCCGAGGGGTTGCCGAACACCGGCACCCAGTTGGCGGGGTTCTCGGCAGCGGTGCCGGTCGGCGGAGCGACGGTATCCAGGGTGGCCTGCACGCTCACCTGGTCCGGCGAGAAGCCCTTGACCTTGGCAACCTTGGTCGCATCGGTCAGGCTCGGGATCACGTCCGGGCCGACGTAGCCGATGCGGCCATCCGCCGCATAGACAGCGTTGTACAGCGAGGTGCCGCCCGTGGCCGGCGCGGCGACCAGGAACGCCGGCAGGTTGTTGTTGGCATCGCGCTTGTACAGGTCGGCGAAGGTCGACTTCACGGCGAACGTGCCGCCGACCAGGTTCGAGGTCGCAGCCGGCTCAGCGGCGCAGGCGGCAGCCAGGAAGCGGGTGAACATTTCGCTGGTGCCGCTGCTTTCGGTGCGGTAGACCACACGGATCGGACCGCTGCGGTTGGCGTCGATGGTCGACCAGTCGCTGATCGCGCCGGAGAACACGCCACAGATCTGCGCCACGCTCAGGTTGACGGCCGAACCCGGCTTGTTGAACGGGATGGTCACCGAGGTGGCCACCGACGGCACCTGGATCAGGGCGCCGTAGCGGTTCGCATTGGTCGACTGGTTGTAGTTGGTGGTGTAGGTGCTCAGTTCGGTCGCGCTCAGCACCGAGTCGCTGCCAGCGAAATGCACGGTGCCGGTGGTCGAGAACAGCGCCGAATTGTTCTCCAGGAACGCCTTCTTGCCGGTGCCCGAACCGGTCACGGCGTAGCTGAAGTTGGCCGGCAGGATGCTGTCAGCCTGGCCCTTGTAGAGGTCGGCCGGCAGCGATGCACCACCGCCGGTAACGGTCTGCGCCGACGCGGCGCCGGCAGTGGCGAGCAGCGCGGTGGCAACCAGCGCGGCCAGAGTCTTGTACTTGTACATGATCTTCTCCTGAAGGGTTTGCTGCGAAGGGAAACGCCAAGGGAGGAACGGTCACTACACGCCTGCTGTCGCTGAGGGCCTCCCAGCCCGCTCCGCGACGACAGGCTCATGCTCGTCCGTGCCGATGACAGGCCGCTTAAGAAACCTGTGGAAGATCGAAAAAAGGTATGGAGGATTGTGTGGAGAAGCGTGGCCTGTGCGCCGCACGCCCGTCACTGCACGAGCTGGTTCATTTCCATGATCGGCATCAGCACCGCCAGCACGATGGTCAGCACCACCCCGCCCATCACCAGGATCATGGTCGGCTCGAGCAGTGCGGTCAGTGCCATCGCGCGCCGCTCGATCTCGCGCGAGAGGGTCTGCGCGGCGCGATCCAGCAGGGGCGCAAGTGTGCCGGTCTTTTCACCACTGGTGACCAGATGCACCAGGATCGGCGGATAGACCTTCTGCACTTTCAACGCAGCGCCCAGTGCCGCGCCTTCACGCACGCGCGCGGCGACATCCTCGGCGCAGCGCGCCAGCAGCGCGTTTCCCAGCGTCTGCCGCGCTGCCTCCAGCGCGCGCAGCAATGGCACGCCGGCATCGAGCAGGATGGCCAGCGTCGAGGCGAAGCGCGCACTGTTCACGCCAAGCACGAAGCGCCCCATCACCGGTACGCGCAGCAGCATCGCATCCCAGCGCAGGCGCAGATCGGTGCGGCGCAACGCCAGCCGCCATGCCGCAACCAGCAGGCCGATGCCCAGCGCTGTCCATGCACCCCAGCTGCGCACGAACGCACTGGCGGCCAGCATCACCTGGGTCAGCATCGGCAGTGTCTGCCGTGCCTGCACGAACGCTGTCACCACCTGCGGCACCACATAGCTGAGCAGGAAGATCACGATCGCCACCGATACCAGACTGATCGCCGCTGGATAGATGAACGCCGTGAGCACCTTGGCCTGCAGCGCATTGCGCTCCTCGATGTAATCGGCCAGGCGTTCCATCACCCGCGCCAGGTCGCCCGAGTCCTCGCCGGCGCCGACCAGGGCGCGATAGATCGGCGGGAAGTCGCGCGGCCGGGCCGCCAGGGCCACGGTCAAGCGCTGCCCTGCACGCACATCGGCGCGCACCGACGTCAGCGCCTGGGCCACATGCGGTCGCTCTGCCTGCTCGATGACGGCACTCAATGCGCCCTCCAGCGGCAGGCTGGCGGCCAGCAGGCTGGCCAGCTGGCGCGTGGCCCAGGCCAGTTCGCTGGCCGAAAGCCGGCGTGCTCCCCAGCCCCGGCCTGCGCCGCGCGCGGAGCTGACCTGCACGGGCGTCAGCCCACGCCCACGCAGCAGCTGGCGCGCGCCACGCGGGCTGTCGGCATCCACCTGGCCCTTCTCGATGCGTCCCTGCGCGTTGGCGGCCTGGTAGTCGAACAGCGCCATCGTCGCGTCACCCGTCGCCGCTGACGCGCAGGATTTCCTCCAGCGTGGTCAGCCCGCTGTCGACCCAGCGCTGGCCGTCCTCGCGCAGGCTGCGCATGCCGGCGGCCCGTGCCGCCTGGCGCAGCGCGGGCTCGCCCTGCCCCTCGTGGATCCGCGCCCGTACCCGATCATCGACCACGAACAGCTCATGGATGCCGGTTCGCCCGCGGTAGCCGCTGTGTGCGCAGGCTGCGCAGCCCACTGCCCGCCACACCGTGCGACCGTCGGCGTCGACCTCCGCGCGCCGGCACTGCATGCACAGGCGCCTTACCAGCCGCTGTGCCAGCACACCGCGCAGCGAAGACGCCAGCAGGAACGGCTCCACCCCCATGTCTGCCAGCCGGGTCACTGCCGAGATCGCATCGTTGGTATGCAGCGAGGCCAGCACGCCATGACCCGTCAGTGACGACTGCACGGCGATCTGCGCGGTTTCCAGGTCGCGGATCTCACCGATCATGATGGTGTCCGGATCCTGGCGCAGGATCGCACGCAGGGCGGTGCCGAAGGTCATCCCGATACGCGCGTTGACCTGGATCTGGCCGATGCCCGCGAAGTCGTACTCCACGGGATCCTCCACGGTGAGGATGTTGCTGGTGCTGCTGTCGAGCTGGCCGAGCGCGGCGTACAGCGAGGTGGTCTTGCCACTGCCGGTCGGGCCGGTGACCAGCACGATGCCGTGTGGCTGGCGGATCAGGCCAGTGAACGTGGCCAGGGTGTCGTCGGCCATGCCAAGGCGCTGCAGCTGCAGCCGGCCGGCATCCTTCTCCAGCAGCCGCAGCACCGCCCGCTCGCCATGCCCGGTCGGCACGGTGGACACGCGGATGTCCAGCGGCCGGCCGCCCACACGGAGGGCGATGCGTCCGTCCTGTGGCAGGCGCTTCTCGGCGATATCCAGGTGCGCCATGATCTTGATGCGCGACACCAGGGCGGCATGCAGGGCGCGCCGCGGCTGCACCATGTCGCGCAGCGTGCCATCGACACGGTAGCGGACCACCGAATGGGTCTCGAACGGCTCGATGTGCAGGTCGCTGGCGCCATCGCGCGCGGCCTGTGCCAGCAGCGCATTGATCATGCGGATCACCGGCGCGTCATCCTGTGCGTCCAGCAGATCGGTGATCTCCGGCATGTCCTGCATCAGCCGGTCAAGGTCGACTTCGCTCTCCGCCGCGCCGACGACCGCCGCCGCGTCGCCGCCGTCACGATACTGTTCGCCCAGCCGCTGCTGCCAGGCCGCACTGTCCAGTTGCTGGAACGGCAGGGGTCCATGCAGGCGGCGAAGCTCGGCGACAGCCCAGGCCGGGGTCTCGGCGGTACCCAGCAGGACCGGCCCATCACCCGTGTCGGCCAGCATCACCCCGTGGCTGCGCACCCAGGCATACGGCAGTGATCGCAGATCGTTGGCCACGGTCACGGCCCGATCACCAGTTCCGGGGTGTATCCCAACCCCCGCAGCTGCTGCAGGGCCGGGTCCAGCTGTGCCGGATCGCGTGGCAGTCGCACCCGCAGGCGCTGACCCGCTGCGCCGGGTGTGGCTTCTGCGTACGCCTGCAGCCCCAATGCCCGCACCTGCGCCACCGCCTGCGCGGCGCGTGCGGGGTCCAGGCCCTGCGCGAACTGCACATGTTGCGCGGTGCCCTCGCCGGTCGGGTACAGGGCGGCCAGACTGGTGTTCTGCAATGGTCGCCCCTGGCCGTCGCGCGCGTTGCCCTGGCCGAGCGTACCCAGGTCCTGTGGCGGCAGCTGCGGCGCAGACAGCGCCGGCAATGCCCAGCTCTGCACCGGCTGTGCACCGGCCTGGGCGTTGCGCATGTAGTCGTAGCGATCGCGGGTCAGGCGCTGGCCGGCCGCCGGGTCACGCACCACGTGCGGTCGCAGGAACACCATCAGGTTGGTCTTGGCGCGCCTGCGCGTGTCGCTGCGGAACAACGCGCCCAGTACCGGAATCCGGCCCAGGCCCGGCACCGCGTCGCGACCGTGGCTGACGCTGTCCTCGAGCAGGCCGCCCAGCACCATGATCTGGCCGTCGTCGAGCAGCACGCTGGTGTCCAGTGCCCGCTTGTTGGTGATGATGCCCTCGCTGCCGGAGCTCTGCCCGTCGATGCTGCTCACTTCCTGATAGATGTCCAGCTTCACCGTCCCGCCTTCGGAGATCTGCGGGCGCACCCGCAGCTTCAGGCCGATGTCCTCGCGCTCGATGGTCTGGAACGGATTGTTGCTGCCACCTCCGCCGTCGGTGACATAGCGGCCGCTGACGAATGGGACGGTCTGGCCGACCATGATGCTGGCGGCCTCGTTATCCAGCGTCATCAGGTTCGGCGTGGACAGGATGTTGGCACCGCCCTTGCTCTGCAGCGCGTTGGCCAGTGCCTTCATGTTGAGGATCTGGCCCACGCCCGGCAGCGTGATGGTGCCATCGATCACGCCCACGTTGAGGCCATCGCGCGGCAGCACGTCCAGCGTGGTGCGCGCCGTGCCATTGAGGCCGCTGCCGCCGGTCGCACCACCGAAGTGGGTGCCTGCGAACGTGCGGCCATTGCCCAACATCCACTGCACCCCCAGTTCAGCGGCATCGGTATGGTTGACTTCCACGATCAGGCTTTCCACCAGCACCTGCGCGCGCCGCTGGTCGAGCTGGTCGATCACCCGACGCAGGTTGCGGTACACCGGCTCCGGCGCCGAGATCAGCAGCGTATTGGTGGCGACATCGGCCTGTACGGAGATGCCGTTCTGGCTGAAGCCACTGCTGCCGGCATCAGCGGGGTCGCGCCGGTCCGGATCGAGCCGCTGCGACTGCAGCGCATTGCCCGTGGCCCCGGCCTGCTGCGGCTGCGGCTGCGTCGGCGCGCTGCGAGCGGCCCCGCCAGGCAGCGGCGTGATGCCCTCGCTGCTGCCCATCGCCTGCGCGTCGCTCTGCCCGGCCACCACGCCACGCAGCACACCCGCCAGCTGGGTGGCCTGTGCATTGCGCAGATAGACCACATGCAGGTTGCCGGACTCGTCCTGTGCCCGGTCCAGCTTCTCCACCAGCTGGCGTGCCAACCGCGTGCGCCCCGGGCTGCTGGAGCGCAGCAGCACGCTGTTGCTGCGCGGATCGGCCATCACTACCACCTTCTGGCCCGGCTCGGCGCCCTGCGCATCCAGCAACGGTGCGACCATCGCGGCCACATCCACGGCGATCCCCTGCTGCAGCTTGACCACGTCGGTGTCCATGCCAGCCGGGGTGTCCACGCTGGCGATCACCCGCGCGATGCGTTCCAGATTGTCGGCATAGTCGGTGATGACCAGCGTATTGTTGCCCGCGTTGGCGGTGATCGGGTTGTCCGGGCTGATCATCGGCCGCAGCACCGCGACCAGTGCGGCCGCATTCTCGTAACGCAGCGCGAAGGTCCGTGTGGCAACCTCTCCACCTGCCGCTCCGCCGCCTACCCGGCCGCCCAGCAGCTTGGCATCGGCCTGTGGCACGACCCGGCTGATGCCACCGTTCTCGACCACGGCGAAGCCACGCATGCGCAGCGCGCCGAGCAGAAGCTGATAGGCCTGCGCGCGACTGACAGGACCATCCGATACCACCGTCATCTTGCCGGTCACGCGTGGATCGATCAGGAACTGGCGGCCGGTGAAACGCGCCGCCATCCGCAGCACGCCACCGATATCGGTATCCACCAGATTCAACTGAACCGGCTCGTCGCTGGCATCCTGCGCCCATGCCGGCGCGGGCAGGTGGACCATCCCCACGACCAGAGCCAGCACCGCGCCACAGGCAAGACCGTGCATCGACCTCATCGAAGCTCACCCGCAACGGCCTTCATCACGATGCTTCCTGAAATACGTGCCGCCGGCATATCCGCGTCCCCTGTGCGTTGCAGTTGCAGTCGTTGCAGTTCGATGGTCGGGTCGGCCAGCAGCGGCAGGAGCCAGTTCCAGAGCACATCGGCGGGCACCGACTGCACCTGCAGGTGCCAGCGTCCATCGCGCGCGTCGACCCGCACCCCATCGGCAAGGCCGGCGGCGGCGATCCGCGAACGCAGGCTGGCCAGTGTCGGCCGCTGCTCCCGGGCCAGGCGCTGGCGCTCGCGCGCGTCCAGCAAGGGCGCCAGTGCCCGCATCTGTGCCTGCAGGCGCGGCAGCTCAACCTGCCAGTAGCTGCGCTGCTTCAGCAGGGGCTCCAGCCAGAATGCCCACAGCGCAGCGGCCAGCAGTGCACCCACCATCGTCGTCAGCATGACGCGCTCGCGTAGCTGCAGGCGCCGCCAGCACTGCGACAGCGCCGCGATGCCGCCTTCCATCCACGCAGTCCGCACCCTCATCGGCTGCCCCCGGTGCTCAGCCGCAGGCGGCCACCGCCCTGGCGGACCAGCTGCAGGCCCTGCGCCTGCGCCGCCTGCTGCCATCGTTCCAGATGCTGCGCATCATCGGCCAGCGCCTGCGCATCGGCGTCCAGTTCCAGTTCAAGCGCGCCGGGCGTGTAGTCCATGCCGCGAACGCGGCCGGCCAGCTCCGGAACCGCCTGCAATGCCAGCGCGACCTGTTGCTGTATCCGCGGCAGTGGAGCCGTCTGCACCGGTGCGGCCAACGCACGCCGTGCCTGCAGGACCGGATCCAGTACCTCGGTGATTTCCGGATACTGCGCGCTGAACTGCCGCGTCATTTCCCGCTGCAACGCCTCACCTTCGCCGCGCCAGCGCGAGACCTGCAACTGCAGGCCCGTCGCGGCGAGCACCCCGGCCGCCAGTGCCAGCCCGATCGCCACTCGTGGCAGGCGTCGTCCGCCGCGCTGCAGCGGTAGTGCCCATGCCGGCAGCGGGCCGCTGGCCTCGCTGCCCGCGGCCACTGTGCTGGTCTGCAGGTGTCCGGGCCAACCCGAAGGCACCGCATGCACCCATTGCACGGCCTGCACGCCGGCCTGCTGCAGGCGCAGGGAGGTTGCCTGCAGCACGCCTGCCACGTCGCGCCCGCCACTCCACTGCACGAAGCCGCGGTCGCGCCCGCTGCGTACCAGCAGGTGCTCGCCCTTCGCCTCCAGCGTGGCCCGCCCCTCCGTCCACGGCAGCAGCAGCGGCGTCGGGTACAGCCCCTGCAGGCTCAGGCCGCACGACGCCAGCAGCTGCTGCGCCTGGGCCACGGCCTGCTGGCCCAGCCATGCCACCGGCACGGTCCCGTCTGCCGCCTGCGGCCCATTGGCCAGCGCAACATCCTGCAGGTCGTCCAGCAGCATCGCCTCCACCTCGCCCTGCAGCGCGGCCTGCAGCCGGCGACCTGACAGCGGCGGCAGCTGCAGTTCCAGCAGGATCAGGTCATGCGGATCGAGGCAGGCGTGCACCTGTGCCTGCGGATGGCGCTGTCCCAGCGCCGATAGCGCCTCGCAGCCATGCGCCGCCACGTCACCGCGTTGCAGTTGCGCCCACTCCACCCGGCTGTCGGCCTGCAGTCGATCCAGCGCCGGCAGGCGCACCCGCAGCTGCACGCTCATGCGCCGATCCTCGTCCATACACGCTGCACGCGCACGCTGTCATCGCGGTACTCACGCCAGATCAACGCGCGGAAATCGACGTCGCGGTCGTCTGCCTGGACCTGTCCGACCGCCAGGAACCATTCGCTGTGGATGCCCAGCGGCATCACCGACATCTGCTCGCTGCTCACCTGCAGGCGGTTGGCGATATCACCGCGGTTGAGCAGCCAGCGGCCGCCATCGCGCTCGTCCACCAGCGCCCGCAGCCGGCCCGGATCAGCGCCGGGTGCAACCGCCTGCAGCACGGCCAGGTCAGTCGTATTGGCGTTGACCAGCGTCTGCGCCGGCAACACCACCGTGCGCCGGGACAACGCCCGGACGGCGCGTGGCTCGGCACCGGCCAGCGCCTGCCCGATCAGGGCTTCGCGCGGCAGGGGCGCCTGCGCGGCGCGATCACCGTCGCGCAGCCGTGCCTGGATGTGGTCCGCGGCACCGCTGCATGTAGCCGCAGACACCCCCTGCTCCACGCACAGCGCCACGAAGGCCTGCCGCGCCTGCGCATCCGGTTGGCCCTGCGACAACAGGTTGCGCAGGTTGAACAGCGACTGCGCGTCCACCATCTGCAGGCGCACCGGCAGCGGCGCATCCAGCTGCACCGGCCGTGCCCAGCGACCGTCGCGCACGGTGGTCAGCTGCTCGCGCGCGTCGTCACGAAGCTGCTGCCCCGCGCGCTCCAGCGCGGCATCCACGGCCATGCGTACCTGCGCCCGCAGCTGGTCGCCACGCAGCGCACGCAGCTGCGCGGCCTGGCGGGTCAGCAGCGCGGTCGCGATCACCGCCACCAGTGCGACCACCAGCATCGCGACGATCACCGCCATGCCCTGCTGGCGACGACACGGAAAGGCTGCCATCGGAGGCGACATCGGTGGACCTCACAGCTGCCAGGAGCCGATGTCCGCATTGCCGGCATCACCTCCGGCCTTGCTGTCCGCGCCAAGGGAGAACACGTCGATGTCGCCGTGCGCGCCCGGGTTCTGGTACTGGTACGGATGCCCCCACGGGTCGTTCGGCAGGCGGTCCAGATAGGGGGTTGTCGGCATCGCGCCGCTGCTCTGGGGCGGCGCCACCAACGCCTGCAATCCCTGCTCGTTGCTGGGGTAGCGGCCATTGTCCAGGCGATAGAGCTTCAGCGCCTGCATCAGTGCGGCGATGTCCTGGCGTGCCGCCACCACCCGCGCCTGATCGGGACGATCCATCAGGCGCGGCACGATCAGTGCGGCAAGAATGCCGATGATCACCACCACCACCATGATCTCGATCAGGCTGAAACCGTGCTGCCGGGCCCTGCCACCACGAAGCTGTCTTGCCATTGTTCCGCCCTCGTCATCCTGGAAGGGACCGCTGCACCATGGTCAGCGGCGCATGTGTCAGTACGATAAACATCCACCTGCAATTCGCTGCTGCTCCACCCTGTCTGCGCTGGCGCCCGCCGGCGGCACGCCAGCCGACTGCAGCAGCGTTGCAGGTACTGCCGCCAACGCGCCTTCCACGCAGCGACGCAGCAGCGGGTGGCGACTGGCCTGCAGGATCCGCACGCATTGCGTCGGCGACCAGGCGCTGCCACGGCCGAAGCCGACGAAGCGGCGGTACACCTGGTGATGGCGCAGGTCATCGTGTACCCGTTGCGCGCTGTCCAGTGCCTGCACCCACAGCAGCAGAGCGGCACGCTGCAGCAGGCGGACATCGTCCATGTCCAGGGGCAGCGTCGCGATGGCTGCTTCCGGCCACGCCGGCAGTTGCGCATCGGTTGCGCGGCGCAGCGCCAGCAGCGGATGCGCCTCGACGTCCAGCGCCGCCCATCGCGCGGCGTCTGCCCAGGCGTCGCTGGAAAGCACCCAGACCCACGGATGCCCGTAGCGCTGTACGCACAGCGGCGCGTGCCGGGCCTGTTCCAGCGACCGGCTCAGGTGACGATCCAGCTCGAGCATGCTGATCCTGCGACGTTCCGCCATCGACGCTGCCTGCGCTCCACGACGCGGATGCGCCGTACTCTGGAGAAGACGTCAGCAGGGTCGATGAAGCGACAGCGCGTTGCGCGTGATGTGCCGTGTGTTGCGCTTCAGCCGCTCTGTCACAGCGACGTCATGCGCCTGCAGGCATCGGCATCCAGCAACGGAGCGATGCCGCCGCATTGTCGTGCCAGCACCATCACGTCGGGACGTCGGGCAAATGCGGACAGCAACCCGGCCGCGTCCGCGTCGGCCAGCAACGCGGCCGTGGCCTGGCGCAGTGCCGGCAACTGCCATCCGTCCATCGCAGTCACCGCACCGGCCACGAACCAGTGCCACAAGCGGTGATGGATCACCTGATCGTGCAACTGTGGCAGGCCCTGTATGCCATGCATCGCCATCAGCAGCAGACCGCGGGCCGCCATTGCCGGTGATACGCTGCCCTTCTCCGGCAGCGACAGCGCCTGCTGCAACCTCAGCAGGGCAGCCAGCGGATGGCCCTGCGGGTCGAAATCCAGCAGCACGGACTGTTCCTGCCACTGCGGATCGGAGACCACGCAGACCCAGGGCGATCCATAGCGATGCACCGTCAATGGACGCCGCTGCGTGGTCTCCAGCAATGCGGACAGGTTGCGTCGCAGGTCGAGCACACCGATGGTCTCGTTGCGCATTCCTTGGCTTCTCCTTGCATGCGGCAGCCACACGACGCGCGTGGCCGGGGACTCTACCCCAGGACGGCGATACCGCCCGGGAAGCGACGCAGCTCCAACGACAGCGTCAACCGCAGCTGTTCCAGCGCCGCGTCCGGGTCATCGATGCGGAAGCGACCGCTGACCGGCGCACGCGCCTGTGCGCCGTCACCGAGCAGGACCCTGCCGCGGCGATAGCGATTGATCTCGTCCACCACCTCGCGCAACGGCGCGCGGCGGAACACCAGCATGCCTTCGGTCCAGGCGCTGACCTCGCCGGCCACGGCCTCGGCCACCACGCCGCTCAGGCGTTCGTCGTAGCGGGTCTGCTGTCCGGCCTGCAGCCGCAGCCGGCCCTGCGGGTGCTCGATGCGGGCGCTGCCGCGCAGGCACGTCACCCGGACGTGTCCCCCGGTATTGCGCACGTCCAGCCGGGCTGCGCCCTCATCGGCGGTCACACAGCCCGGCCCCGCGTACAGTGCGAGGCGTGAACCCGCAGCGGTCTCGAATGCCGCCTGCCCCTGCACCAGCTCGTAACCCTCGCCACCCGCACCCATCCGGCGCCGCAGACTGCTCTGCGTATCCAGCTCCAGCGTCAACTGCGGCGTCAGCGCAAGCTGGAGGCGCTCGCCGGTGCCGGTATGGAAGTCGGCCGCCATCGCACTCACCGACGGCCACAGCCCCAACGGTGGACGGATCGCTGCCACCACGGCGAGGCTGGCGGGGGCGGCGATGGCCGCCCCCAGGAATGCACGCCGGCTCCATCGCCGTGCCAGGCCCGGTGCCTGCGGCTGGCGCGCCGCAGCCGGGACCTGCTCACCGGCCACGCGCACCTGCTCCCATTGCCGCCGCGCACGGGCAAACGCTTCGCGGTGACGCGAATCGGTCGCGCACCATTGGCGGAACCTGCGTCCGTCGGCTGCCGTGGCCTCGCCCGACGTCAGACGCACCACCCAGGCGTGGGCCTGGCGCTCCACGGCGTCGAGCGTGCGGTGCGGGCGATCATCAGGGTCCATGCGCAGTCCAGCCATGCCCGCACGCTGCGGGGTTCTGCTCGGCGTCAAAGTGTAGACGGACGCCGCCGGTCAGAACCGCACCTGCCGGTCCCGCCCGCTGCGCTCGGCCAGATAGTCCTGGGCCGCTTTCAGTTCGCGCTGCACCAGCCGCAGCGACACGCCCAGCTGCTCGGCCACGTCCCGCTGCTGCAGGCCGTCCACGCGGATCGCCAGCAGGATCCGGCGGCGGCGTTCGGGCATGCGGTGCAGCAGGCCGACCATGTCTTCGAGGGCACGATCAAGCTCCGCAGCCTGAGCCGGACCGGGGCCCGGATCGGCCATCTCCATCAGCGCGTCCACTTCTTCCAGGCTGAGCAGGCGATGGTCGGCGCGCTGCCGATCGATCACGGTGTTCATCGCCATCCGCAGCAGATAGGCCGCCGGATTCTGCACCGGGTCCAGCCGGTCGCGGCGTGCGCTCAGGCGCATCCAGGTGTCCTGCAGCGCATCGCCTGCCAGCTCTTCCGAGCCCAGCTTGCGCACCAGCCGGCGCTTGAGTTCATCGTAAGCCCCCAGCAGGTGATCCATCAGGTCCACCGCCCCGGCCGTTCCGTTGCTCATGTTCGAATCCTTGAAATCATGGAAGGGGCTGCCGCCGGCCGCAGTCGTGGTCGGCACGGGAGGGCTGGATCTGCAGCGTCACCGGCTGCGGCAACGCGGCGGCGTCGATGGACGGCGCCAGCCTGCCGATAGCCAGCAGCAGGCGCCGATCGCGCCGGGCGTCGCCGCTGCCGACGAGCAGTTCGGCATCGTCGACATGGCCCTCGGCGGTGATGCGGAAACGCAGCGTCGCCGCGTAGCGGCCCGGTGCGAGCAGGGGGTCGTCACAGAACGCGTCGCGCAGCCGCTGCTGCAGCCCTCCAAAACGACGGCTGCGCTCGGATTCCGGCAGCAGGCCGACGGGACCGGCTGCGCGTTCGGGTTGCGCGCCCAGCCGAAGCACCACGCGCTGCGCGCCGATCACCTCGGCTTCGACGCCGGTCTCCTGCAGCAGGGTCTGCAGCGCCTGCAGCGGCGGCAGGCTGGCGTGCAGCGGGTAACTGCGCCGACCGGCAGCGAGTTCGCCGGCGTACATCACCGACCACCCGCTGCTGACGCTGAAGCGCTCCACTGCCTGCTCCAGCGGCTGCGCCGGAATGTCGTAGGCACGGACGTCGTCCTCGGCCGTGGCGACGAAGGCCAGCAGCAGCCACGCAGCGATGGCCACTCTCCATGTTCTGACCGCGTGGCGTCCATCCAGCCCCCTGACGTTGAACACATGACCCTCGGCAGCGACCGCAGCTGTGACGGAGGCAGGCGGCACGACCGGGAGGTCGCCCGCGCGCGACCGGCAAGCGGGGTCAGACCCTACCGGGGGCAGATGTCATTGCGATGACCGCCGCACCGGCGACCGGCGCGGCACGGCCTCAGAGCGGCAGCCGGGTGGTCTGCTTGATCCGCTGCATCGGGATCTCGGTCTTGGTGTTCTGCACCCCGGCGATCCTGTTCAGATGCCGGATCTGGAACTGGCGATACGCGTCCAGGTCGGCCACGGCCACCCGCAGCAGAAAATCGCAGTCGCCTGCCATCAGATGACATTCAAGCACTTCCGGCAGGGACTTGATGCTGTTTATGAAGTGGTTGGTGGTGTCCTCGTCCTGCCCACGCAGCCAGACCCGCACGAATACGGTGAAGCCCCGTCCAACCTTGGTCTCGTTCAGCAGCGCCACGTAGCGGTCGATGTAGCCGCCCTCCTCCAGCAGGCGGACCCGGCGCAGGCAGGCCGACGGCGAAAGACCGACCTGCCTGGCCAGCTCCAGGTTCTGCAGACGACCATCGACCTGCAGCGCCTCGAGAATCCGGCGATCAAGGTTATCGAGTTGAGATTGCATTGGATTTCACCCTCATGGCCATCTGCCGCATCAGATGCGCAACATTCTCAATTGAATGGCATCAACGCAACCCGATTTCGTGCCGTCGCCGCTAGGATGAAGCACCCCTCACTCGCTTCCGCCACATGGACGCCCCACGCTCCCTCCTTCCGCCTGACGCCCCCTGCCACGTCACGCCCCGCGCCGAGTTCCTGCGCGGCCTGCGCGCTGCCGTGCCGGTGATGATCGGTTTTGTTCCCTTCGCCCTGGTGCTCGGTGCACAGGCTGCGCAGAAGGGCCTGTCGGCGCTTGAAGTACCGCTCATGACCGGGCTCAACTTCGCCGGTGGCTCGGAGTTCGCCGCCGTCGAGCTGTGGACGTCACCTCCGCACATCGCGCTCATCGTAGCCATCACCGCGCTGGTCAACAGCCGCCATCTGTTGATGGGGGCCAGCCTGGCACCGCTGCTGCAGCACCTGCCACGCCGTCGCACGCTGCCGGCGTTGTTCTTCATGTGCGACGAAAGCTGGGCCCTGGGTGTCGCCGACGCGCGGCGGCGCATGCACGGTTTCAGCCTCGCCTACTACCTGGGCACCTCGGCCGGCCTGTATGTGGTCTGGGTGACCTGCACGACGTTGGGGGCGATCGCCGGCCCGCTGCTGGGCGACATCCATGCCTATGGATTCGACATGGCCTTCCCCGCGGTGTTCCTGGTGCTGCTGCGTGGCATGTGGCAGGGGCTGCGCGCGGCGCGGCCCTGGCTGGTCAGCCTGCTGGTGGCCGCAGGCACCCATCTGCTGGTTCCCGGCGCCTGGTACGTCGCCAGTGGTGCGCTGGCCGGGCTGGTGGCCGCCTGGCTGCTGGCGGAGGACGCGGCATGATCCAGTGGAGCTCGCTGCTCACCATCGTGCTGATGGCAGCCGTTACCTACCTCACCCGCATCATCGGCTTCCTGGCCCTGCGCAACCGCACCCTCGGCAAGCGTGCGGTGACGGTCATGGAGGCCGCGCCGGGCTGCGTGCTGATCTCGGTGATCGCCCCGGATTTCGTTGCCGACAAGCCCGCCGATCTGGCTGCGCTGGCCATCACCCTGCTGGCCGCCACCCGGCTGTCGATGCTGCCGACCGTGCTGATCGGCGTGGTCTCGGCCGGGTTGCTGCGCCATCTGCTGGGCTGATTCACGGCAGGCCGGGCGGGACCCGGCGCTGCCGATCGGTCTTCGCGCCGAGCGGGCGCGCTGCAATCAGGCGCTGCTGGCCGCGAGCAGGCACAGGCTGCGCGGCGGCAGGGTCCAGTCGCCGGTGCCGTCCTGCTCCAGCGGCGCCTCGTCGGTCTGCAGCAGTACGCGCCGGAACGACAGCGCCTGATCCGATACGCGGAACCGCTGCGGCTGGTCTCCGGCATTCAACAGCAGGGCGAGGCTGACATGCCGCCCGGGCTCACGCAGGCCGCTGTCGGGGCTTCGACCGTCCAGCACAATCAGCAGCGCGCGCAGTTCGGGGTCGTGCCAGTCCGCCTCCTCCATGCTGCGGCCGTCCGGATGCCGCCAGTCGATATCGCGCAGGCCCAGCGCTTCATCGTATTCACCGCGCAGGAACCGGTTCCTGCGCAGCAGGCCATAGCGCCGGCGCAGCGATAGTGCACGCCGCACGAATGCCACCTGCGCCTGCGCCGCCGGCTGCGAGGCACGCTCCCAGTCGATCCAGCTCAGCGGGTTGTCCTGGCAGTACGCGTTGTTGTTGCCCTGCTGCGAATGGCCGAACTCGTCGCCGGCCAGCAGCATGGGCGTGCCCTGCGACAGCAGCAGCGTGGCCAGCAGGTTGCGCATCTGCCGTGCACGCAACGAGAGGATCGCCGGATCATCGGTGTCGCCCTCCACACCGTGGTTGCTGGAAAGATTGTGCGAATGGCCATCGCGGTTGTCCTCGCCGTTGGCCTCGTTGTGGCGGTCGTTGTAGCTCACCAGATCGTGCAGGGTGAACCCGTCGTGTGCCGTTACCAGGTTGATGCTGGCCGACGGCCGCCTGCCGTGGTGTTCGAACAGGTCGGCCGAGCCGGTGAAACGGGTGGCGAACTCCGGCAGCTGCCCGCCATCGCCACGCCACAGCGCGCGCACTGTATCGCGGAAGCGGTCGTTCCATTCCGCCCAACCCGGCGGGAACTGGCCCAGCTGGTAGCCGCCCGGGCCGATGTCCCAGGGCTCGGCGATCAGCTTCACCTGGCTCAGGACCGGGTCCTGGCGTACCGCATCGAGGAAGCTGCCCGAGGCGTCGAAGCCATGGCGCTCACGGCCAAGAATGGTCGCCAGGTCGAAGCGGAAACCGTCCACCCGCATCTCGGTCACCCAGTAGCGCAGCGAGTCCATCACCATGCGCAGCGCGCCGGCATTGGTCAGGTCGAACGTGTTGCCGGTGCCGGTGTCGTTGATGTAATAGCGGCGATCATCGGCCAATCGGTAGTAGCTGGCATTGTCGATGCCCTTGAACGACAGCGTGGGGCCCAGCTCGTTGCCCTCGGCGGTGTGGTTGTAGACCACGTCCAGGATCACTTCGATGCCGGCATTGTGCAGCCGCGCGACCATCTGCTTGAACTCGGCCACGGTGCCCATCGACAGGTAACGCGGCTGCGGGGCGAAGAAGCCGATGGTGTTGTACCCCCAGTAGTTGCGCAGCCCACGCTCGAGCAGCTGCTGGTCGTCCACGTAGGCGTGCACGGGCAGCAGCTCGATGGCGGTCACACCCAGATGGCTCAGGTGGTCCACCACCGCATCATGCCGCAGTGCAGAGAAGGTGCCGCGCTCGGCCTGCGGGACATCAGGATGCTGCATGGTCAAGCCGCGCACGTGCGCTTCGTAGATCACGGTCCTGTCCCAGGCCGTTTCGGGTGCACGCTCGACACCCCAGCTGAAGGCCGGATCGATCACGGCGCAGCGTGGCATGTAGCTGGCGCTGTCGCGGCGGTCGAAACTGAGATCGCCATCGCGATGGCCCAGGGTGTAGCCGAACAGGTGGGGCGCCCACTTCAGCTCGCCGACGATCTGCTTGGCGTAAGGGTCCAGCAGCAGCTTGTTGGGATTGAAGCGATGCCCTTCCTCCGGCGCATACGGACCGTGCACCCGGTAACCGTAGCGCTGCCCGGGCCTTACATCGGGCAGATAGCCGTGCCAGATCTCATTGGTGTACTCGGGCAGCGCGATGCGCTCCACCTCGCGGTTGCGCGCGTCGAACAGGCAGAGTTCGACCCGGGTGGCATGCCGCGAGTACAGCGCGAAGTTCACGCCCAGCCCGTCCCAGGTTGCACCCAGCGGGAAGGGCCGGCCTTCGCGCACGCGCGAGGTCTGTGCCCACTTACGGCTCGCCATCGCTGCCCTCCTCGCCGCGCGCCGCGGCAATCTCGGCCTCCACCAGCCGCTCGGCCATGTGCCAGTGCCGCTGCTGCTGGTCGTCCGGGCGCCCTTCCGCTTCCCATATCTGGTGGGCCAATGCCTCAATCCGCTGCCGTCGTTCCCTGCTGTCCATCCCTACCCGTCTCCTCGTTGATCCATACCGCCAGCGGGCTGCCAGCCAGAAGCCGTGCTGGATCCGCGGTTTCATTGAAATGTTCGATGCGTCCGTCCAGGAGGTTGCGCATGCGTCCTGCCGGAAGCCCGCGCAGCGTTGGGCCGGTGGCGACGTCACGCACAACGTTCAGGCCGGGGCCGGGCACGGCGATGGGCGAGCCACGCTGCACGATCACCAGCAGTACCTGCGTCTGGTGCCTGCGCACGAACGCCAGCCAGGGCGAGCGCGCCGGCGCGGACAGCGGCTGCAGCTCGCCGTACAGGAAAAGGTGCGGGTGCCTGCGGCGGCAATCCAGCAGCTGCCGCAGCAGGAATGCCTTGATGCCGCCGTCCCGCCAGTCCTGCAGCAGCGCGGGCCAGGAGCGCGTGTCCCGCAGCCATGCCTGCCGCGCCGGATAGTCCACGGCCCGGCGGTTGTCCGGGTCCACCAGGCTCAGGTCCCAGCCTTCGCCGCCTTGATAGAGGTCAGGCACGCCGGGCAGGCAGTGCTGCAGGCACAGCTGTGCCAGTCCGTTGCAGGCGCCCGCCGGCGCGACGCGGGCCACGAAGGTCGCCAGCGCCTCGCGCACCGTCAGCAGGGGGGCTCCCTCCAGCAGCGCGTGCAGCCACTGCGCGGCGGCGTCCTCCACTGCCACATCGGGATCGGACCAGTTGCTGATCCGTTTGCCCTCGCGCAGGGCCTTGGTCAGCCAGTCCGCCATCCTCGATGCGAAGTCGGCACCGGGGGCGCCCTGCATCGGCCACGCCGCCACCAGCGCCTGCCACAGCGCATACGCCTCGGCGCCCGGCAACGGCAGCGGCATGCCGGCCTTGGCGGCCATCCGGCTCCAGCGCCGTACAGCATCCCGCCACTCCGCCGTGCAGGTGCTGATCACCGCCAGCCGCGCCCGGCTGTCGCCGCCCCGCTTGTGATCGTGGGTCGCCAGTGCAAGCAGTGCCTTGGGATGGCGCCGCAGGCGCCGCGCTGCATGCTGCAGCAGCTCGCGTCCCTGCATGCCCAGCCGCTGCGGGTCACTGCCGACTTCGTTGCGTGAGAGCAGCCTGAAGTAACGATAGAAGCCGGTATCCTCCACCGACTTGGCGTTCAACGGCGCGGCCAGCTGCCCGAAGCGCACGCGCAGCTCGCTTTCAGCCGGCGCCTGGCCGGGAAGTGCCTGCAGCAGCAGGTCCAGTGCCGCCCGTCCGGCACCGTCCAGCGCGGCTCGCGCGGCGGCAGCAGCGGCGACCAAAGCCTTCCGCTCACCCGCGTCACGCAGCGAATACGGGCGATAGGTGCGGTAGTGCCGCAGCAGCGCGGCCAGCGCGCGCGCCAGGGCGGCCGTACCGATGTCGGCCTCGGCCAGCCGGGGCTGCAGAACCTGCTGCGCACTGCGCAGCAGGCGCTGGAAGTCGGTGTGAAGCGACTGGCGCAGCAGCATCCCGCGCGCGTCCTGCTGTATCTGGTCAAAGTCGTGCGTGTCGCCGCTCGCCGCCTGCCAGGCGCGCGCGAGCGCGGGCGCCGCTGCCGGATCGTGCAGCCACGCGCCGACCTGGTCCATGAAGTCATAGCCGGTGGTCCCGTCGCAGGCCCATCCCTCTGGCAGCTGCTCGCCCTCGGCCAGTATCTTCTCGACGTGCAGAGTCACCGCCTCCGGATCACGGCTCTCGGCCGCGCAGGCAGCGTTGATCGCTTCGCGCAGGCGCTGCAGATAGGCGCCCGGCGACGACAGTCCGTCCACATGGTCGATGCGCAGGCCATCCACCCAGCCTTCACGCACCAGCCGCAGCGGTAGCGCATGCACCGCTTCGAAGACCTCGTCGCGCTCCACCCGCAGCGCGGCCAGTTCATTGATATCGAAGAAGCGCCGGTAGTTCACCTGATCGCCTGCCGTGCGCCACCACGCCAGCCGGTAGTGCTGCCGCTGCAGCAGTGCCTGCAACCGTTCGACGCTGCGGTTGCAGCGTTCGGCCCACGCCGGCCACTGCGCGGCGTCCAGGGGATGACTGCGCGGCGACAACGGCAGGACCAGCCCATGATGGCGCAACCCTGGCCGCTCATCGTCCACCCCGACCCGCAGTACGCCGTCGCGCACGGCGTCGTGCAGTGGCCGGTCCAGCACCGGCAACCATAGCCGGCCTTCGCAGCCCGGCGCCTCCCAGTCGATGTCGAACCAGCCTGCGTGGCGGCTTCGACGCCCGTGCATCAGCACATCGCTCCACCAGTGGCTGTGCGGGGATGCCGCCAGATGGTTGGGCACGATGTCCAGGATCAGACCCAGGCCGTGTGAGCGCGCCGCGGTGGCCAGCTGGCGGAAGGCCGCTTCGCCGCCCAGCTGCGGATTGATGCTGGCCGGGTCGATGCCATCGTAGCCATGTGTGGACCCCGGCACCGCAGTCGCGATCGGCGACAGGTAAAGGTGACTGACGCCCAGTGCGGCGTAATACGGCACCTGCGCTGCGGCCGCCTCAAGGTCGAAGCCTGCATGCACCTGCAGGCGCGCGGTGGCACGCAACCTCGTCATCGCCCTGCCCTGCGGCGCGTGCTGCTCAGGCGCGCCAGCCGCGCATCGGCGGCCGCACCATCCCACGCCCGCGGCAACCGCCGGCGCCAGTTCGGATGCCCGCTGACGGTGCCTGGCAGGTTCACCTGCGCACGGCTGCCCAGCACATCTTCCAGTGGCAGCAGCGCCAGCCGCGACGCTGCATGGGCAACCAGTGACAGCGCTCCGTCCTCCACGGCCGCGCCGCCACCACCGCAGACTGCGGCCAGCGCCTGCACGTCCCGCGCGCGCGCGCGCAGTGCCGCCGGCAGGTCCTCCAGCTCACCCAGGCGGGCACGCCAGCGCAGGTCGCGCCCGCGCAGCCAGCCGGCCAGTGGTGGCAGGTCGTGGGTGGACGGCATGGCCACCGCATCGCGGCGCCACCGCGGCGCCGGCAGGAAGCGCTCGCCGTTGCGGGCGAACGGCAGCACCTCGATGCCCAGGATGCCCCGGGCTGCCAGCCGCTGGCGGATGCCCGGCGGCACCACCCCCAGGTCTTCACCGATCAGCACGCAGCGATGCCGCCACGATTCCAGCACCAGCAGATTGATCAGGTCATCGAATGGATAGCGCAGGTACACGCCCTGCCCGGCGCCAGCGCCGTGAGGCAACACCCACAGCCGCTGCAGGCCGAGGATGTGGTCGATGCGCAGGCCGCCGCGACCGGCCATCACGGCGCGCAGTACGCGGATGAACGGTGCAAAGCCCTCGCGGTGCAACGCCAACGGTGACCAGCTGGTGATGCCCCAGGCCTGGCCGAGCGGATTGAACGCATCCGGCGGCGCACCCAGTTCAAGCCCCTGCAGCAGATCGGCGCCACCGGTACGAGCCTCGACGCCCTGCGGCGCACAGCCCACGGCCAGATCGGCAATCAATCCGATCGACGCGCCATCACTGCGCAGCGCCGCGTGCACCTGCACCCAGCCCTGCTGCGCCAGCCACTGCGCAAATGCATGGTCGTCGGCGCTCCCGGTGATCCCGTCGGCGGCGTGCTGGCAATAGTGCAGCAGCGGTTCGCCCTGCGCATCGCACCAGGTCTCGATCTGCTCGCACTGCGCCGGTGCCTGCTGCCGCAGCCAGTGGCGCACCTGTCGCAGCCAGCGCCACTTCAATGCCGCCGAGTGCGGCCAGTCGATGCGGCGTGCAGCGGTGGCGGCATCAATTGCCATCGCCAGTGCCTCGTCCTGGCGCAGCACGCTGTCGGCAGCCTCCGGCAGCACCTGCGGAAGAGATACCTGCAGCGGATCGAGCCAGCGCCGGTCACTGGGCGAATAGGGGCTGTAGCCCGGGCCGGGTGGCAAGCCGGCGTGCAGCGGACTCAATGCCAGTGCATCGCCTCCATGCCGATGCAGCAGCTCACGCCACCGTGTGCAGCCGGCGCTGTCACCGATGCCTGCATCGCCGCGGGCGCGCAGACTGTAGACCTGCGCCGACAGACCCCAACCGCGCAGCATGCGCGGTGGCCACCAGGCTCGCGGCGGCGCCACCGCGACCGCCTGTTGCCGCCCGCCCCGGCGCCACTGCCAATAGCCCGGTTGATCCGGAACTCGCCAGCGCCCCTGCGCATCAGGCCGTGCTGGCAGCTCGCGCCCCTGTTCATCCACCCAGCACGCCGCCCCCGTCGCCTCCGGCATTACCAGTACCTGGCCATAGCAGGCGGTGAGCAAGCGGGCGCGCACCGGCGCACCATCGCAGTGCAGCCCTTCCAGCACCGCGCGAAGCACGTCCGGCGCGACTTCGCGCTCGACGCCGGCCACGTCGGTCCAGCGCTCCAGGAGACCTGCCCGGCGTGCGGCTTCCCGAACCGATGTATCCGTCCTCATGCCGCCACCCAGCACGCAACAACACTGCCGCCTGCCGGCAGCACACCGGCAACGTCGGGACCCACAACGCGCTCGCCGGCCGGCACCGCATGCGCCACGGGCCGTGGGCCCACATTGATCGCGATCCACCATTGGCCCGATGGCAGCTGCCAACCCGCCTGCACCGCCCCCTCGCCAAGCACCCGCGCACCCAGCGACCGGGCCTGCAGCAGGCCGGGCTGCAGATAGCGTCTGCGCAGGGCCAAAAACCCGCCTGTGCAACGCAGCCATTGCTGCGACCAGGGATCATCGCCGGGCGGCGGCGTGTACGAGACCTGCAGGGTGGCCGGATCGTTCGGGTCCGGAATACGCGCACGCGAGGCGGCATCGGCGAAGGCACTGAAGCCGGAAAACTCGCGGCGACGTCCCTCGCGCACCGCCTCGTCCAGCGGCGGCGCATAGTCGGTGAAGAACAGGAACGGCGACCGCGCCTGCCACGGTTCCCCCATGAACAGCAGCGGGATCATCGGCGTCAGCAGGGTCAGCGCCAGTGCCGCGCGCAGCCGCGCCGGATCCACCAGCATCGACAGGCGCTCGCCGAAGGCACGGTTGCCCACCTGGTCGTGGTTCTGCGCGAATACAACGAAACGCGCGGGCGACAGGTCACTGCTGGGTTCGCCGCGGGGATGGCCGCCCAGATCAGGTTCACCCTGCCAGGCGAATCCTTCTGCCAGGCACCGGGCCAGCAGCGCGTCGGCGCGACCGGCGTAGGCCGCGTAATAGCCTTCCTGCTCGCCGGTCAGCATCACGTGCAGCGCGTTGTGGAAGTCGTCGTTCCATTGCCCCTGATAGGCACCGCGCAGCCACCGCGCCTGGTTGCGTTCGTTCTCCAGCACCAGGTGCGCGTGCGGCACCTCCGCGCGCACCTCATCGGCCAGCTGCTGCAGGAAGCGGTCATCGTCGATGGCGTGTACCGCGTCCAGGCGCAGCCCATCGAAGCCATAGTCGCGCAACCACATCAGCGCATTGTCGATGAAGAAGCGCCGCACCCAGGGCTGGCGGAAGTCGATCGCCTCACCCCAGGGGGTGCTGCGATCGTCACGGAAGAACGCCCGCGCGTAGTCACGCAGAGGGTTGCCCTGCGGTCCGAAGTGGTTGTAGACCACATCCAGCAGCACCGACAGTCCGGCATCATGCGCCGCGTCGATGAAAGCCTTCAGCGCTGCCGGCCCGCCGTAGACATGGGCCGGTGCGTAGGGGAACACACCGTCGTAGCCCCAGTTGCGCCGGCCGGGAAACTGCGCAACCGGCATCAGCTCGATGGCGGTGATGCCCGTTGCGGCCAGCATCGGCAGCTGCGCGGTCAGTGCAGCGAGGCCGCCGCCTGCCTCGATGTGCACCTCACAGATGACCAGGTCCTGCCAGGCGGGCCCTTGCCACGTGGCCTGCGCCCTGCCGGTGTCCAGCACCACGGCGCTGTCGCCATCGACGCCGTCCGGCTGCCAGCGCGAGGCCGGATCTGGCACGTCCTGGCCTGAAGGGAGGCGGAACCGGTACCGGTCGCCATGCGATGCCTGTGTCCGCAGCCAGTGGCAACCGTCCGGCTCGCGTTGCATCGGCCGCAGCGCACCCTGCAGGCACAGCGTCATCGTGTCTGCGTCCGGCGCCCACACACGGAACTCCACCCCCTCACCGGCCGCACGCCAAGCGCCCAGACGCGGGGACGCTGTGGTCATGCATCAACCTGCAGGTACAGCGTGGACAGCGGCGGCAGGGTCAGCCGCAGCGACTGGGCGTGGCCATGCATCGGCCTTGGCTCGGTCTGCACCGCTCCGAGGTTGCCCGCATTGCCGCCGTTGTAATGCGCGCTGTCGGTGTTGAGGCGTTCCGTCCAGCGCCCCGGTTGCGGCACACCGACCCGGTAACCCTCGCGCAGCACCGGGGTGAAGTTGCTCACCACCAGCAGGGTGCGGCCGCTGCCGGCAGGATCCCGGCGGATGAAGGCATACACGCTGTTGCGGCTGTCATCGGCCACGCTCCAGTCGAAACCGCGTTCATCGCGCTCGTCACGATGCAGCGCGGGTTCGGAGCGGAGCACGGCATTGAGGTCGCCCACCAGACGCGACAGGCCCCGGCCCTCACTGCTGGTCGCCTGTTCCCAGTCCAGTGCTGCATCGTGCGACCACTCATGTCCCTGGCCGAACTCGCCGCCCATGAACAGCAGTTTGCTGCCCGGGTGCGCCCACATGAAGCCGTAATACGCACGAAGCTGGGCCAGCCGCTGCGCCGGTTCGCCTGCCATCTTGGCCAGCAGCGCGCCCTTGCCATGCACCACCTCGTCATGCGACAGCGGAAGCACGAAGCGTTCGGAGAAGGCGTAGACCAGGCCGAAGCTGATCTCGCTGTGGTGATGCTGGCGATGGACAGGATCGCGCCCCAGGTACTGCAGGGTGTCGTGCATCCAGCCCATGTTCCATTTGTGGGTGAAGCCAAGCCCGCCCTCCTCCACCGGCGCGGTCACCCCCGGCCACGCGGTGGATTCCTCGGCAATCACCAACACGTCCGGGAAGCGCTCACGCAGGGTCTGGTTCATCCGCCTCAGGAAGGCGACCGCCTGCAGGTTCTCTCGCCCGCCCTGCTCGTTGGGTATCCACTCACCGTCAGCACGGCTGTAATCCCGGTACAGCATGGACGCCACTGCGTCCACGCGCAGTCCGTCGATATGGAACCGCTCCACCCACTCCAAGGCACTACCGATCAGGTAAGCGGCCACTTCGTTGCGGCCATAGTTGTAGATCAGCGTGTCCCAGTCGGCGTGCACCCCTTCGCGCGGGTCGGCATGCTCGTACAACGCGGTTCCGTCGAAACCGGCCAGGCCATGCGCGTCGTTGGGGAAGTGTGCGCTCACCCAGTCCACGATCACCCCCACTCCGGCCTGGTGACAGCGATCCACGAAGCGCGCGAAGGCGTGCGGCGTCCCATGGCGCGCCGTCGGTGCGTAGATCCCCAGCGGCTGATAGCCCCAGGAGCCGCCGAAGGGATGCTCGCTGACCGGCAGCAGTTCGATGTGGGTGAAGCCGAGTCCGGCCACGTACGGAATCAGCCGGTCGGCCAGCGCATCCCAGTCCAGCGGTGCGCCATCATCGCCGCGCTGCCAGGAGCCCGCATGTACCTCGTAGATGGACAGCGGCGCGCTGGCGCCCGCCTGGCGCCGGGCCGCCCTCCAACCCTCGTCATGCCACTGCATCGGCGCCGCCGTAGGCACGCGTGAGGCGGTGGCCGGCGGCAGTTCGGCCCAGCGCGCCATCGGGTCGAACTTGTCGGGCATCACCTGGCCATCAGCCCCGACAATGCGGAACTTGTAGCGGGCACCGGCCTGCACGCCGGGCAGGAACAGTTCCCACACGCCAGCCGCATGGCGCAGCCGCATCGGATGGCGTCGGCCATCCCATCCGTTGAAATCGCCGACCACGGCGACCCGCCGCGCATTGGGCGCCCACACCGCGAAGCGCACGCCGGCGATCCCCTGCACCTGCATCGGGACCGCGCCCAGCTGGCGCGCCGCATCGGCATCACCGGCATGGAAGCGTTGCAGCAGCGCCTCGTCCAGCAGCGGGCCGAAGGCATAGGCATCGTGCACCTGCTCCACACCCTGCTCGAAATGCAGGGCAAGCAGCGGCACCGCCGCTTCACCGGCGGCGCCCTCGAACAGGCCGGGCAAGGGGCCCGGGTGCAGATCCCAGCGTCGCCCGTCCTCTCCGATCACCTCGACGCGCTGCGCGTGCGGCACCAGCACGCGCAACCGCCGTTCACCCTCGCGCTGGCGGTGCGGGCCCAGCCAGGCAAATGCATCTGCCGGGCGGGCATGGACGAGGTCCTCCAGCGCCGGCGCGATGCGGTGATCCAGTGCTGTGTCTGCGGTGGTGTCGTCCTCAAGGGCCGCCAGATGCGCGCTGTCGTGGCTCATGCGGCCACCTGGCAGGTCTGCTGGTACAGCGCCAGATAGGCTCGCCCGGCCGCATCCCAGCCGCCCGGCCGCAGCATGGCGGCGCGGCGCATGGCCTGCAGCAGGCCTGGCAGACGGAAGGTGCGCATCGCCCGCTCCACGCAGCGGCGCAGGCCATCGGCATTGGCACCGTGGAACAGGAAACCGGTCACGCCATCCTCGACGGTGTCCACCAGCCCGCCCGTCGCATGCGCGACCGGCAGGCAGCCGAAGCGCTGCGCGTACATCTGGCTGAGCCCGCAGGGTTCAAAACGCGAAGGCATAAGCAGGAAGTCCGCGCCGGCGAACATCTGGCGCGCCAGCGCTTCCTCGAACCCGATGAATGCGCCCACCCGGCCCGGGTAGCGCCGGGCCAGCGCCTGCACCTGTGCTTCCACCTGCGGCTCGCCGCCGCCGATGACCACCAGCTGCCCCCCGGCCGCGACGATCTGTGGCGCCACGTCACAGGTGATGTCCAGGCCCTTCTGGTGCACCAGGCGGGAAACCACCGCGAACAGCGGGCCGGTCGAGGGCGCCAGGCCGAACGCCCTGCGCACCGCATGTGCGTTGGTCGCGCGTCCGGTCCATTCGCCGATGCCGAAGTGCGCCTTTAGGTGGATGTCGCGTCGCGGATCCCAGCTGGCGTCGATGCCGTTGACGATGCCGCTCAGGTGACCGCCGGCGGCGCGCCGGGCCAGCAGGTCATGCAGTCCGCATCCATCATCCGGGGCGGTGATCTGCTGTGCATAGCGCAGGCTGACTGTGTTCAGCCGCGTGGCATTGGTGATGCCGCCCTGCAGGAATGACATCTGTCCGTGGAAGTGCAGTTCATCCAGGTGCGCGGCCGGTACGCCCAGCACCGGCGCAAGCGCATACGGGAACAGGCCCTGGTAAGCCAGGTTGTGGATCGTCAGCAGCGTCGGCACGGCCGTCCGGTCCCAACGCACGTAGGCGGCGGCCATGGCCACCGGCCAGTCATTCAGGTGCAGCAGCTGCGGTGACCAGTCCAGCCCGGCACGCCCGGCCGCAATCTCCGCAGCCGCGTGTGACAGCGTGGCGAAGCGAACCGCGTTGTCCTTCCACTCCTGTCCCTGCCCATCCACGTAGGGCGAGCCTTCCCGCTCATACAGCTCAGGCGAGAGCAGCACGTAGATCGGCAGGCCGTCGGCCTGCACCGCCATGCCGATGGTGCACGCAGGCAGGCCGGCTCTTTGGCTGACCTGCCCCACCGCCCGCAGCTGCGGCAGGCGCTGCAGCACCTCCGGGTAGCCGGGAAGCAGCACGCGCGAATCACACGCGCCGCGCACCGCGCGTGGCAGGGCCGCGGCCACATCGCCCAGGCCTCCCGCCTTGACGAAGTCGGCCATTTCGGTCGCGACAAACAGCACGCGCTGTACCAGTTCCGGCAACTTCAACGGCTGTGAGTGGCCCCGGCGGGTCCCGATTGGTACAGATGCACCGGGAGGCGTCGCAACGGGTGAAGCGGACTGGACGACGCGGGCCATGGCGATGATCTCGGAAGTGTTCAGGCAGACGGACGCCAACGGCGCCCGGACGGGCGCTTAAGCGGAGAGGGAAGTCGACGCAGAACGTGGGGGACGTCAGCGAGAGGCTCAGGAGGACAATAGCCCCGCATGCGATCAATCGGCCGTGAAGCCCTGGCGATTTCTTTGTGACAACGCGTCATGAGCTGAGTACGCATGCCGCGTTCATCACGCCCATCGATGCCTCCCGGACGGGACATCCACCTGGATGCCGTGCGCGCGCTGCCCGTGGCCTGGGTGGTGGCGGTCGGCTGGGTGCCATATGCGACATCCCGTCGCAGGCGGTCCCTGCCTCCCCCTTGACCAATGTCAAACCGGCCGCCGGCACGCGGGGGTATCTCTATGCAGGACCCGAACATGCCGGCGTTTCCGGCAGCCACAAGGACCCTGCAATGCACGACACCCCCGACAACAGCCAGCTCCTGAACGCCCTGCAGAAGGTCATGGTGATCTCCACCACTGACCTGCAGGGCAACATCACCTACGCCAATGATCTGTTCTGCACGCTCACCGGCTTCGCACGTGAAGAACTGATCGGCCAGCCGCACAGCATCGTGCGCCATCCGGATGTGCCCAAGGCCGTCTACAAGGACATGTGGGACACGATCAAGGCCGGCGGCATCTGGACCGGCATCGTGCCGAACCTGGGCAAGGGTGGCGTGCTCTATGTGGTCGACACCACCGTGCAGCCGCTGTTCGACGCCGAAGGCAACATCACCGCGTACATCAGCATCCGCCGTGTGGTGAACGACCTGATGCAGGACTTCGAGCAGGTCGAGTTCAGCAAGGAGAAATTCGACGACTTCTACGAGGCCGCGTGAACACCATCGCTGCCACACCGGTTCGCCGCCTGCTGGTGGGTTTCGCCTCCGAATCGGGCAATGCCCGCGCCCTGGCCCAGCGCCTGGGCGCGGACCCTGGCCTGCAAGCGCTCGCGCCGCAGGTGCTGCCGTTCAACGACATTGACGTTGCCAGCCTGGGCCAGGGCGATGTGCTGCTGGCGATCTCCAGTTCGTTCGGCGACGGCGAGCCGCCCGCCAACGGCGAACGCTTCTTCCAGAGCGTGTGCCAGACCAGGTCGCTGCCCGGCCTGCGCTACGCGGTGTTCGGCCTGGGCGACACCGGCTACCCTCGATTCTGCGGCTTCACCCGAGCGCTGGACGCGGCGCTGAGCGAACGCCAAGCGCAGCCGCTGCTGCGACGGGTCGACGCCGACCTCGGCTATGAACGGTTCTTCCAGCAGTGGCAGCCGGTGCTCCGCCAGGTACTCGAGGGCGATGCCGCCGCCGGCCAGGACCTGCATCTGCAGGTTACCGCCTACGGTGACGACAATGCCTTCGCCGCGCCCATCGTCGAGCGCCACCGCGTCAACAGCAGCGATCCGGCCGCATGGCACCTGCAGCTGGATATTGCCGGCAGTGGCATGGCCTACCGCGCCGGCGACACGGTGCACGTGCTGCCGGACCACGACCCTGCACTGCTGCAGGCCCTTGCCACCTGGTACGGCGACAATGCGGCCATCGCCATGCTGCAGGACCGCGAACTGCGGCTGCTGGGCAGGGGCGTGCTGCGCGAGCTGGCCAGGCTGGGCGGCAGCGAGCGGTTGAAGTCGCTGCTGAAGGTCAGCCAGAAGCGCGAGCTGGATGCCTACCTGCACGGTCTGGACGTGCTGGATATCCTGCAGGACCACGCCAGCCCGGACCGCGTGCCGCTGGCCAGGCTGCGCGACCTCCTGTCAGCGCGCCTGCCACGGGCCTACTCTATCGCCTCGCATCCCGGCAACGGCCAGCTGAGCCTGTGCATACGCGAAGTGCGCTACAGCCTGCGCGGCCGCGAGCGTTCCGGTACCGCCACCGGCAGCCTGCTGCGGGGGGGCAGCCACGCCCGCGTGTACTGCCGCTCCAATCCCGGCTTCCATCTGGCCGACACCGGCAGCGCGCCCCTGCTGCTGATCGGCACCGGCACCGGCATCGCGCCGCTGATCGGCCTGGTGCAGCAGGTGCAGGCCAATGGCTGCGGACGCGAACTGCATCTTGTGTTCGGCGAGAAGCATTGCGAACACGATTACCTGTATCGCGAGCAGCTGCAGGACTGGCATGCGCGCGGTGTGCTCGCCGGCCTGCATCCTGCCTTCTCGCGTGACGGAACCAAAAAGGTGTATGTGCAGCATGTGCTGCGGCAGCGCGCCCGCGAAGTAAGGCAGGTGTTGTCCCGCGGCGGGCACCTGTACCTGTGCGGCAACAAGCGCCACCTGGAAGACGCGGTGCGCGAGGCCATCGACGCCATTGGCGGCCAGGGGCATTGGGACCTGCTGCGCGGGGAGGGCCGCATTCACTGCGAGCTGTACTGACCCTGCATCGATTCGGCCGGCCGTGGCCCGGCACGAGCGCATGCATCAATCGCCGACGACCCGGCCGTCCGCCATGTGCGCGACCTGCTGGCCGAAGACAACGGCATCCTGAGGATCGTGGCTGATCAGCAGCAGCGGAATGCCGGTACTGTCCAGCACCGCCGCCAGCTCCTCGCGCAGGTGCTGGCGCAGGTCGTGGTCCAGTGCGGCGAACGGCTCGTCCAGCAGCAATGCCTGCGGTTGGGTCACCATGACCCGCGCCAGGGCCGTACGCTGACGCTGGCCGCCGGAGATCTGCGACGGCAGAAGATCCCCCACGTGGTCGATACGGAACGCCTGCAGCCACTGCTCGACGACGTCGAAGCGCTGGCCACGGCGTGGATTGAACCACCCCCGCTGCAGCCCGAACGCCACGTTCTGGCGCACGCTCAGGTGGGGAAACAGCGCGTAGTCCTGGAACACGTACCCCAGGCGACGCCGCTGCGGTGGCAAGTCGACCCGCGCGTGGGAATCGAACAGCACCTGCCCCTGCAGCGTCACATGGCCCTGTCCGGGACGCAGCAGTCCGGCCACGGCCTTGAGCGTCAGGCTTTTGCCTGCCCCGGACGGGCCGAACACCACAACCTGGCGCTGCGTGCACTGCAGCGTGACGTCCAGTTCGAAGACCTGGCCCGCTGCCTGCATCCGGCGCTGCACCTTCAGGTCAAGCCACATCGCGCAGCTCCCTGCGATGCCCGCCCACCAGGCGTGCCGCCAGCAGCAGGATGACGATGCACACTACCGACGTCAGGATCACCAGCGCATTGGCCCTGCCGTCCTGCCCTGCCTGCACCGCCTCGTAGATGGCGATCGACAGCGTCTGCGTACGACCCGGGATGCTGCCGGCCACCATCAGCGTCGCGCCGAACTCACCCATTGCCCGGGCAAACGCCAGCAGGAGGCCGGCGAGAATGCCGCGCCAAGCCAGCGGCAGCGTGATGCGGAAGAACACCGCCGCCTCCGACACGCCGAGCGTGCGCGCGGCCTGCTCCAGCTGCCCGTCCACATCCTCGAACGCCGCGCGTGCGGGCTTGAACACCAGCGGCAGCGAAGCCACTGCCGCGGCGACCACCGCCGCCTGCCAGGTAAAGATCAGGTTGATGCCGAACCACGACTGCAACCACGCGCCAATGGGGCCGTTGCGCCCTATCAGCACCAGCAGGTAATAACCGAGCACCGTCGGCGGCAGCACCATCGGCAGGGTCAGCAGCGAATCCAGCAGTTCGCGGCCGGGGAAGCGCCGACGCGCCAGCAACGCCCCCAATCCAACGCCCAGCACCAGATTGATCGCCGTGGCCCAGCCGGCGACCTTCAGCGACAACCCCAGCGCGCTCCAGTCCAGGTCCATCCGTCAGGGCTTGCCGAACCCGTGCCTGGCCAGGATCGCCTGACCTTGTGCCGACCGCACGAAGGTGGCGAAGCGCTTGGCTTCGGCTGGCTGCGTGCTGGCCCGGGTCACCGCCAGCGGATAGGCGATGCGTCCGGACACCGGCACTGCGAAGGCACGACGCACGCGGCCGGCCATGGCCTGTGCGTCGGTGGCGTAGACGAAACCGGCGTCCACTTCCCCCCGCGCCACGTAATCCAACGACTGGCGTACGTTCTGCGTGGTGACGATCCTGCCCTGCACCGACGGCCACAGGCCCGCCGCTTCCAGCGCACCCTTGGCATAGCGGCCGACCGGCACGCTGTCCGGGTTGCCCAGCGCGAGGCGCCGCACGTCGGCACCCGCGAGATCCTTCAGGCTACGCGGCCCGCCCCGGGTCTGCGGCGGCACCACCACCCACAGCGCGTTCACCGCAAACACCTCGCGGGTACCGGCAGCCAGCAGGCCCTGCCGCTGTGCCTGATCCATGGTGACTTCGTCGGCCGAAGCAAACACATCGACCGGTGCGCCCCGGCTGATCTGCTGCAGCAGCACGCCGGAGGCGGCGAAGTTGAAATCGACCCGGGCGCCGGGATGGGCCTTCTCATAGGCGGCACCGAGTTCACGGAAGCTCTCGGTCAGGCTCGACGCCGCCGATACCGTCAGCTCGGCCGCGTACGCCGGCAGCGACGCCAGCACCCCCAGCACTACCAGTCCCGCTCGCGTCATCGTCGGCTCCCGGCCAGATTCAATTCGGATCGGATTCATCGGCCGATGCCAGCAATGCCAGGCGCTCGGGCTGCAACAACAGGATTTCCCGCTGCCTGACCGCGATGATCCCATCATCGCTCAGCCGGCGCAGCACGCGGCTGGCGGTTTCCGGTGCCATCCGCAGGTAATTGGCGATCTCGGTGCGTGCCATCGTCAGGTTGAACCGGGTGGCGGAGAACCCGCGGCGTGCGTAGCGCTCGGACATGTCCAGCAGGAACGCGGCCATCCGCTCTTCGGTGCGATGGTTGGCCGCCAGCAGGGCAACCTTGCCGATCTCCGCACTGAGCAGGCTGAACAGCCGCGCCTGCAGGCCCGGCATGCGGGTGGCCAGCAGGCTCAGCCTGGGGAATGAGATCCGGCACAGGTACACGGTATCCAGCGCCACGGCATTGCAGGGAAAGCGTGCCTCGTGGATCGCGTTCAGGCCGATCACCTCACCGGGCAGACTGAAACCGAGCACCTGCTCGTTGCCCTGGCTGTCATCGACAAACGTCTTGACCATGCCGGCACGCACCGCCGCGATCGAATCGAACGGCTCGCCGGCGCGGAAGATGTAGTCGCCCGCGTGGAACGGGCCGACATGGTCGACCAGCACATGCAGTTCGCCCAGCGCGGCCTTGTCATACCCCTGCGACATGCAGGCATCGGAGAATGCACAGGTACTGCAGAAGTGCAGCGCGTCGCCGTCATCGGCAGCGGCGGGGTTCGGCGTCGCCGCGCCCTGGCGAACCTGGGGGTACGGAGTGGAGAACATCACGAAATGCCTGGATGAAGGCCTTCATCATACGGCAGGCGTGCCACGGCCGGTCTCACGGCGGCGGACGCTGCCCCCGCCGCTGATGGCCGCGCTGGCGCATGCTGTCGCGCACATCCACGTCGAACTGAAGCTGCAACGAACTGTCATCATCCAGCGCGATGGAAAATTCCAGACCATCACGCGACGGCAGTCGTGCTGCCAGCCCCTGCACTGCATCGCGCGGCAGCACCAGCCGGCAGACCGTGCCACCGTCCAGCAGCACCGCCTGGTCGCCCCCATGCAGCGACAAAGCGGTTCCCCACCCGCCCGTGCCACCAAACCGGGTCAGGTTCTCCAGCGAGTCACCGGCCAGCAGTGCTGCCAGTTCCTCTTCATCGACACGCAGGCGCATGGATTGCCGCTGCAGCTGGACTTTCATGTTGCGATGGACTCCCAGTCGGCCCCGGTATTGCAGTTGAACAGCAAGGCACGCTCATTCTCAGGCAGCGGCAACGCCGTCGCCGCCAGCCGCTCCTGCAGGGCACGCAGCGAACGCCGCGCCTGTGGATCTTCGATCAAGGTCCGCAGGGCCCGCCGGCAATGATCATCGATCTGCAGACACATCGGCAATGGCTCGCCGGAGAACACGCTGCAGGCGGAAGGCACCCCGTGCAGCCGATGCAGCAGGGCGCCGGTCAAGCTGGGCATGTCCACCGGCACCACCCACGCAACGGTATCGGGCATGGCCAGAGACACGCTGTAAAGCCCGCCCAGCGGGCCGCAGCGCGCGACCTGGTCGGGAATGCCATCGAAGGCCGGATAGTCACCGCTCACCCACACCCGCTGCGCACCGGCCGCGATCAACACGTCACGCATGTGCTCAAGCAGGGTGCGCCCGCGCCAGGGCAGCAGCGCCTTGTCGCGGCCCATGCGGCTGGACAGGCCTCCAGCCAGCACGATGCCGTCAATGGCCGTGCTCGTGGTCATGGCCATGTGCGGGCGTGCTGTCCGCATGGCACAGGCTGCAGCCCTCGCTCCAGGCGCTGTCGCCATCCTCGTAGTGTTCCTGCTTCCAGATCGGGCACTGGTGCTTCACTGCCTCGATCAGCTGCCGGCACGCGCCGAATGCTTCGTCCCGGTGCGGGCTGCCGGCCGCCACCACCACAGCCACATCGCCGATGCCCAGCCGCCCCCTGGCATGCGCCACATACAGCTTCAGGCGCGGCCCGAACGCCGCCTCCACCTCGGCCGCCAGGCGCTGGATTTCGTTCAGCACCAGCGGCTCGAACAGATCGTAAGTGATGCCCGTGACCACCCGGCCGACGTTCACGTCACGTACCTTGCCGATGAACACGTCGATACCGCCGAAACCCGGGTCGGACACCGCGGCGATCCCTTCTGCCGGGTCGATCGCCCCGTGCGCCCGGTCCACCACCTTCGCAATCGGCTTCGCGTCCATCGCTCAGCCCCCGCTCACCGGCGGCAGGATGGCCACGCGGCCATCCTCCGGCAGCACATCGTGATCGCGCAGCACGCGCTGCTGGTCGGCGAAGGCCGAATAGTCCAGCAGGCCGGCACGGAAACCGGGCCAACGCACCGGCAGCAGCTCGCGCAGCGCCTGGCGCAGGTCGGCCACGGTCGCACCCGGCACCTCCAGCGTGATCTCCCGACGGTCATCCAGATCGGAGAACGCACCGAACAACTGCAACGTCACCTGTTTCATTCCCACTCCCTGCCCGTCAGCTGCACCGGGTCGGCGTGGCCCCAGCCCTGTACGCGCACCGCGCTGCCGGCCGGAACCAGATCGCCCTCGTCCTCCAGTACCACCCAGGCGTTGGCCTGCACCATGGACATCAGACGGAACGATTCCTGTCCGGACAGCACCCGCGCACTCAGCTGGCCCTGCTCGTCCAGCTCCACCCGCGCACGGGCGTGGACGCGCAGGCCGGGCGGCTTGCGCACCATCGCCTGCAGGGGAAGCCGCAGCACCGGTTCCTGCGCCAACCCCAGCAGCCGGCGCAGTACAGGCTCGACAAAGAACCGCTGCCCCACTGCCGCCGACACCGGGTTGCCCGGCAGGCCGAAATACAGCGCACCGTCGGGCAGTACCGCAAACAGCAGCGGCTTGCCCGGACGGATCGCCACTTTGTGGAACACGATTCGCGCCCCGCGCGCGCGCAGTGCGTCGGGCACGAAGTCGTAACGGCCCGCAGAGACCGCACCGGTACTGACCAGTACCCGCGCACCGGCCGCCAGTGCCTGGTCCAGCGCTGCATCGAACGCGGCCACATCATCACCGACGGTGCCCTGCCACACCACCTCAGCTCCGGCCGCGTGCAGCCGCCCGACCAGGTAGGGGCGGTTGCTGTCACGGATCTGCCCGGACTCCAGCGCCTGCGTCGCCTCGCTCACCAGCTCCTTGCCGGTGGCAATCACCGCCACCGCCGGTCGCGACATCACCACCACCTCGCCAACGCCAAGGGCGTGCAGCAGGGTCCGTGCGTTGATATCCACCCTCTGTCCCGCCCGCAGCACGCATTCGCCTTCGGCTACGTCCTCGCCCCGCAGGCGTACGTTCTGGCCCGGCCTGACCACGCTCTTCAGCGCGATCCGGGTCGGACGGCCCGCTTCGCTGGCGAGGATCTGCACGTTCTCGATCGGTACCACCGTGTCCAGGCCGCCCGGCATGCGCGCGCCGGTCATGATCTCCCAGGCGCCCTCGCCGCCTTCGGCATCGCCATCACCCGCCGCCTGCCAGCCCTGCACCGTGAATTCGGTACCCGACTCGAACGCCACCCCGTTGGCGCGCAGCGCAAAACCGTCCATTGCCGAATTGTCGAACGGCGGCAATGCCTGCGCGCTGTGGATGTCACTGGCCAGGGTGCGGCCTGCGGCCTCCTGCAGGGGCAGACGCTCGGCGGGAAGCGGCGCGGCCGCCTCCAGCAGGTGCTGCAGTGCTTCACTGTAGAGAATCACGCGTGGTCACCACCGTCGACCATCGCCAGGGCGTGGCCCAGCACCGGCGCCAGGATGTCCAGGCACTGCGCTGCCGCCTTCGGGCTGCCGGGCAGCGCGAACACCAGCATGCTGCCCAGTTGCACCACCTCGGCGCGGCTCAGCCAGGCCATCGGCGTGTGCTGCGCGCTCAGCGCCCGGACCATCTGCGCCAGGCCATGCACCGGCCGCGCGTTCAACGAACGCAGCGCCTCCGGGGTGAGGTCGCGCGGGCCCAGGCCGGTACCGCCGGTGCACAGGCACAGGCGCACGCCGTCGGTGGCCAATGCCTGCAGGCGATCCGCCAACGGCTCGATGCCATCGGGCAGCACGTCGGCAGCCACCACCTCGCCGCCCAGCCTGTTCAGGCCGGCCACCAGGGTCGGGCCAGAAACATCCTCATAAGTGCCTGCGCTGGCACGGTCGCTCAGGGTGATCACCGCGCAGGCCGCGCCTTGCAGGCCCTTCGGCGCACGCGGTCTGAAGCGCTCGCGTTCGGCATCATCCATGCCATCAGGATGCAGCCACAGGCCGCGCTTGCCACCTTCCTTGAACAGCAGGCGGATACCTTCGATGCGCAGCGCCGGTTCCACCGGCTTGCTCAGGTCGTACAGGGTCAGCAACGCCGCGTTGACGCCGGCCAGCGCTTCCATTTCCACACCGGTACGCGCCTCGCTGGCACACTCGCACCAGACCCGGATGGCGTGCCGTTCCGGCACCGGCGCGCAGAACACCTGCACCAGCTCCAGCGGCAGCGGATGGCACAGTGGCATCAGCATCGACGCCATCTTCGCCCCCTGCAGGCCGGCGATCTCGGCCATGACCAGCGCGTCGCCCTTCGGCAGGCGACGCTCGACGATCAACGGGTACGCCAGCGGACCGGCATGCAGCTCGCCCACCGCCACCGCCCGCCGGCGACTGATGCGCTTGTTGCGGACATCGGCCATATGGAATGCCGCGTTCAGTTCCCCACTCATCGTGCTGCTCATCCTCCGATGGAAGCCAGGTGCGGGGTCAGCCCGGTCCGG
The DNA here is from genome assembly GCF_059369935.1 of Stenotrophomonas sp. YJH_SMC_36. Classification (NCBI taxonomy): domain Bacteria; kingdom Pseudomonadati; phylum Pseudomonadota; class Gammaproteobacteria; order Lysobacterales; family Lysobacteraceae; genus Stenotrophomonas; species Stenotrophomonas sp. YJH_SMC_36. The sequence goes on along the minus strand of NZ_JCAFTD010000004.1, from coordinate 99,620 downwards.
CCCTGGTGCAGGCCATGCCCGGCCGCTTTCAGGCCAAGCTGGGTGGTGATGCGCGCCAGCAGCGCGTCATGGTCGTCATCGTGCTGCAGCAGCGCGCGCAGCGGCACGCCGAAGTCGCCGAACAGGCACAGCCGCAGGTCTCCCCTGGCTGTTACCCGCAAGCGGTTGCAGCCCTTGCAGAAATCGCGCGAGTACGGCGCGATGATGCCGATGCTGCCACGATGGTCCGGATGGCCGAACTCGCGCGCCGGGCCGGCATCGGCCGCCCGTGCACGCTCGCGCCAGCCGGCCGCCAGCAACTGCTCGATCACCCCGTCGGCACGCAGGTGATGCTGCTGGAAATAGGCTTCGTTGTCGCCGGTGCGCATCAGTTCGATGAAGCGCACGCTGAAGGGACGGTCGCGCAGGTACGCCATCCACTGCGGCAGCTCATCGTCATTGAGGCCGCGAAGCAGCACCGCGTTGAGCTTGATCGACGACAGGCCCAGCGCCTGCGCCAGGGCCAGGCCCTGCTCGATCTCCGGCAGGCGGTCATGCCCGGTGATCGCGGCAAAACGTTCGCGCCGCAGACTGTCCATGCTGACGTTCAGCGCCGTCAGGCCGGCGCGGTGCCAACCCGGCAGGCGACGCGGCAACTGCGTGCCGTTGGTGGTGATGGCCACTTTGCCGATACCCGGCACCGCCGCCACGGCCGCGATGATGTCATCAAGATCCTTGCGCAGGCTGGGCTCGCCACCGGTCAGCCGGATCTTGCTCATGCCCAGCGCCGCGAAGGCGCGGACCAGGCGGCTGATCTCCTCGACCTGCAGGAAACGCGGGCGGCCATCGGCCTGGTACCCCTCCGGCAGGCAATAGCCACAACGGAAGTTGCAGGCTTCGGTCAACGACAGGCGCAGGTACGGAAAGCTGCGTCCGAAACCGTCGGTGAGTTGGCTCATGGCTGGTCCACCTTCTTGCTCCACCGTCCTGCCTGTTGCCGCGTGATGTCGGCGCATCACAGCATGCGGCCTGCGCTGCCACGGGAGTGTGACTGGGCCCATCATGAACGATTTCCGGCAGCGGGTGCACGCTGCCGGGCAACAGGAAGAGCCGCAGCCAGTGTCCGGATGGATGCGCGCCAGGCTGACCGCGCCGCCCAGCGGGCCGGCGGTGGAGCGTCTACCTGCGGGCAGATCGTGCGCGCTTGCCGCCGTTGTGCTGCGCAGCCGCGCGGCTCTGTGCGAACTCGGGGAAGGTCTGCTCGATCGGGTCCACGTCCGGCAGGATGTAGAACACCCCGCCCCGCTCGAAGGTGGAACGGATGATGCGTTCGTAGAACTCCGGCGAGACGTTGATGCAGCCGTGGGTGACGCGGTTGTCGTCCGGCGACGGCGATGCCAGGCGCTCGACTCGCCTCTCTGCCGGAACGCCGGTCGCGGTCGGATGGATGGAGACTGCGGACTCGTAGTCCACCCACAGCACCCGCCCTGCATCGATCGAAGGGCCGTAGCCGCCCACGAAGCGACCTGCAGGCGTGGTGCGGTCCCGTCCCGGAATGGCACGCAGGGCGAGACCCGCAACGCCGGGCGCGGTGTGGTCGCCGGTCGCTGAACCGAACAATGCAGGGGCCGCGCCGCGCAGCCGGCCGTCGCCACCGAACACCAGGATCTGCGCGGCAGCCTTGTCCATGACTGCGAACGGATAGCCCTGGCTGTCCTTGGACGCCACGACCCAGCCCGCCAGTTCGATCACGGTTTCGGAGACATCCTGGCCGGGTGGCAGTTCATCAACGGCGGCCGACGGCGGCGCGACGGCATCTTCCGCATTGACGACACCAACCACCAGGAACGCCAACGCCACTGCCAGGGCAGCGCGATGGGCACGGCGCGCAAGGGAGGAGTGGGTATGGATGGGAGCATTCCTCGAAAGCTGTATTACGGGAGGACACCAGTGGCCGCTGCGGCCACTGGGCCCCTGACTCGGATGTGCAGGCTACAGGTGGTCAGCCGCGCGGGGTGCGGCGAGGTGCCCGTTCAAGCTGCTGGACGCGGCCTTCGATCTGATCCAGACGCTGGTTGGCCTGCTGCGCCGACTGATTGGCCGACTCGGCGCTCTGCGCCGCACCCTGCACCTTCACATCAAGCTGGTCGAGCCGCGAGTTGATCGTTGCGAAATCGTCCTTGTAGGTGGCGCAGGCCCCAAGGCCTACGGTGGCGACAATCGCCACACCGAGCGTACGTGCCATCATCAGGTGCTGCTTGGTAAGAATCATTCCACTCCCTCCTTCGTCTGGGGTGTCTGGAATATAGCGGCGTTTCGGCACACTCTCCGATTGGCTTTCAGCTGCAGGTGGAAGACGTGGACGTCGCGTGAAGACCCCGTCTCAACCGCGTCGCCAAGCCAATCCGGCGGCAATCGCCAAGGATGCCGCGATCACCAGCGAGGCCACCACGAACGCGGTGCGCACCTCCGCGGGCGTTGCCGTGTCAGGCGCGACGGCGAAGAACACACCGCCCACCAACGCCACCGACAGCGCCGCACTGATCTGCAGTGTCGCACTCACGATGCCTGCGGCCAGCCCGGCGTGGCGGGCATCCACATGGTCCACGCTCTGCTTCACCAGCGCCGGAAGCGCGATGCCCTGTCCCGCGCCGATCAGAAACAGCGGAAGCGGCAGCCACGACGGCATGTCCAGCAGCGCGAGCGTTGCGACCGCCAGCAGGCCCACAACCTCCATCACCATCCCATGCGATGCACCCTGTGCGGCCAGCCGCCGGAACGCCGAACCACACAGCGGCCCGAGAAGGAAACCCAGCCCCAACGGCAGGATCGCCAACCCCGCCGACGCGCTGCTGCGCCCCAGCGCGGACTGCTGATACACCGCGAAGACGAGAAAGAACGCAGCCAGCGCGTAGAAGAAGAATGTCGCTGACAGACTGCGCCTCAACCCGCGTATCTGCAGCAGCGATGGCAATACAAGCGGCATCTGCCCACGCCCCACGCATCGCTGCTCATGCCTCCAGAACAACAGCAGCAGGGGGCCGCTTGCCAGCAGCAGTCCTACGCACCACCACGGCCACTGGCGCTGGCGGCCCTCGATGATCGGTACCACCAGCGCCAGCAACGACGCCGCCAGCGCCACCGCTCCGACAGCGTCCAGCCGTGCTCCCTGGCGGGCGTGCGACTCACGCAGCAGCACGAATGCAGCCGGCACCGCGGCTGCGACGATGGGAAGATTGATGAGGAACACGCTCCTCCACCCTGTCCCCCACAGATCGGCTGTCACAAGCACCCCTCCCAGCAGCTGCCCGCCCACCGATGCGAGGCCGAAGGTGGCGCCATACAGGCCAAGCGCACGGCGCTTCTCGCTGTCCGGGAACAGGGCATGGATCGATGCCAATGACTGCGGGGCCATCAGCGCGGCCGACATCCCCTGCAGCAGCCGTCCGGCCACCAGCACTTCAGCCGCAGGCGCCAGGCCGCACAGCGCCGATGCCAGGCCGAACCCCAGCATGCCTGCGATGAACACCCGTTTCCTGCCGTAGATGTCGCCCAGCCGGCCTCCCAGGATCAGGGTCACCGCGTAGGCCGTGGCGTAGACCGAGATGACCAGCTGCGAGACATCCGGGGGCGCGTGCAGATCGACACGGATGGCCGGCAACGCGACATTGACGATGAAGAAGTCGAGCGGCGGCAGCAGCGTGCCTGTCAGCAGTACAGCCAATGCCATCCAACGGCGCGGATCGGGCGACACGGGGCCCGCAGCGTCAGCCGGTAGATTCATGTCGTCCCCCACTCAGCGCATGCCGCCTGAGGCAAGCAGGGTGTCGCCGCTCATCCATCGCGCATCATCGGAGGCGAGAAACGCAACGATCGGCGCCACGTCCAGTACCTGGCCTGTCCGGCCCAGTGGTGTCTGCGCCAGATTCCAGGCCTGGAACCCGGAATCGACGACACCCGCAGCATGTGTGCCCTCGGTCTCGATCAGGCCGGGATTGACCGCGTTGACACGGATACCGCGCGGACCAAGCTCCCTGGACAACACGCCGGTGATGGCGTCCATCGCGCCCTTCGAACCGGTGTAGATGGCGCTGTCCACCGGCAGGATGCGGGTCACGAATGAACTGATGTTGATGATGCTTGCACCGGGCCGCAGATGGGGAACGGTGGCGGCAGTGACCAGCAGCGGGCCCAGCACATTGATGTCGAACTGGTGGCGATAGAGCGCCTCGGTGGTGTCCTCGATCTTCGCGAACCGGTACACGCCCGAGTTGTTCACCACTACATCCAGCCTGCCGAACGCATCCAGGGCCGTGGCCACCAGTGCATCGACCTCGCGTGCGTCACGCACGTCGGCGCGCACCGCCAGCGCCCGACCACCGGCGGCTTCGATATCGGCAACGACCCGTTCGGCGCCCTCCCGGCTCGAGGCGTAGTTGACGACGACGCTGGCGCCGTCGGCCGCCAGGCGGCGGGCAACCGCAGCGCCAATGCCCTTCGAAGCGCCGGTGACCAGCGCGACCTTGTCTTTCAGCGTGTTCATATCAAGCGGATCCAGTTCCAGGGGGAGGCGGTCAGTGCGACCGGGGCCCATGCTGGACCTTTCAAACTTGTATGTGGACTGACACTGATGCACATTTTCCGTACATTTTTGAACGAGCATGATCATGGAATGGGGTGATGTCCGTGTCTTCCTGGCGATCGTGCGGGGCGGATCACTGGGTGAGGCGGCGCGGCGCCTTGGTGTCAGCCATCCCACGGTAGGCCGCCGGTTGAAGGCCCTTGAACAGCACGCCCGGCAGCCCCTGCTGCGGCGGACGCGGGACGGGCTGGTCACGACCGATGCCGGTGATGCGGTGCTGGCCCTGGCCGAAGCCATGGAGAACTCCGCCCTGGCCATGGAGCGCCGCCTGGAAGGCAGCCCGGGCCGGCTGGAAGGCATTCTGCGCATTTCGAGCGCGGACTGGTTTGCCTGCCACGTGCTGACGCCCGTGCTCGCCGAACTGGTACGCCGGCATCCGGCGGTGGTTCCGGAACTGATCGCCAGCTATCGACTGCTTGACCTGTCGCGCCGCGATGCCGACGTCGCGTTCCGCATCGTGCCGTTCAGTGAGCCGGACATCGTCCAGCGCCTCGTGATGACCCTGCCCTACGGCCTGTATGGTTCGGTCTCGACCATCGCTCGGCTGCAGGACGACCCCGATTCGGTCGGACTCATCCTGATGAACACCGCGCAGTCGCACTTCCCCGACGTGGAATGGTTGCTGCAGCGGTTTCCGCGTTCGCCGCGCGCATTCACCAGTACCAGTCGCAGTGTCCAGGCGCAGATGTGCCTGCACGGTACCGGTATCGCCGTGCTGCCCCGTGCGTTGGGTGACGCGGTAGCCGGACTGCAGCGCATCGACTCACACGGGACGCCCCCTTCGCGGGGCATCTGGGTGGGCTATCACCAGGATCTGCGCCACATGGACCGTCTGCGTGCCCTGCTGGACATCCTCGATTCGACGCTGCCGCCAACAGGCGCCACCCCCTCGGCAGGGAAACGGACAGCATGATTCCGTTCACGGGCGTTGACCTATGGTCCACCTCACCAGGCCGGCAGGACCGGTCACTGACAGGAGGATGCCATGAGGACCCGACACGTCGTACCTGCTCTGATGGTGGCACTGCTCGCCGTCGCACCGGCCTGGGCGGATCCGCCGCACCACGCCCGCGGAAACGGTCCCCCACCGCACGCAGGCGGGCCGCACAATCGCGACGCACCGCCGCCAGGATGGCAGAAGAAGGCATGGCGGCGCGGCGATCATCTGCCGTGGGCGGAAGTGGATCGTCGCTACTGGGTGGATGACTACGCACGCTACAGGCTGCGTGATCCCGGCCGCGGCCAGCGCTGGGTCCGCCAGAGCGACACCGAGTATCTGCTTGTTGAAATCGCCACCGGCGTGATCGTCGACGCGCTGCGTCGGTGAACGCAGCCCTGGCTGACCCATCGGGGGCAGACGCGCGATGGGTCAGCCCTTCCTGCGCTGCCTGCCGCTGCTGCGTCCAGCGGTGGGCGCTGAAGGGCTAGTTCGGCAGCGCGCGCGCGTTACCGTTTGGCCGCAGATGGAGCTGCCCGGTTCTGGTATCCAGCAGGATGTTGAAGTTGCGCAGTGTTTCGCTGCCCAGCGTGCCGTCGGCATTGGATCCATCCTCATCGATGGTGAACGACACCTTGGGCTGTTCCAGTCGCAGCCCGCCCACATCGACCGATGCGATCCGTGCATCGACGGCCCGGATCTTCCTGCCCGCCGAGCCGCTGAACTGTGAGGTACCGATCGTGCGGGTGAACACCTCCTGCAGTCGGTGGCGCGAGCTGTACGCATGACCCAGATCGATGGCGCCGTTGCTGCCGGTGTCCACGAACAGCCAGGCCGCAAGTGTCGAGCCACCCTCACGCAGAAGCACTTCGATGGCGGGCGTATTGTCGATCCAGCGGACGTTCGCGCGGGTGTATCCGTGCAGATCCGGCAACCGGTCGTGCACGTGCAGCAGCTTGCGGTCGTAGTCGATCTCGATGATGCGCCCCGCGAAGAATGTCCAGCCAAGCACGGCGTCGAACGGACGCTTGCCGTAGTCGATCACGGCCGCCCCCATCGTCCGGCGCATGTCTCCCACGACGACCGTGTTGTGGGTACTGTAGTCCACGAAACTCACGCCATCGGAGCCGGTGTTCTCGGAGCGGTCATCGACCTGCATCGACGCGGCCTTGCGGGTGGCAACCGTGACTGCCAGTCCGTCAGCGCCGGTGTCGACAAGAAAGCGCAGCGGTCCTGACTGGTTGATCCGCCCTTCCACATAGATCCGATGATCCTTGTCCTGCTCGAAAGGAAGGGTGATCGTCCCGGCCGCGGCGCGGGGCTGCGGAAGAACAAGCAGCCCCGCAACCAGGGCGACGTACCACGAGCGTATGGACTGGCGCATTGATGGCTTCCAGTGGAGGCAACGGCAGATTGCCGCCTGCCTTGGATGCGGCAGGGGTGCAGAAGGTTTAGACGCCCGCCGCGCTGCCCTCGATGATTCCGGACCGAAGCAAACGGGCGCCCGGCGCCTGCGGCCCCGTGTTGCCATCCGGCGCTGACCTCGGCGACCGCAGCATGCACGGGCCGTTGACGTCGCAATGCCAGACTGCTGGAGCGCGCTCCACCGTGGAGCGCCGTTGGTCGTGCGATCTTGGGGGGATCGGCAATGCCCTACTTCACTGATTCGACCGAGGTGGCCGTCGAGGGTATCGGCGCGGCGCGGCGCATCGGTTGGATGCGGTTCGTCGGCAGCAGCCTGGCGGCCCTCCCTCTGGCCTCCATCCTGCTCGAACGCCAGGATGGCGTGTGGCCATGGACGCTGCTGCTGCTCAATGCGCTGGCATGGCCGACGATCGCTCTGGTCCTCACCCGGCGTTCCCCCGAGCCGGCCGCCACCCAGTTCCGCTGCATGGTGCTCGATTCCTTCCTTGGCGGCGCGTGGATCGCGTTCATCGCCCTCAGCATCGTGCCCAGCGCACTGTTCACCGCCCTGCTGGTGGCCGACAAGATCGCAGCAGGGGGAGTGCGGCTGGCGCTGCGGGCGACGCTGGCGCTGGTGCTGGGTTTTGGACTCGTCTGGTTCGCGCTGGGCTTCCCCTACCAGCCGACCACCTCGCAACGCAGCATCATGCTGAGCATGCCGTTCCTGTTCGTGTACGGCATCGGCCTCAGCATCCTGAGCTGGCAACTCGCGCGCCGGGTCAAATCACAGAACCGGCAGCTGCGGCGGCTGAGCCGGATGGATCCGCTGGTGGAGCTGGCCAACCGGGGCTTCCTGATCCACCGTGCCCAGCAGGCGCTGGACAAATCCCAGCGCCACGGCGGCATGGCGTGCCTGTTGATGCTGGATGTGGATGACTTCAAGCGCATCAACGACTCGCAGGGGCATCGCGCCGGCGATCAGGTCCTGCGGCATATCGCCACGACACTGCGCGAATTCGCCAGCCCGGCCGATACAGCTGCACGGCTCGGGGGGGATGAGTTCGTCGTGCTGCTGCGCGACTGCGCCGCGTCAGACGCCATGCAGATGGCGGCACGCATCCGGCAACGCCTGCACGAGAACGCACGCCGGACAGGACCGGCGAGCGATTTCAGTGTCAGCATGGGAGTCGCTGCGAGCCCGCGACACGGCAGTGTCGAGGACTGGCTGGCACTGGCCGACCGAGCCCTCTACCACGCCAAGCGGCAAGGCAAGGACACCGCCAGTTTCGCCGAGTAATGGCCGCGTAGCAGCGTCATCCTGATCGGTCGCATTCCCGGTCGGGATCAGTGCGCCAGGGCGAAATCCAGGCCCGCACAGACCGCCGCGACCTGCGCGTCGTTGCACTCCTGCGGGTGGGTACGCGGACTGTCCGGGTAGACCTCCGTGGTGGTGGCAAAACGCGCATCGGTGAATCCGGCGCAGGCCCCGATCGAGCGCGATTCACCCCATACGACGCCCGGCGACTGCAACGGCAGGCCGACCAGGTTGCCTTCGGCATCGGCCGGGGCGATATGGGTGATCGGCGCCACGGCGGCGATCAGCGCCTGCTGGAATGCCGGTTGCGGGTCTTCGCTGTTGCCGATCACGTAGAAGCCATCGGGAATGGTGTCCCGCTCGAAGGGCTTGCCATCACGGGCGCAACGGGCCGGGTCGAACTCGTGCAGGTCGCTGTCGGTGGTTTCGTGCAGGTCCAGGTGCACCCGGATGTCGGCCTTGCGCCCGGCCACCCAGCGCATCAGCGAGGCGGCTTCCTCGATCAGGCCGCCGTCGCGGAAGCTGCGGTTGGGGTCCAGGGCAGCGGGGTTCCAGCGCTGGATGCGCTCATAGCCCCACGGACTCACGCAGGGGGCCACGATCAGGTTCAGACGCCCCAGGTAGCGCTCGGCCTGCTGCTCCAGGAACTGCAGGGCACCGTGTACGCCGCTGGTCTCATAACCATGCACGCCGCCGGTAACCAGCGCCGTCGGCAGTGCCGGGTTCCAGTCGTGGTTGACCACGGCGAACAGGGGATAGTGGTCCGGCGCGTAATCGAGCTGCCCGTACTGGATCACGTCGAAACGCTCGTCCAGGCGTTCCAGCGCCGCCACCACATCGTCATGGTAGCTGCGCTGGCGTTGCTGGCGGGCCCGCCACTGCGCGCGTTCCGGATCGCCCCAGGGCTGTCCGGGGGTGCCGATCGGGTAGAACTGCGCAACAGTCATGGGTGCTCCAGAGGTCGAACGTGGTGAGTGCAGCCGGTCATTCTAAGCCTTGTGGCGCCTGCGGGCCCGCCCACCCGTCCCGCCCTTCATCCAGCCAGGCTCATCTGGCTGTAAAATCAACGGTTTTTGGCCCCTCACCCCTTGATGGCGAACGCAGCGCAGACGGTCCTGGGTGGACCGGATTTCCTTCGCCTGCTCGCCCGTCTCAGCGACGGCGCGATGCCGGCCACCAGTCCCGTCCTGACCGATCGCCTCGGTCAGTGGGTGGACTGGAGCCGTGCTGTCGCGCTGTCGACGGCACTGGGCGGACGCGTGCCTGCAGCGGCGGACGCGGGCGAGGCGATGGACGACCTGCTGGCCGACTGCGAGCAGGCCCATGCCAGCCTGCTGGCGTCGATTCGTGACGATGCCGAAGCCGAGCGCCTGCTCGATCTGGCCGAGGCGGCCGCCACACCCACCTTTGCCTCGTTGCGGCAGCGCTACCGGGTACTGCAGCAGGCCATCCAGACCGCGACCGGGCGCCTGCGCGGACGCCTCCGTGACCAGTTGCTGCGGGCCTCGCCCGATTTGGCGCGGCTGGCCGAGATCGACGCCGTGATGGAGCAGACCCTCAGCCCGCGCGAGCACAGCCTGCTGGCCATCGCCCCGGCAGTGCTGGGCACCCGCTTCGACCGCGTGCATGGCCAGCCTGGCTGGCGCACCGCATTCCGCCATGACATGCGCTCGCTGCTGCTTGCCGAGCTGCAGCTGCGCTTCCACCCGATCGAGGGGCTGCTGGCAGCCCTGCGCTCCCACTGACCCGGAACACCATGTCCAGAACTGCTTTCCCTGTCGTTGTCTTCCTTGTCGGCCTGCTGGCCGTGTGCTGGATCGGCATCGGCTACGTGTCGGTGCACCCGTTGGGTGCAGCGGTCGCGGCGGTCATTGCCGCCTGCTACATCGCCGGTGGTGTGGAGCTGTACCGCTATCGCCAGGCCAGCGCGGGCCTGCGCGATGCCCTGGGCGATCTGTCCGCCGCCGAGGAGCGCCTGGCACCCTGGCTGGAGCGCGTGCCGGCAAGCCTGCGCAATGCCGTGCGCCTGCGCGTGGAAGGTGAGCGCACCGCCCTGCCCGGCCCGGTCCTGACACCGTACCTGGTCGGCCTGCTGGTGCTGCTGGGCATGCTCGGCACCCTGCTGGGCATGATGGACACCCTGCGCGGCACCGGCCTCGCCCTGCAGAGCGCCACCGACATGGCCGCCATCCGCGGCTCGCTGGCATCCCCGGTACAGGGCCTGGCCGTCGCCTTCGGTACGTCGATTGCCGGTGTCGCCAGTTCGGCCATGCTGGGGCTGCTTTCGGCGCTGTTGCGCCGGGATCGCCTGCAGGCCGTGCAGCAGCTCGACCGTGCCATCTCCGGCCCGCTGCACCCGTATTCGCAGGCGTGGCAACGCGCCGAATCCCTGCGACTGCTGCAGGCGCAGTCCGCAGCGCTGCCGGCCCTGGTCGACCGCCTGCAGGCGATGACCGGTGCCTTCGAGCAGCACAGCCTGGCGGCCAACGAACGGCTGCTGGCCGGCCAGGCCGAGTTCCTCAGCCAAAGCCAGGCGCTGCAGGAGCGCCTGGCGGCCTCGCTCCAGCAATCGCTGCGCGAAGGCGCCGAAGCCAGCGCAGCGGCCATCGGCGGTGCCCTGCAGCCGATGGCGGAAACCACGCTGGCTGGCCTGGCCAGCCACGGCCAGGCCCTGCATGCGCGCGTTGAACAGGCGGTGCAGCAGCAGCTTGCCGGGCTGGCGGACGGCTTCGAGCGCAGCCGCGTATCGACTGAAGCCAGCTGGACGCGGGTGATGGCCGAACAGGCCCAGGCACAGCAGGCGCTGGTGACCGACCTGCGCCAGCATCTGCAGGCCTTCAGCGATGCCCAGGGTGCACACGGCGAAGCAGTGGTGGCACGCATCGGCGAACGGCTGCAGGCGGACGCCGATCGCCAGACCGACGCGTGGCGCACTGCGGCCGACCAGCAGCATGCGCTGAACACCACGCTGGTCGAGCGCCAGCAGCAGGCACTGGAGGCGGTCAGCCAGCATCTGGACGAACGGGCCCAGTCGCTGCTTCACGCGCTTGAAGAACGTCATGCAGCCAGCCAGTCGCTGCTGCAGGACCACGAGCAGCAGCGCCAGGCGCGCTGGGAGGCCGCCAGCACCCATCTGCAACAGGCCCACTCCGCGCTGCAGGCACAACTGCAGGCCGGTGACGAACAGCGCCTGCAACGCTGGAGCGACGCGCTGCACACCCTGTCGAACGATCTGGCCGAACGCCTGCACGCCAATGGAGAACGCCTGGCTGCGCAGCAGCAGCAGATCTGCGACACGCTGGCGGAGACCGCGCAGCAGATCGGCGAGAACGGCCGTGCCCAGGCCAGCGCAACGCTCGCGGAAGTCTCGACCCTGCTGCAGACGGCTGCCGCCGCACCGAAGGCCGCTGCCGACGTCATCAACGAGCTGCGCAGCACGCTCTCCGAGAGTCTGGTGCGCGACAACGCGATGCTGGAGGAGCGCGGCCGCCTGCTGGCGACGGTGCAGACCCTTCTGGATGCGATCAACCATGCCTCGCATGAACAACGCAGCGCGGTCGATGCACTGGTGGGCGGCTCGGCGGAACTGCTGGAGCGCGTCGGCAACCGCTTCACCGACCACATCGCGGCCGAAACCGGCAAGCTCGACGGCATCGCCGCACTGCTCGATGGCAGCGCCACTGAAGTCGGCCACCTTGCCGGCGCCTTCGGCGACGCCGTGGCCCAGTTCGGCGCCGCATCGGCCGAGCTGTCGGGCCGGCTGGAGCAGATCGGTGGCGCGCTGGATGCCTCGCTCGCCCGCAGCGACGAGCAGCTGGCCTATTACGTGGCGCAGGCGCGCGAGGTGGTCGACCTGAGCCTGCTGTCGCAGAAACAGGTGATGGAGGAGCTGCATCAGTTGGCCGCGCGCCGCGGCAAGGCCGGCACCGCATGAGCGACGAGCTGGAGGTCGACGGCGGTTCGCACGCGCCGATCTGGGCGGCATTCGGCGACCTGATGTCGGTACTGCTCGGCGCGTTCGTGCTGATCCTGGTCGGCGTGGTAGCGGTCCAGCTGGAACTCTCGCAGCGGCTGGAGGATGAAGTCAGGCAGCGCCAGGCCGAAGCCAAGCGCCTGCAGACGCTGGAGCAGGCACTGGCCGGCCCGCTGGCGGCGGGCCGGGTGACGCTGGTCGATGGCCGCATCGGCATCAGCGGCAGTGTGCTGTTCGCCCTCAATTCAGACCAGCTGCAGCCGGAGGGCCAGGAGCTGCTGCGCAGCCTGGCCGCACCGCTGGCTGCCTACCTGGGCAGCCGCGAAGAGATCCTGATGGTCAGCGGCTTCACCGATGATGCGCCGGTGCGCGAAGGCAACCGTCGTTTCGCCGACAACTGGGAACTGTCCGCGCAGCGTTCGCTGACGGTGACCCGTACCCTGATCGCCGATGGCGTACCGGCCGATGCGGTGTTCGCCGCCGCCTTCGGCAGCGAGCAGCCGGTCAGCTCCAATGCCAGCGAAGATGGCCGCGCGCGCAACCGCCGCGTGGAGATCGCGCCGATTCCCAGGCCCAGGGCACCGGATGGCAGATAAGCTGCCAGCGCTGGAGGGGCTGCGTGCACTGGTGCGCGATCTCGATGCGGGGTCGCGCTCGCTGGCGGACTACCCGCAGGTGCCGATGCTGCAGCAGGTGCAGTACGAGTGGTCGGAGCTGCGCAGTGAACTGCAGGTGCGCCGTTCGCTGCGCACCGAGGCCCCTGCCGACGGCGGCCCGCTGAACTCTGCGGTGCTGGTGCAGCGCATGCTCGATTCGATGCAGGCCGCCAGCCCCGGCTATCTGCGCCACTTCATCGATTACGTCGATACCCTGTCGTGGTTGCAGGCGTTGCAGGACGGTGCGGCCAGCGGCGGTGATGCGGCGAAACCGAAGCGCGCGCGCAAGCCCCGCAACCCCGGTTGAGGCCCGGCCCTGCATCAGGGGGTCAGCCGCGCAGCGTGGCGCCGCCGTCGACGTACAGGTCACTCATCGCCACATGCCCGGCCTGCTCGGACAGCAGGAACATCACCGACTGGGCAACGTCCTCCGGCGTAGCCAGCTTGCGCAGGGGAATGCCCGCCTTGTAGGTGTCGAGGTTGCCGGCAATCACCCGCTCGGCACCGTACGCGTCTTCCCACATGCCGGTCTGCATGGCGGTCAGCGTCGAACCGGGTGCGACGATGTTGCAGCGGATGCCCAGTGGCGCCAGCTCCAGGCCCAGGCAACGGGTGAACATGGTCGCTGCCGCCTTCGAGGCAGCGTAGGCCGCCATGCCGTGACGCGGCACGCCCGCGGCGTTCGAGCTGACGGTGACGATGGCGCCCTGTCTGCGCGGTGACATCACCCGCGCCAGTGCGCGGCCGAGATGGAACACACCGTCAGCGTTGACCGAGAAAACACGGCGCCAATCGGCATCACAGGTTTCCGTCACCGCGCCGACCTGCAGCACGCCGGCCACACTGGCCGCCAGGGCGATCGGTCCGATCTTCGCCTCCACCTGGTCGATGAGCGCATCGACCGCTGCGCTGTCGCTGACATCCAGCGCACAGGCATGGACGCGCTCGCCCACGATCGCGGGCGACTCGCGGTCGGTGGCCACCACCTGGCAGCCGGCGGCGACCAGCAGCTTCACCAGCGCGGTGCCGATCCCCCCGGCTGCGCCGGTCACCAGCGCCACGCGACCTTCAAAACCGGTCAACTGCATGTTGCGATCTCCTGTTGTTCATCCCGATGCCGCAGTCGCGCCGACAGCCATGGCGCGAGTTGCGCCACCGCATCACGGCCGGTCAGTTCGGCATGCACGAACGGCAGTTCCAGCGCCTGCACCGTGCGCGCGTGCGCCTTCCACAGCGCCGACTGCAGCTGTGGTCGTGCCTGGTGGTCCCGCCCTGCGCGCACATGCACCAGGGTGCCGTCGAATGGCCGGTGGTGGTGCTCGCGGATCAGGCGGTTGGTTCCGGTGACCGCGCGCACCACGCCGTCCAGCACCACGTCGGGCAGGCTGCCCAGCGCACTGCCACCTCGACGCAGGAAGGCCAGGATGCGCTCGCGGCTGTCCAGTTCCGGGTGTGCGTCCGGATCGTGGCCGGCGATGGCCAGCAACGCCCGCAGCGCAGCGATCGGATCCGGCTCCGGCTCGGCCCGCCAGCATTCACTGGGATAGGCGTCGAGCAGGACCAGCTCGCCGACCTCGCGACCGATCTCGTGCAGGCGCACGGCCATCGCCTGGGCGATGATCCCCCCCACCGACCAGCCGAGCAGGTGCACCGGCCCGCGCGGCTGCAGGGTCACTACACGCTGCACGTACTCGTTGGCCATCGCCTCGATGCTGGCCGGCAGCGGCTGCGCGGCGTCCAGCGCCGGCGACTGCAGCCCGTACACGGCCCGCGCCGGTTGCAGCGCACGCGCCAGCGCGCGGTAATTCCAGGCGATGCCGCCTGCCGGGTGCAGCACGAACAGCGGCGGGGGTTCAGTCCCATCGGTCGTGGTCAACGCGATGACCGGGCCCAAGGCATGATCGGCCAGCATCGGGGGTTCGGCGATACGCCGGGCCAGCGCCGCCACCGTCGGCTCCGCGAACAGAACGCCGAGGCCCAGCTCGCAGCGCCAGCGCTGTTCGATGGCCAGCAGCAGGTGCACGGCCGAAAGCGAGTCGCCCCCAAGGCTGAAGAAGTCCGCATCCACCGCAACTGCCTGCTCACGGCCCAGTGCCTGTGCGAACAAGGCGGCCAGCGCATGTTCCAGTGGCGTGCGCGGTGCGACACCGGTCACCCCGACCTCCGGCGGCTTCGGAAGCGCGCTGCGATCCAGCTTTCCGTTGGTGGTCACCGGCCAGTGATCGACCCCGACAAACGCCGACGGCACCATGTAGTCCGGCACGCGCGCCGCCACGTGCGCGCGCAGGGCAGCGGCGTCGGCCATTGCCACCGGCACATAGGCGACCAGCCGTGGGTCACCGGGAAGGTCGTGGCGCAGCAGCACTTCCACGCGCTCCATGCCGGGCAGTTCCCGCAGCGCCGCCTCGATCTCCCCCAGCTCGATGCGCAGACCGCGCAGCTTCACCTGATGGTCGCTGCGGCCCAGATACTCGACCGCTCCGTCGCTGCGCCAGCGCGCGACATCCCCGGTGCGGTAGATGCGCTCGCCCGCCACGAAGGGATCGGCCAGGAAACGTCCGGCGGTGAGATCGTCGCGGCCCAGGTAGCCCCGTGCCAGCTGCACGCCGCCCAGGTAGAGCTCGCCCGGCACGCCCACCGGCAAGGGTCGCATGCCTGCGTCAAGCACATACAGGCGGGTGTTCCAGACCGGGAAGCCGATCGGCACCGGCCGTGAGCGATCGCCTGCCGGGGCCGGCCAGTAACTGACGTCCACCGCGGCTTCGGTAGGCCCGTACAGGTTGTGCAGCTGCGCGTCGATGCGGGTATGGAAGCGGTCGCGCAGCGAGGCATCGAGCGCTTCGCCGCTGGTGAACACCCGGCGCAGCTGCAGGCCCTGCGAGGCCGGCGCCGCGAGGAAGGCGTCCAGCATCGACGGGACGAAGTGGGCGGTGGTGATGGCCTGCGCGCGGATCAGCCGGGCCAGCTCGGTGGGATCACGATGCGCATCCGGACCGGCGAGAACCAGCGTGGCGCCGCACAGCAGCGGCAGGAAGAACTCCCAGACCGACACGTCGAACGTGGCGGGCGTCTTCTGCAGCACGCGGTCGTCTGCGCCGAAGCCGTAGTGCTCGCGCATCCACAGCAGGCGGTTGACGATGGCGCGATGCTCGATGACCACGCCCTTGGGGTCGCCGGTCGAGCCGGAGGTGTAGATCACATAGGCCGCATCATCCGGCGCCGGGTCCGGCCAGGGCGCGGCAGCCCCCTGTGCCATCCATTGATCGGGCGGCAGCACCGGCACGCCTGCGGCCCGGTGCGCCATCGTGCTGTCGGCCAGCACGCAGGCCGGACGCGCCGAGCGCAGGATGCGCGCCAGGCGCTCGTCGGGATGTGCAGGATCCAGCGGAAGATAGGCGGCGCCGGCACGCAGCACGGCCACCAGGGCGATGACCAGCTCCATCGAACGCGGCAGCGCGACCGCCACCACACTGCCCGGCCCCACCCCCAGCGCGCGCAGCTGTGCCGCCAGCGCGAAGCTGCGTGCCTCCAGCGCGGCATGCTCAAGCGTGGCGTCGCCGCAGACCAGCGCCGTTGCCTGAGGGTCGCGATCCATGCCCTGCTGCAACAGTTCCACCAGTGTGGTTGCAGGCAATGGATGGGTGGTCGCGTTGAAGCGGTGAACCACCTGCGTGACCTCTGCCGCGGTGGCCAGTGGCACGCTGGCAATGTCGTCGGCATCCAGCGCCGCCGACACGAAATGCAGCAGCCGTTGCGCATGCGCCTGCACGTCGGCGTCGCTGTACAGGGCGGGGTTCGCCTCGACCTCCAGATCCAGCAGCGCCTGGCCATCACCGCGGAAGCCCAGCACCAGATCCTCCACCGGCCCGGTGCACAGCACCTGCAGCGTGGCCTGCACGCCGGGCAGCGCCAGCGGCCTGTAGAACGGCTGTATGTTCACCAGCGGGCCATGCAGGCGCTGCTGCGCACCGACCAGGCCCAGATCGCGCCGCAGCTGTTCGCCGCGATACCGGCCATGCCTGCGGCTCTGGCTCAACTGCCGGCCGATGCCACGGGTGTAGCTTTCGACACTGCCCTCGGCAGCGGCCACGCGCAGCGGCAGCACGTTCATCACCATCGCGGGCACGCGCGCCGACGCGTTTCCCAGGCGCCCCATGTAGGGCACCCCCAGCACCACTTCCTCGGCCGCACTCATCCGCCGCAGGTACTCGGCCGCAAGTGCGGCCAGCACATCCGGCCACGGCTGCAGCCAGCGCACCGATGCCTGCAGCAGCTCTTCACGGAAGGCGGCATCCAGCGGCTGCACCCAGCGCAACGCGTCATCACTGGCGGCGGCGACGCCGGCCAGACCAGCGGCGGTCGGCGCGTCCCGCAGGTGGTCGCGCCACCAGGCACCGGCCATCTCGCGACGCGGATCGATGCGGTATGCCGCATCGTCGGCCAGTACACCGGCCAGGGGCGGCAGCGCATCGCCGCCGCGCCCGGCGTACAGCGCGCAGACACGATCGCTGAACAGTGCCATGCCATAGCCATCAGCGCCGAGATGGTGAACGCGCAGGTACCAGACCCAGCGCTGGCCTCCCAGTGCGTAGAGCACCTGCTGGCTGATCCGGTCGCGGGTGGGATCGACCGGGCTCAGCCGGTCGGCCCGCATCGCGGCGTTGGCTTCGGCCACCGGATCGGCAGCGCTGGAAAGATCATGGACTGCCAGCAGCGGTACATGCGCCGGCTCATGCCATTGCAGGGGCTGGCCATCACTGCCTTCCGTGAATCGCAGTGCGAGCGCCTGCGCCTCTGCCGCCGCCTGGTTGGCGGCGGCCGTGAACGCCGCCACGTCCAGCGCGCCGTCGATCCATACGGCATGGGCCGTGTTGAATGCAGGGTTGTCGGGAGCCAGGCGCTGGGCATACCACAGCCCCGCCTGGGCCTCGGTCAATGCCACCGGTGAGGCTGGCGCTGCACCGTTCATGCGCCTTGTGCGGCCTGCAGCCGTTGCACCACCTGCCACCACTGGCGCAGCGTGGTGTGCTCGGCCAGCTGCGAGAACTCCAGCGGAAGGCCAGTGTTGCTCCACGCAAGAACGAGGCCGAGCATGCGCATCGAATCCAGGTCGAGATCGATCAGGTTGTCGTCATCGCCGATGTCGGCCGGCTCGCATTCGAGCACGCGCGCCACGTCCGCGCGCATCCGTTCCAGGTCAAGCACATCGCCCGTCCTATCCATCACAGTGTCTCCAGCAGCTGGCCGGTGGTCATCGGTACGCCACAGGTCCGTGCGATCCAGTGCAGCGCCTGCTCATGATCGGCGCGCGAGAAGTCGGCGACCGCATCCGCGGCGATGAATGCCTCGATATCACGCTGGAAGGCTTCGACCACGGTCGCGGTGCAGCCGATATGCGCATACACACCGGTCACCAGCAGCTGGTCGCGCCCGCGCGCGCGCATCAGCGTCTCCAGGTTGCTGCGCTGGAAGGCGCTGTAGCGATGCTTGACCAGTACGTGCTCGCCCGGCTGCGCGGCCAGCGCGGTGATGATCGGCTCATGTTCGTCACTCCGGCGCATGCCGGGCCCCCACAGGTCGGCCTGCAGGCCGCGGTCGCGCCGGTCCTGATCGCCATGCTGGGCGGTATAGAACACGGGAATTCCCTGCGCCCGGCAATGCGCCAGCAGGCGCGCGACGTTGTCCACGGCGGGGCGCAGCGGCTCGCTGTCCGCGTCGAACGCTGCCAGGAAGTAGCGTTGCATGTCGTGCACCAGCAACGCGATCCGCTCGCGCTGCGGGCGCCAGGGGCCGCGCGGCTGTGGCAACTCGCTGGCGGTCGGCAGGGAATATGAAGCAATGCGGGGCAGCGCCATCAGCGCGTTCCTCCTGTCTGTTGCAGATGACGCGCACGCAGCTGCGCACGCAGTTCGCGGCGGCTGATCTTGCCGACCGCCGTTGTATCGAAGCTGTCCACGAACACCACCTGGTCCGGCACCTTGAACGCCGCCAGCCCGCGCCCGCGCATCCAGGCCTTCAGTGCCGGCGCCGTGATCGGCTCGCCCTGGCGGATGACGAAGGCACAGCTGCGCTCGCCCAGGTACTCATCGGGAATGGACACCACCGCCGCATCGAACACACCCGGATGGGCCAGCAGATGGTCTTCGATCTCCTCGGCGGAGATCTTCTCGCCGGCACGGTTGATGTGGTCACCGGCACGCCCCTGCACCACCAGATATCCCCCGGGCAGCTGCTGCACGCGGTCGCCGGTGCGGTAGAAGCCGTCGTCGGTGAACGAGCGCGCGTTGGCCGCGGCGTCGTTGTGGTACCCACGGATGGTGTACGGGCCGCGGGTCAACAGATGTCCGATCTCGCCCTCGGCAACCGGCTGGTCGTGGTCGTCGACCACACGGACCTCGTCGTCAGGGCTGATCGGACGTCCTTGGCAGGCCACCACCAGTTCCTCGGGATCGTCGAGGCGGGTGTAGTTCACCAGGCCTTCGGCCATGCCGAACACCTGCTGCAGCGTGCAGCCCAGGCCATCGATGACGCGCCGCGCGGCCTCCGGCACCAGTTTTGCGCCGCCCACCTGCAGCACCCGCAGGCTGGACAGATCGTGCTTCGTCGATGCCGCTGCCTGCGCCCACAGCAGGGCCAGCGGCGGCACCAGCCCACAGCAGGTCACCTTCTCGCGTGCAATCAGCGGGAACCCGACATCCGGGCCCGGCCCCGGACTGAGCACCACGCGGGCACCGGCATACAGCGCACCGAAGAAGCCCGGCGAGCTCATCGGAAAATTATGCGCGGCCGGCAATGCGACCAGATACACGCTGTCGCGGTCGATCCCGCAGATCGCATTGCTGGCACGGAACGAGTAGATGTAGTCGTCGTGCGTGCGCGGAATCAGCTTGGACAGGCCGGTGCTGCCACCTGACAGCTGCAGGAACGCCACCGACTGCGGATCCGGGTCGGCCGGCAGCTGGCTGCGGTCGCCCTGCAGGTTCGCCAGCCCGACGAACTCCTCCGCATCGCCGTCGATCACCACGTGGCGCAGGGCCGGCACCTCCGCCTGCAGTGCCCGTGCCAGCCCGCGATGATCGAAACCCTCGTGCACATCGGCGGTGACAAAGGCACTGGCCTCGGCCTTCGTGGCGAAGTGCACCAGCTCGGTGATGCGGTGCGCGGGCAACGCGTACACCGGTACCAGGCCGGCGCGGAACAGGCCGCAGACGGTGGCGATGAAGCCGGCGCTGTTGCCCAGCTGCACCAGCACCCGTTCACCGGGCTGCAGGCCCAGCGCCAGCAGGCCGCTGCCGATGCGCCCGGCCTCGTGCCACAGCTGCGCATAGCTCAGTCGGACATCACCTGCCACCACCGCGATGTCATCGGCGTAGCGTTCGGCGCGCTCGCGCAGGAAGGCCGGGAAGGTCTCCCCGCGCCAATGCCCCATCCGGCGATAGTGGGCGACCCGGTCTTCGGGCCATACCTGCTGCAATGGCAGGCGGGAAGGAGATCGGCTCATGCGAGGGGCTCGGTCGGGGGCGCGGGCTCACTGACGCCCAGCGCGTTCAACAGGGCAGCAAACTTCGCTGCGGTTTCGGCCACTTCGGCCTGCGGCTGCGACCCGGCGACGATGCCGGCGCCCGCATACAGGCGCAGCTGCGTGCCCTGCAGTCGTGCGCAGCGGATGGCGACGTACCAGTCGCCGTCGCCCTGCGCGTCCAGCCACCCCACGGCACCGGCGTAGAAACCGCGTGGAACCGGCTCCAGTTCGCGGATGCGCTGCAGCGCCGCCTGCTGCGGCGTGCCGCATACGGCGGGCGTGGGATGCAGCTGCGCCAGCAGGGCGGCGGCCGGCACCCGTGGATCCTTCAACGTGGCATGGATGCGGGTGCCCAGGTGCCACATGGTGGCCGTGGCATGCAGCACCGGCCGCGCCTGCGCGTCGATATGGCTGCAATAGGGAGAGAGGCCATCAACGATGGCCTCGACCACATGACGGTGCTCGTCGTGATCCTTGGCCGACGCCAGCAGGGTCTGCGCGGCACGCTCGTCCTGCACCGGATCCGCACTGCGTCGGGCTGAGCCGGCCAGCGGGTGCGACAGCACCTGCGCGCCGCGCTTGCGCAGCAGCAGCTCGGGCGTCGCCCCGACCAGCCATGCCGGGGCCTGGCCCAGCTCCACCGGCAGCGGCACCGCGTAGGTCGCTACCGACGGATCGGCTCCCAGTCTCGCCAGCAGCACATCGGGCGTCAGGGCGTGGCGTGTGTGTGCCAACAGGCTGCGCGCCAGTACCACCTTGTGCAGGTCCTGTCGGGGATCACGCAGGGCCTGTACTGCCCTATCCACCGCTGCGGCGTAGTCGTCCGCCGAAGGTTCGGCCTGCACGACACCCTCCAGCGCCGGCGCAGCCTGCGGCTGCACCGGCAACGCAGGCAGCACGCGTTCGGGCTGGTACAGCGCATCGTCAGCACGTGGTTCGAACGGAATCGCTCCGACCAGCAGGCCCGGCCCGCCCCGCTGCTGCGCGAAGAACGCAGCCACGCGCCCGGCCAGCGTCACCAGCGGACCGGACGCAAGCGCCGCACGACAGCCACGCGCATGCACATGCTGCCCTGCATGCTGCAGCAGGAACAGCGTGGGGTCATCCGCAGCCGGCAACGGCAACGGCGCCGTCTCCTGCCATGCATCGTCCCTGAGCGAATCGTTCATGTCGCCTCCTTCATCCGGTGCGCTGCCGCCAGCACGCACAGCAACAGCAGCAGCACACCGACCAGCAGATACGGCAGGCTCGGCCCGCCCCGATACAACAGCGTGCCGAGCATCGGCCCGACCACCATGCCCAGCCCCTGTGCCGCAGCGACCGTTCCGGCGGCGGCACCCTGTTCGTGTGCCTGCACCGCATCGGCGGCCAGCGCCTGGAACGACGGGAACACGAAGCCCATGCCGAATGCCGCCAGCGCATAGGCCGCCGGCAGCTGCCAGGACTGCTGCACGGCGGCGACCGAGGCGAAGCCGATACCGGCGATCAATGCACCCAGCACGATCCAGCGCCGCGGTGGCACCTCCAGCTTCATCACCAGTGCCTGCGCCAGGATCAGCCCGACGCCCACAGCCGTCAGTGCGATGCCGGCCATGCGCGCGCCTTCAGCCGCTGCCAGGCCGAGGCGATCGATCGCGAAGAAGCCGACCGTCACCTGCGCGATGGTCACCGACACCATTGCAAGGAACGCGGCCAGCTGGGGCAGCCGAAGGCGCCGGTCCAGACGGCGCAGGGGCGTCCGTCGTGCTGACGATGCCGCCGCTGCCGGCGCTGTCGAAGGCAGACGCCACGCCAGCAGTGCCAGCGCCAGCAGCGGCAACAGCGCGGCCACATACAGCGCCAGCGAAAGATGCGTGTAGGCCAGCCAGCCTGCTGCCGCCGGGCCCAGCACCATCCCCAGTGCATTGGCACTGCCCAGACGGGCGAGAAACTGCGTGCGCTGGCCGGCCGGCGCCTGGTCGGCGATCAAGGCTGCGGCCGTCGGTGGCACGGCGGCATAGAACAGCCCGATCAGCCCGCGCGCGCCCACCAGCACCAGCACCGACACAACCACCGGCGGCGTGACCTGCAGGGCCACATCGATGAACATGGCGAGCGCGAGGTAGACGCCGGTGTACGCGCCCATCGCCAGCAGCAGCACGCGCTTGCGACCGATGCGGTCGCTGAGTTGGCCCCAGCGGCGAGCCGCCAGCATCCACAGCACGCCGGCGGCCGTCACCGACAGGCCCGCGTGCCATTCGGACAGGCCCAGCAGCCGGACCACCGGGCCGATCACGGCGACGAAAGACATCATGGCCATGGTGCCGATCAGGGCCGCCAACACCAGGGCCGGCAAACCGGGAACGACGGGACGTGCGTGCATGGAACATCAGCCGTGACAGGGAAGGACGGCAGAACGCCAGCACGACGCTCCGCCCGATGCCGCCACGTCACGCAGCGGCATCACCCTTAAATGATAACGGCTCGTATTTGCATTTGATACCCATTCAATTGAATGGACCCGCAACAGCCGTGTCAGCGCGTCACACGCGGCGACAGCAGGCCGCGACGGCGGAACCACCACTCCAGCGGCAGCGTGACCAGCGGCGGGACAGCAGCAAGCAGGGCCAGCGCGCTGGCCCACCATGGCCAGCGCAGGCGCACTGCGGAGAACAGGGTCACGGCCACGTACACCAGGAACGCCACGCCATGCAGCGGCCCGAACACCTTGACCAGGGCGACGTTGGCCTGCGGGCCGTACTTCAGCCACATGCCCACCAGCAGGCCGGCCCAGGTGATGGCCTCGATGAAGGCAACCACGGCGAACAGCCGTCCGACGGGGTGCATGGGATTGCCTGGGGTCACATCGGGCTCCTGCAGGGACAGAAGATGCGAATGATACGCAGATGCGAACGTTCAGGACACCGTCGGGTCACACTCGCCGCATCGCAGATGCCCACACATCGGTAGCGCCGGGCCATGCCCGGCGGGCGCAGCACAGCTACCGGGGGATATGCGGCAGCACCCGCTCCCCGATCTCGCGCAGCACGGCCTCCACCGGCCGGCCGTTGTCGACCAGATTGAACATCACATGCGCCACGCCCTGCGCATGCACGCGCAGCAGATAGTCACGCAGGCCATCGCGGCCGACCTTCAGGCCAAGCGGCAACGGCTCGGCGGGTGCCTGCGGGTCCGCCTGCAGGTCCAGCAGCATCGACTGCACGAACGGTCTGCCCGCCGCGCCCTGTTGCGCCAACGCCTGCTGCCACAGACCGATGCGTCCCTCCTGGGCAGCCTCCTCGCGGTGATAGGTGGCCCATCCTTCAGACTCACGGGCGATCCACTGCAGGCTCTGCCTGGCGGTACCCACCACCAGCATCGGAATGCGCGCGGCCGGCGCAGGCAGCACGTCGAAGCCTCCGGTCACCTGCAGCACGGCGGCCCGCTCGTGTGCCTGCGGCGACAGCGCCGCCCGCAGCAACGACCAGCGCTCACGGAACGTCGCGGCCCTGCCCTCCAGATCCTCGCCGAACGCGGCGAATTCCTCCGGGCGATCACCCGAACCCAGGCCCAGCACGAAACGCCCGCCGCTGATGCGGTCCAGGCTCAAGGCCGACTTCGCCACCTGCAGCGGCTGGCGCAATGGCAGCACGATGGCCGCACTGCCAACCACGATGCGCTCTGTCGCGGCGGCCAGCATGCCCAGCCACAGGAAGGGATCATCCAGCGCGCTCGCGGTCGCCTCCGGTCCCTGCGGCACCATCAAGGGCACGTCGCGCGTCCACAGCGCGGCAAAGCCGAGGTCATCGGCCAACCGGGCGATACGCCGCGCCTCATGCGGATCGGCCAACCCGTGCGCCGCCACCGGCGTCATCAGTCCCAGGCTCAGGCCCTGTTCTGCAAACAGCGCAGCGTAGGCAGAATTGAAATCGCTCATGCTGTCAGCTTAGCGTGGAGCCCTGCCGCAGGTGCGTGCCAAGCCGGTGGGTTCAATGGGGTGGTGTATCGGCAGAGGGTGCGGGCGGCGGACGTCATGCCCTGCAGCGCACCCTTCATGAGCAAACTGAATCAGCAGCCTCTGCCGTCATTCCTACAATGGCCTGTCACCCTGCCCTTCGAGATGCTGCCGATGCGCGTTGCGCTTTCCGTGTTGCTGCTGGCTTCGGCGCTGAGCGCCTGCACCCCGGCCCCGGTTTCCACCGCCAACTCCGCCGAGGCCCCCGCACCGGCGTCCGCCATCGCCTGGCGCCAGGGCGACGTCGACGACGCCTTCGCCGAAGCCGCCGACAGCGGCAAGCCGGTGCTGCTGTACTGGGGTGCGGTCTGGTGCCCACCGTGCAACCAGCTCAAGGCGGGTCTGTTCAAGGACCCGGCCTTCATCGCGCTGACCAGCAAATTCGTTCCCGTCTACCTGGATGGCGACGAGGAAGGTGCGCAGGCCTGGGGCGAGCGCTTCGGCGTGCGCGGCTATCCGACCCTGATCGTGCTGGACCCACAGCGCAACGAAATCACCCGCGTGGCCGGCGGCAACGATGCCGCCGAACTGACCCGGGCACTGACCGTGGCCGCAGGCCGCCGCAGTGCCGTTGCCGCCACCCTGGCCACCGCATTGACGACGCCGGAGCAACTGGCCGCCGAAGACTGGCAGGTGTTGGGCGACTACGGTTGGGAAGTCGACGCCAACCGCCTGGCCGGCGAACGCAACAGCCAGGACGTGCTGCGCCAGCTGTCCAAGGCCGCACCGGAGGCCGCCCTGCAGCGCCGTTTCGCTCTGCTTGCCTTGGCGACAGCCGAAAAGCCCGATGCCTCGCCCACCGAAGTGCGCGAGCTGCTGCAGGCCGTGCTGGCGCACCCCGCGGAGGTACGACGCAACCGCGAGCTGCTGGGCTATGCGGGCGTACAGCTGGTCAAGCAGGCCAGTACCGGGCCCGCCACCAGCAACACCCTGGGACAGCAACTGCTGGTCGCGCTCGAGCGCGCAGACGCCGAGCGTGGCGACCGCGCCGGCGACGCGTTGTCGCGCGCGCTGACCGAAGTATCGCTGGCCCGACTGCAACAGCCCAAGGGCGCACTGCCCGCTACTCTGGTTGATCGGGTCAAGCAGCGCGTGGCCGCCGCCGATGCCGCCGCCACCGATGCGCATGCACGCCAGGCTACGATCAGCAGCGCGGTCTACGCACTGCGCCAGGTCGGCGACGACGCCGGCGCGGAGTCGCTGCTGCTGGCCGAACTGAAGCGCAGCGAGCAGCCGTACTACTACATGCCCGAGCTGGCCGAGCTGGCCGAGCAGCGCGGCGACACCGCCGGTGCTCTGGAGTGGCTGAAGCGTGCCTACGACGGTGCGCAGGGCCCGGCGACCCGGGTGCAATGGGGTGTGCTGTATGTGGAAGGCCTGCTGAAGCTGGCGCCGGACGATGCACCCCGCATCGAACAGGCGACCGCCTCGCTGATCGCCGAACTGGAGGCGCAGCCGTCGGGCTATCACCAGCGCACCCGCCAGCGCTTCGAACGCCTGGCCGGGCAGCTGAAGGCATGGAGTGGCAAGCACCAGGGCGCGCAGACGCTGGCGCGGCTGCAGCAGCGGATGCAGCAGGCGTGCGGCAATCAGGTGGATGGGGCGTGCAGGGATTGGCTGGGTTGAGTGGATGAAGGAGCAGGCGGGTTGACCTCAACCAATGTTGAGGTGCGATAACAGTCTCCCCACGGCCAGCCCGCTGGCCTTCGCTACGGAGACTGCTTCAATGTCGTACTCGCTTCCCCCGCTCCCCTATGCCTACGATGCCCTCGAACCGCATTTCGATGCGCGGACGATGGAGATCCACCACAGCAGGCACCACCAGACCTACGTCAACAACCTCAATGCCGCGGTCGAGCAGGCCGGCCTCGCCGAACAGCCGGTCGAGGCGCTGATCGCCAGCCTCGATGCCGTGCCGGAGGCCCAGCGCAGCGCAGTCCGGAACAACGGTGGCGGCCACGCCAACCACAGCCTGTTCTGGACCGTGCTCAGCGCACGCGGCGGCACGCCCGATGAGGTGCTGGCGGCGGCCATCGACCGTGACCTCGGCGGCTTCGATGCCTTCAAGGATGCCTTCAGCAAGGCGGCGCTGACCCGCTTCGGCAGCGGCTGGGCCTGGCTGACCAGTGATCGCGATGGCCGCCTGTGGGTTGAAAGCAGCGCCAACCAGGACAGCCCGCTGATGGGCGCGGCGGCCGGCCTGTCCGGCAACACGCCGATCCTCGGCCTGGATGTGTGGGAGCACGCGTATTACCTGCATTACCAGAACCGCCGTCCGGACTACATCGGGGCGTTCTTCAACATCATCGACTGGGCCGAAGTCGGTCGCCGCTACCGCCAGGCGGGCGGCGCATGAGCACCGGCACTCCCCATTACGCCGGGCCGTGGGCAGGGGTCTTCCCCGCCCCGGCTCCGGTACCCTCGGTCAGTCTGCCGCCGCGTGCATTGCGGCGGCTGCTCGGCCACTTCCCTACCGGCGTGGCCATCGTCTGCACCCGCGACGCACGGGGCACACCGCTGGGCCTGACCATCAATTCCTTCGTGCCGGTGTCGCTGCAGCCGCCGCTGGTACTGTGGAACCTGGCCCTGCACGCACAGAGCCTGCAGGCCTTCCAGCGCGCCACGCACTTCGCGATCAGCGTGCTGGGCGCGGACCAGGAAGCACTGGCGCGCACGTTCGCCGATCCCCAGGTGCGCAATCGTTTCGACGGCGTACCCCTGCTTCCAGGCGAAGACGACGCGCCGCCGCGCATCGCCGGCGCAGTCGCGCACCTGACCTGTACCCATCATGCGCAATGGCCGGTGGGTGATCACCTGCTGCTGGCCGGCCGCATCATCGAGGTCAACGAAACCGGCGGTGCACCGCTGATGTTCCACCGTGGCCGCTTCCTGCCGGGGCCGCTGGACACCCTGCGGGAGGTACAGACATGAACATCGAGGCACTGGAGGACCTGCTCGCCAACGGCCACGACAGCGCGCTGCTGCGCTTCGGGCTGGGCAAGGGTTGGCTCGACGCCGGCAATCCGGCGCGCGCGGCGACCCATCTGGGCCGCTGCGTGGCACTTGATCCGCAGTACTCGGCGGCGTGGAAACTGCTGGGCAAGGCCTGGCTGGCGGGTGGCCAGCCGCAGGCGGCGCGCGAGGCATGGCAACGGGGCCTCAGCGTGGCCAGCCACCAGGGCGATGTGCAGGCTCGGAAGGAAATGCAGGTGTTTCTGCGCCGGCTCCAGCGCGAACAGCCGGCGCCGCAGGAGAGCGCGGGCTGAGCCGGCCGCACAGGCCGGCCGTATCGATCAGCCTGCGTTGGCCGGTGCCGGCGCCGTCATGATGTCCGGCATGGGCAGGCGGCGCGGCTTGCTCGGGAAGGCATGCCGCAGGATGCGCCAGACCACCTGGCCGAACTGCCGTGGCAGCGAACCGTTGTTGTAGTGCTGACCGTAGCGAAGGCAGATCTCCTTCACTTCCTTGGCGATGGCCGCATAGCGGTTGGCCGGCAGATCCGGATAGAAGTGGTGTTCGATCTGGTGGCTGAGGTTGCCCGACAGCACGTTGATCAGGAAACCACCGCTGATGTTCGACGAGCCACGCAGCTGGCGCAGGTACCAGTGGCCACGCGATTCGTTGCGCAGGCACTCCTTGGGGAACGTCTCCGATTCAGCGGTGAAGTGGCCGCAGAAGATGATCACGTAGGTCCAGATGTTGCGAAGGCCGTTGGCGACCAGGTTGCCCAGCATCACGGTCAGGAAGAACGGGCCGGCCAGCAGCGGGAACAGCACGTAATCCTTCAGCACCTGGCGCAGCATCTTGCGCGCCACCGGACGGGTCTGCAGCCACATCGCGCGGCTGCTGATGCGGCCCTTCAGCCAGCGCCCCAGGCGCAGGTCCTGGGCAGCCACGCCCCACTGGAACAGCAGCGCGAAGATCGGTGCGATGATCGGCTGCAGCAGATAGAACGGCTTCCAGCGCTGTTCCGGGAAGATGCGCAGCAGGCCGTAACCGATGTCATCGTCCATGCCACGCACGTTGGTATAGGTGTGGTGGCGGAAATTGTGGGTCTTGCGCCAGTTGTCGGCGGTGGCAACGATGTCCCACTCGTAGGTGTTGCCGTTCAACTTCGGGTCGCCGGTCCAGTCGAACTGGCCGTGCATCACGTTGTGGCCCAGCTCCATGTTCTCCAGGATCTTCGACAGCGCCAGCATGAGCGTGCCGGCGATGGCGGCCGGCCACAGCAGCGGTGCCCACAGCAGCGGCGAGAACGCCGCCAGGAACAGCAGGCTGCGGCCGCCGACGCCGAACCAGCGCACGGCAGCGGCCACGCGCCGGATATAGCGCGTATCGGACGCGCCGAGACTGCCGATCACACGATCGCGGATCGCGTCGAGTTCCTGGCCGAAGGCGTTCATTTCGGCAGGACTCAGGGCACGGTCGGTAGCGCGGGTCATGGCAACGGTTCCTCAGAGATCCAGGGTCAGGTCGGTGGTCGGCGCACTCACGCAGATCCGTACGGGCTGTGCCGCTTCGGAATGCGTATCGCCGGTGCGCAGATGGCGGGTAGCGCCACTGACGCGTTCACAGCTACAGCTGTTGCAGATGCCCATGCGGCAGCCGTGCCGGGGCTTGATGCCCTGCGCTTCCAGGCTCTCCAGCAGGGAGCGGCCGCGCGGCACGCGCAGCTGGCGCCCACTGCGTGCCAGGGTCAGCGACACTTCGCCTTCGCCGTCGGCATCCAGCAGCGGCGCGGGCGGCGTGAAGGCTTCCGCCTGGAAACCGGCCACCTGATGCGCAAGGCGGCGGCGCGCGGCGGCAACGAAGCCGTCCGGGCCACAGGCCAGTACATGGCGCTGTGCCAGCGGCGTGTCATCGCCGGGAATCTGCAGGGCGTGGGTATCGATGCGCGCGGCCGGTACCTGGCCCTCACGGGTGGTCAGCAGATGCACGCGCAGGCCCGGCGTCGCTGTCGCCAGCGTATGCAGTTCGTCACGGAACTGGATGGCGGCCGCTGTGCGTTCCCAGTAGAACAGGTCCACCGGCGCGCCCAGCGGTCGCTGGCAGGCCTCGCGCAGCAGGCTGCGCATCGGCGTGATGCCGCTGCCCGCCGCCAGCAGCAACACCGGCGCGGCGGCCGGCATATGGAAGTCACCGAAGGCGGCATCGATACGGAACAGGTCACCGGGCCGCGCCTGGTTCACCAGGTGCTGGCTGACCCGCCCCCCTTCCACGGCCTTGACGGTAATGGCCAGTTCGCGGCCACTCAGCGGGGTCGGGCTGTAGCTGCGCTGCCATACCCGCCCCTCAAGCTCGACGCCGAGGGTGACGTGCTGGCCGGCGCGCATGCCGGCCCAGTGCCGGTTGCAGCGCAGGATCAGGGTGGCCGCGCCCTCGCCCGCTGGTTCGCGTCGGACCAGGCGTGCCAAGGGCTCGCGCAGCGTCCACAACGGATTGATCTGGCCGGCCCAGAAATCGAACAGCGTGGGCGACAGCCAGCGGTGCAGGGAAAACGGGGACGGACGGACGACAGCGCTCATGGCAGCCACTATACGGGCGCACATACACCTGTGTATACACGTGTATATTGAACCGGATTGGGTATGATTCAGCCTTGCCCCACCGGAACCCTCATGGCCGCTGCCACCGTCCTGTCGATACCCGAAGATGCGCAGAGCCCGGCCCGCCGTACGGTGAGCCGCGAAGATCTGCTGGCCGCAGCCCTGAAGCTGATCGGCCCGCACCGCAGCCTGTCCACCCTCAGCCTGCGCGAGGTCGCGCGTGAGGCAGGCATCGCGCCGAACAGCTTCTACCGGCAGTTCCGCGACATGGACGAACTCGCCGTGGCCCTCATCGATGTGGCCGGCCGCTCGCTGCGCACCATCATCGGCGAGGCGCGGCAGCGCGCGACCTCCTCCGCCACCAGCGTAGTGCGGGTATCAGTGGAGACCTTCATGGAGCAGCTGCGCGCAGACGACAAGCTGCTGCACGTCCTGCTGCGCGAAGGCGCAGTCGGTTCGGATGACTTCAAGCACGCCGTCGAGCGCGAGCTGCACTACTTCGAGGAAGAGCTGCAGCACGACCTGGTGCGCCTGGCGGCCCTCGACGGCGCGGTGCTGCATGCACCGGAACTGGTGGCCAAGGCGATCACCCGCCTGGTGTTCGCGATGGGCGCCACCGCGATGGACCTGCCGCCGGAGAAAGATCCGGAACTGGTCGAACAGATCTCCACGATGATCCGCATGATCATCGTCGGCGCCCGCACCCCGGCCGCCTTCCGCCGCGGCTGATCGCACAGGTGGCCATGCGCCACCGCGCTGCGATGTTGCGCCGCAGCATGTCTGCCGGTGCCGCCGGGGCGATTGCGTGACTCACATCACGATTTAGATCGGTGAAAGTGTTCTCGCATGAGCCTGACGGGCGCTTCATGCCGTTTTCACTTCGCGAGGACTATCCAGCACCCACGAATTCCGCAGCTGAATAGGCCAATGCGGGCTGCAGCTGGATGGAAAACGTTGCAGGTGTTTCAGACGAATTGCATGGCTCTTCGGGCCGTCGCCCCGCAGAGTGCCGCCTCCGGCCTGTGGGGACGGGCCCATCCAACGTTCTGGAGAGAAACCATGTACACGATGAGATCCGCTTCACGCGCCCTGCCCGCGCAGGTCGCTCCGCTTGCGCTGGCCCTGGCGGCCTGCGTCGGCGTACCGCTGACAGGTCATGCCCAGTCAGTTTCGGTCCCGGCCGGCACCACGCTGACGGTGGATCCGGGAAGCCCTTATGAGGGCCGTGATTTTTCCGTCCGCGGAACATTGAACCTCAATGGCGTCAATGTGGGTAACGTGGGTGCCCGCGAGGGCCCTGGTGCTGTTGTCAACGCCAGCGACACCGTCTTTACCAGCAATGAACGATTCGGCTTCTCGTTCACCAATGCGGAAGGCAACATCACGCGCTCCACCATCGTCAATGAGGACGCCAATGGTGTCGGCCTGGCGCTGGCCGGCAACCTCGGTGTTTCCTCTGCCCCACTGAGCCGGGTGCAGATCAGCGACAGTTCGGTGTCCGCTGGTGATGCCGGCGGCCAGGTGGCGGCTGGCGGTACCGTCATCGCCCGTGCAACCAGCTTCTCCGGCGGAACCGGAATCCGCATGATCGCCGGCTCGTTTGAACTGACGGAAGGTTCCCGCGCAATCGGCAGCGACACCGGTTTGCGCCTGGACTATTCCACCGCAGGCCAGCCGAGCTATGCAGATCCGGCCGACTGGTATGTGCTGATCGACGGCTCGCGTGTCGAAGGAACCAGTGGCCCAGCCGTAAAGGTGGGACGGACTTTCAGCCGTCTGCCCGAACTTTCACGCCTCACCGTCCAGAACGGCGCAACGCTCATCGGTGGCAACGGCAATCTGGTGGAAGTCGACCCCGATCTGGCACTCGATTTCACCGCCCGCACGTCCACCCTCAACGGCAACTTCGTCATCGCCGAGACCGCCAGCACGACCCTGCGCTTCCTCGATGGGCTGGTGCTGACCGGACAGATCACCGGCCCGGCCGAGGTGATCGTCGACCAGGGCGGACGCTGGACGCTGTCCGGCGACAGCAGCACCGGCAACCTCACCCTCGGCGCGGACAGCCATATCCTGCTCGGCGCGGAGGGTCAGGCGGCGTATGCGCAGTTGACCGTCAATGGCGATTACACCGGCAATGGCGGCACCCTCCATTTCAACACCGTGCTGGCCGGCGACGACGCCGCCAGTTCGCGCCTGCATGTGACCGGCGCCACCAGCGGCACCAGCAACGTCACTGTCAACAACATCGCGGGCGCTGGCGCGCAGACGGTCGACGGCATCCTGCTGGTCCAGGTCGATGGCACCAGCGACGGCAGCTTCGCGCTGCAGGGCCGCGCCGTCGGCGGCATGTACGAGTATTTCCTGCACAAAGGCTCGGCCACGACGGCCAACGGCAACTGGTACCTGACCTCGGCCTACACGGGCAATCCATGCGATATCAATCCTTCCCTGCCGGAGTGCGATCCGGAGGATCCGGTGATTCCTCCTCCCAAGCCTGAGCCCGTGCTGCGCCCGGAGCCCGGTGCCTATCTGGCCAACCAGATCGCGGCCGAGCAGATGTTCCAGGTACGCCGCCACGATCGCGGCGAACCCGGCTTCGACCGCGCGCGCCCGGGAACCTGGGTCCGCGCGGGTCGCGACCAGATCCAGGCCAGCATTGCCGGCCAGGTCGATGCTCGCACGCATCTCAACGTCCTGCAGCTGGGCAGCGATCTGTGGCGTTGGAGCGACGGGCGCGGCCAGGTGGGCGTGATGCTCGGCACCGGTGACGCCACCACCCGCGCAGTCTCCATGCTGTCCGGCTATGGCACGCGCGGCAGGGTCAAGGGCAAATCGGCAGGCGTGTACCTGGGCTGGGTGCAGGATGCACAGAGCAGCGGCGGTCTGTACGTGGACGGCTGGGTGCAGGCTGCCCGCTTCGACAATGATGTGCAGGGCGAGGGCATTGCGGCGGAAACCTACGATGCGGACGTCCGCAGCGCGTCGCTGGAGCTCGGCTACGCCTGGGCGATCCGCACCCGCGAGGCCAGCACTCTGTACCTGCAGCCGCAGGCACAGCTGACCTGGACCGACTACGACAGTGACAGCCTGGTTGAGGACAACGGAACGCGGGTCGAGGATGGCCGCAGCATCGGGCTGAACAGCCGGCTGGGTGTGCGTCTGTTTGGACAGAGCACCCTGCGCGGCAATCGCGTACAACCCTTCCTGGCGGTCAACTGGCTGCGCGGCCAGCGAGATCCCTCGATGCGCTTCAATGAAGAGCTGTTGAGCGCGAAGACGCCCGACAGCCGCTACGAAATGCAGGCGGGCGCGCAGCTGCAGCTGGGGCAACGCTGGAGTGCCTGGGGCGACCTGCGCGTGCAGCGCGGCGACAGCGGCTATCGCAACCACGGTGCACAGGTCGGCCTGCGCGCCGCCTGGTGACACCCGGCGGCCCGCCCGGAACCCGCGCCTGAACACCCCTGCCGGATATGACATCCGGCAGGGGTGACGTCGTTTATTGTAATGTTATAACACTGTCGTTCCTGATGAAGCGCCCTGCACCGTGCCCATGAAAGCAGCGCCGCGCTTGATATAGCAATTGCTATATCTATGAGCATTTGCTTTCATGTGCACCCGCCAGGTCGCCCTCGCCGCTCTCTTCCCCAAGGACGACGCCTCCATGCCCCACGCCGTGCCGCCGTGCCACCTTCCGCTGGCCACCGCTATCTTCTTCGCCCTGTCGACCCCGGTACTGGCCGGCACGCCCTCGCCCACGCAGCTGGACCGGGTGCAGGTCAAGGTCAGTACCGCCACGCGCAGCGAGCGCCTGCTTGCTGATGTGCCGATCCGTACCGAAGTGCTGCGCAGGGAGGACATCGCGCTGCGTGCGGCCACCGATTTCTCCCGTGCGGTCGAACTGATCAATGGCCTGCGCGTGGAAAGCAACTGCCAGAACTGCAACACCAGCGAAGTGCAGCTGCTGGGCCTGCCGGGTGCCTACAACCAGCTGCTGTTCGACGGCATCCCGCTGCTGTCCACGCTGGGCAGCGTGTACGGCCTGGAGCAGATTCCCGCCGGCTTCGTCGATCGCATCGAAGTGGTCAAGGGCGGTGGCTCGGCGCTGTATGGACCCGGCGCGGTGGCCGGCGTGATCAACCTGGTTCCGCCCCTGCCCTCGCGCAGTGGTGGCCATGTGCAGGCCGGCGTGGATGTGCTGCGTGGCACGCCGCAGAAGAATGCAGATGCCCGGCTGGATCTGGTCGCCGCGCAGGTCGATGCCGGGCTGTCGGTGATCGCCCAGCGCAACTGGAACAGGGGCATCGACTACAACGGTGATGACTACACCGAGATCACGCGCAAGGATCTCAAGGTCGGTGGACTGCAGGCGTGGTATGCGCCCACACCGGGGACACGGCTGCGCGTGGACGTGCAGGTCACCGATGAAACCCGGCGCGGCGGCAACCGCCTTGACCAGCCGGAGTATCTGGCCAACATCGCAGAATCGCTCGACACCACGTACCGGCGTGGCAGCGTGTCCTGGGACCAGGACGTAAGCCCGGACATCGACTTCCGCCTCGCCTATGCGTTCGCCGACATCGATCGCGACAGCTTCTATGGCGGTCTCGGCGATGTGGTCACCGACCCGTCGGCAGCCGGATACGATCCCTCCGAGCTCGACCCCACCGTGGCCGGCAGCGCCGCCTCGCGCTCCTGGCGGCAATACGGACGCACGCACAATCCGCTGCATTACCTCGACAGCCAGTTGAACTGGCGGCTGGGCGCGCATGCCCTGGCGTTCGGCGTGCAGTACAAGCACGAGCGCCTGCGCGACGACAACCGGACCGGTGACGGCCAGCGCCTGGCCGTGCTGGAGGACGCCAGCTTCCACAACCTGGGCGCCTTCGTGCAGGACGAATGGAGCCTGCGCGAGGACATCGACCTGGTGATCGGCGCGCGCGTGGACAAGAGTTCCGAACTGGACAACGCGGTGTTCTCACCGCGTGTCGCCTTGGCCTGGCAGGCCACGGAGAACCTGAAGTGGCGGGCGGGCATCGCCAGCGGATTCCGCGCACCGGAAATCTTCGTCGAGGATGTGCATGTGGACACGCTCGGTGGCGAGCAGGTGCGCGTGCGCAATGCCGACGGCCTGAAGGAGGAACGTGCGCTGACCACCCTGCTCGGCTTCGACTGGCGTTCGGATCCGGCCGAGCCGGTGTGGACGTGGGATGCCACCGCCTCCTACGCGCGCATCCGTGACACCTTTGCGCTGGGCGAGATCCTGCGCGGCGCCGATGGCCGGCTCGGCCAGCTGCGCTACAACGCCTCGGGCTCGGACGTACTGGGCATGGAAACCAATCTGGGCTGGCAACCCTCGCCGCAATGGCGTCTTACCGCGGGCGCATCGTGGTACCGCTCGCGCTTCCGCGAACCCCAGCGCATCTTCGATGACACCGGCGAGGGCGGCGACACCGTGATCGACAGCCGCGACTACCTCAAGACCCCTCGCTGGACCGGGCTGGCCCAGCTCGGCTGGCTGCCTTCAGAACCGTGGGAGACCTTCATCGCGCTGCGCCACACCGGTTCAATGCCAGTGCTGAACAACCGGCTGGGTGAGCTGCACCGCACCCATGCCTTCTGGGTGACCGACCTGGGTGCCCGCTGGCATCGCCACCTCGGGGTGGGCGCCGAACGGGAGGTGTCCGTGGCAGCCGGAGTCAAGAACGTGTTCGACCAGCGGCAGAAGGATCTTGAAGCCGGCGCGCTGCGCGACAGCGACTACGTCTACGGGCCCCGCTTCGCGCGCTCGTGGTATGTCAGCCTGCGCTATGCGTTCTGAAGCACTGCGCGTTCTGCTGTGCGCCGGCAGCGCGCTGCTGGCCGCGCCGGTCGCGGCAGAGAATCTGCACGCGCAGGTCTCGGCGTCGCTGATGCGACCGGAGGCGCGATCGCTGCGCCCGATGCAGTGGTCGCCGCCGCCGCGATTGATCGCGCTGTACTTCGGTGCGGACTGGTGCGCGCCCTGCCATGCCTTCGTGCCGACCCTGCGCAGCGTGCGTGACGCACTGCGCGAGGCCGGTGCGGACACCGAGGTGGTGTACGTCAGCCAGGATGAGAGCGAGGCCGCGCTGCGCCGCTACATGCGCCGCCAGGACATGCCGTGGCCGGTACTGGACCCGCGCAGGGCCGCGCGCATGCCGGTGCTGCAGGCCCTGGCCGGCCCCGCGCCGCCCAATCTGGTGCTGATCGACGCGGAAGGTCGCGTGCTGGCGAAGGGGTGGCATGGGCGGCGCTATGAGGGTCTACAGCCTGTGCTGAAGCTGTGGCAGGCAGGGGCATGCGCACAGGAACAGGCGCGCTGCCCGCCGCTTGAGTGATCTGCGGCACCTTCCACGGCCGCCGGGCATGGCCCGGCGCTACCCCTCCTTCCCAGCGCATGCAGCCGCCGGGCATGGCCCGGCGCTACCGCCACCCAGATCGCGGGCACCGGCCCTACCCGCCCTCGGCCTTGCGCACGAATGCTTCGAACAGCGCCAGCGTCTGCTCGCTGACATGATGCTCGATGCCTTCGGCATCGCGCCGGGCGGTATCTGCATCCACGCCCAACGCCAACAGGAAGCGCTCCACCGTCTGGTGCCGCTGGCGACTGGCATGGGCCAGCGCCTCGCCCTCGGCGGTCAGGAAGACACCACGATAGGGCCGCTGCACGACCCAGCCGTCGCGGGCCAGCCGCCGCAGCATCTTCGCCACCGTCGGCTGCGCCACCCCCAGGCGGGTGGCGATGTCGACCTGGCGGGCCTCGCCGCCATCGGCCAGCAGGTCCGAGATCAGCTCGACATAGTCCTCCACCAGTTCCATCCGGTGCGCCTCGCGCACCTGCCGGAAGCTCTCGACCTGGCGCTCGGCCTCGATCAAGGGGGGATTCTTTGGCGATGTCGAATCGTCGCTCTTGCCCACGCGTGCGCCTGTCCTGCCGAAGTCGTCCGGGAATGAACCTGAATTCTGGACCAGTGACGCGATAAAGACGATTGTTTCACATTGCTATTGGATATAGCATGGGCTATATTACGCGCATGAACACCCTGGCGCCCGATGACCCTTCGGCCCCTGCCCCGGCCAGCCTGGGTGCGCTCAATGCCTCGGTGGCGGTACCCGACAAGGGCCACTGGTGGTTCCGCCTGCTGGCGTTCCTCGGCCCGGGCTACATGATCTCGGTCGGCTACATGGACCCTGGCAACTGGGCCACCGACCTGGCCGGCGGCTCACGCTTCGGCTACCTGCTGCTGTCGGTCATCCTCGTGTCCAATCTGATGGCGGTGATCCTGCAGGCGCTCTCGGCGCGGCTGGGTATCGCCACCGGGCTGGACCTGGCCCAGGCCTGTCGCGCGCGCTACCCGAAGCCGGTCAACCTGGCCCTGTGGGGGCTGTGCGAGGCCGCCATCATCGCCTGCGACCTGGCCGAGGTGATCGGCACCGCCATCGCACTGAAGCTGCTGTTCGACCTGCCGCTGCTGTGGGGTGCAGTGATCACCGCGCTGGACACGCTGCTGGTGCTGCTGCTGATGAACCGCGGCTTCCGCGCGCTGGAGGCCTTCGTCATCGCGCTGCTGATGGTGATCTTCGCCTGCTTCGTGGTCCAGATCGCGATGGCCGCGCCGCCTGTCATGGCGGTGCTTGGCGGCTTCATTCCACGCGCACAGGTGGTCACCGATCCGCACGCCCTGTACATCGCGATCGGCATCATCGGCGCCACGGTCATGCCGCACAACCTGTACCTCCACTCGTCCATCGTGCAGACCCGAGCGTATCCGCGTACCGACGAGGGTCGCCGCAGCGCGCTGCGCTGGGCGGTGACCGACAGCACGCTGGCCCTGACGCTGGCACTGTTCATCAATGCCAGCATCCTGATCCTGGCCGCAGCCGTGTTCCATGCCAACGGCCGCTTCGACGTGGAAGACATCGAGCAGGCGCATCAGCTGCTGGCACCGATGCTGGGCGTGGGTGCCGCGGCGACGCTGTTCGCGGTGGCACTGCTGGCATCGGGCCTGAATTCCACGGTGACCGCGACGCTGGCCGGGCAGATCGTGATGGAGGGCTTCCTGCACCTTCGCCTGCCACCGTGGCTGCGGCGGCTGCTGACCCGGGCGCTGGCGATCATTCCGGTGGTGGTGGTGATCGTGCTGTTCGGCGACCAGGGCGCGGTGAAGCTGCTGGTGCTGAGCCAGGTGGTGCTGTCGATGCAGCTGCCGTTCGCGATCATTCCGCTGGTGCGGATCGTGACCGACAAGGTGACCATGGGCGCACTGGTGGCGCCGCGGTGGCTGGGTACGATCGCCTGGTTGATCGCGCTGGTGATCGTGGCACTGAATGTGAAGCTGCTGGTCGACGCCTTCGCCGCCGCCTGACGGCCGAGGGCCGCCACCGGGCCATGCTCGACGCACGCGTGCAGCGCTGTAGAGCGTGGCCCCGCTCTACAGATGCAGGGCGATGGCAGCCTCGATCTGCTGTGGCGACTGGAATCCGGCCAGGCGGATGCGTTCGTTGCCGTCACGGAACAGCGCAAGCGTTGGTGTCTGGCGCAGCCCCAGCTCCCTGAAGAAGGTTTCACCCAGCACTTCCAGCTGCACCCGCAGCAGGGTCATGCCCTGCCCCGCGCCGCTGCTGGCGACACGCTGCAGGGACATCTCCAGCATCCGGCAGCCCGGGCACTGGTCCTTGTGGAAATCCACCAGGACCCGGGGATGTTCGGCCAGCAGCTGCTGGAGCTGCTCAGGCGTGGTGGCGTCGATGATCTGCATCGGTGGTACTCCGATAATGGGCCAGGACCGCGTCGGTCCAGGCGTCGATGGCTGCGGCGTGGCGCTCGCCGTGCGGCATCTGTTCAATCTCCAGCGGCGGGTAGCTGCTGTGGAAGTAGCGGATCAGGCGGTGCACGGCGCCGCAGTAGTACTCCTGGCCCCACTGTGTCTCACCGGTGCCGAACACCGCCACCTGTCGCGGCCACTGACCCTGCCCGGCAATGCCGGCCACCCACGCCTTCATCTCCGCCGGTGTGCGCCCGGCGTTGTCGGTCCAGCTGCCCAGCAGCACGAGGTCGGCTTCATCGGCCGCCAGCGGAGCCGGCTGGCGCAGGTCGTCGGCCTCCTGCCAATGCACCGCGTGACCCGCCGCGCGACACCGCTCGGCGATCTGCCGTCCCAGCTCCCGGGTATTGCCACTGAGCGAGGCGACCACGATCAGGATGCCCAGCGCCGGCCCCCGCTCAGAGATCGTCGAAGCCGTTGTCGACGTTGGTCTTCTTGTAACTTGCATTGCGCATCTCGAAGAAGTCGGTCTTGGTTTCGGTGAAGTTGTCGGCGTAGGCCTTGATCCACGGCATCACATTGTCGGTCGTATCGCTGTACAGCCGCTCGATACCCAGCATGCCGGCCATCTTGTTGGCGCGGTACTTCACGTAGCGCACCATCTCGTCCACATCGATGCCGTCGATGCCATCCAGCACTTCCGACGACCATTGCGTCTCCAGCGTGATGGCATGCTCGAAGGCGCTGTGTACGTAAGCCGTCAGCTCGTTGGTCTGCAGTTCCGGATTCTCGCCGACGATGGCGCGGATCACCTCGCTGATGAACTTGGTATGGGCCAGCTCGTCGCGGTTGATGAAACTGATGATCTTGCCGGTGCCGGTCATGCGGTTCTGCCGCACCAGGTTGTAGAAGTAGGCGAAGCCGGAATAGAAGTTGATGCCCTCCAGGATCGACGACTGGATCAGCGACTTCAGCAGCGTCTCCGCAGTCTTGTCGCGCATGAAGTCGTCGTACGCCTGCATGATCGGCGCGTTGCGGCTGATGATGGTCGGATGCGTGCGGGCCAGTTCGAACACCCGGTTCTGGTTGGGCAGATCGGTGATCGACGCGAGCACATAGCTGTAGCTTTCGTTATGTATCACTTCCTGCTGGCCGATGATCGCCGCATTGGCATGCGCGGCCGGATCGGTGATGTACTCGGCGACGTTGTAGATGAACCGGGTCTGCGGCGAATCGAGCGTGGCCAGCAGGCCGATGATCGAGTCGTAGGCGTTCTTCTCGCGTCCGGACAGTTCACCGTACTGGCGTGCGTCCAGCTTCATGTCCACTTCGTCGGGGATCCAGAAGTTGGTCGACAGTTCCTTGTACGCCCGATAGAACGAGGGGTACGGAATGTCGTTCCAGTTCAGTATGCCGCTGGTGCGGCCGTTGATGATGCCGGTGCTGCGATTGGGATGGCGTGGTTCAAGGATCTTGATGCGGTCAAGCGGCGTTGCCATGGTGTTACCTGCTGAGGATGGCGCCGGGCCGTGCCCGGCGGAATGTACGGTGGCCGCGCGGTGCGCTCGCCGGGCATGGCCCGGCGCTACCGCGGCTGGGGCGCAGCGATCAGCTCGAGCACCACTCGCATTCGCTGATGTCGATGTCGTTGGAGCGCACGTAGTAGGTGGTCTTCAGTCCCGCGCGCCATGCGCTCAGGTGCAGCTCCAGCAACGTGCTGGCACGGATGGTGCTGGGCACGTACAGGTTGAAGCTGATCGACTGGTCCACATGGCGCTGGCGCCGGGCGTTCTGCCGGACGCTGGCGAACTGGTCCACCTTGTAGGCGCCCTTCTCGTAGTACGGCCAGGTCTCCAGCGACAGCCCGGGGGCCGCGACCGGCCGTCGGAAGTCCTTCTTCTCCTCGTAGTAGAACGCGCTGTAGATGGGATCGATCGAGGCAGTGGAACCGGCGATCTGGGCGGTGCTCATGTTCGGCGCGACCGCCAGCAGCCAGCCATTGCGCAGGCCATGGCGGGCCACCTCACGCGCCAGGCCCTGCCAGGCCGCATCACGGTAATCGCGGTCGCTGAAGTAGCGGCCGGTGTGCCAGTCGCTGCCGGCGAACATCGGATAGTGGCCCTTCTCTTTCGCCAGTTCGGCACTGGCCTGGATGGTCAGGAAGTTGATGCGTTCGTACAGGCGGTCGGCCAGCGCCTCGGCCTCCGGCGATTCCCACGGGATCGCCTGCTGCGCCAGCAGGTGATGCCAGCCGAACGTGCCCAGGCCGATGGCCCGGTACTTGCGGTTGGTGATCGTGGCCTGCGGCACCGGCAAGGCATTGAGATCGATCACGTTGTCCAGCATGCGCACCTGGATCGGGATCAACCGTTCCAGCACGTCCTTCGCCAGCAGATCGTCCGGCGCGGTGACCGCCCGTCCGAGATTGATCGAGGACAGGTTGCACACCACGAAATCGCCGGCGCGGCGGGTGGTGACGATCTGGTCGCCGCTGACGATCTCCTGGATCATCCGCGTCGGGCTCATGTTCTGCAGGATCTCCGTGCACAGGTTGCTGGAATAGACCATGCCCGCATGCTTGTTCGGGTTCCTGCGATTGACTTCATCGCGGTAGAACAGGAATGGATTGCCGGTCTCCAGCTGGCTGAGCATGATGCGCTTGAACAGATCGATCGCGCGCACGGTGCGCCGGCTGATGCGCTCGTCGGCCACCAGCTCCGCGTAGCGGTCGCGGAAGCTGCCCGCACCGCGCGTCTCATCGTAGAAGTCCTGCAGGTACCAGCCCTTGGCCTGCTTCACTTCATGCGGGTCGAACAGGTACCAGTCGGCCCGACGCTCGACCGCCTCCATGAACAGATCGGGGACGCAGACCGACGTGAACACATCATGCGCGCGCAGGCGCTGGTCGCCGTTGTTCAGGCGCAGATCGAGGAAGGCCTCGATGTCGCGGTGCCAGATGTCCAGGTATACCGCCACCGCGCCTTTGCGCTGGCCGAGCTGATCGACCGATACCGCGGTGTTGTTGAGCTGCTTGATCCAGGGCACTACGCCGCCGGACGAGTTGGGCACACCACGGATCGGTGCACCGCTGCTGCGCACGTAGCCCAGGTAGGCGCCGACACCCCCGCCGTGCTTGGACACGCGGGCAATGTCCGTATTGGAGTCATAGATGCCCTGCAGGCTGTCGTCCACTGTATCGATGAAGCAGCTGGACAGCTGTCCACCGACCTTGCCGGCGTTGGCCAGCGTCGGCGTGGCCACCGTCATGTACAGGTTCGACAGCGCCCAGTAGGCCTCGCCGACCAGCTGCATCCGCCGCTCACGCGGCTTCTC
Source organism: Stenotrophomonas sp. YJH_SMC_36 (assembly GCF_059369935.1). Classification (NCBI taxonomy): domain Bacteria; kingdom Pseudomonadati; phylum Pseudomonadota; class Gammaproteobacteria; order Lysobacterales; family Lysobacteraceae; genus Stenotrophomonas; species Stenotrophomonas sp. YJH_SMC_36. Next base: position 57,533 of record NZ_JCAFTD010000004.1, on the reverse strand, counting down.
CTCCTGCATCAGGTACAGGGCGATGGTCAGCCAGCGCTCCTGCGGCAACTCGTACACCTCGCGGCTGCGGTCGCTGGCCAGGTAGCGCGTCGCCAGCAGGTACAGGCCGTTGTACGCGAACAGACGGTCGCGGTCGGGATCGATCATCTCTCCGGCCTGCTGCAGCTCCTCCTTGGAGTAGCAGCGCAGGATGTCATTGCTGTAGACGCCACGGTCGGCCAGGCTCTCCTGCAGGCCTACGTACGAGCCGTACTTCAGGCTGACATCGTAGAAGCGGTTGCGGCTGGCGCGCTTGTAGAGGCGGCGCAGGTAGATGCGGGCGGCGAACCGCTCCCAGTCCGGCGCGACCAGGTCCACACGGGATTCCGCCTCGCGGATCAGCAGGTCCACCAGGTCGTCGGCACTGATGCTGGGCTTGCGCTCAACCATCGCCTGTACCACGCGGCGGTAGTCGGCTACGTCCAGCTGCGGGAACTCGGCATGGATGGCGTCGATGCTGCGCTGCAGGCGCCCGGCGTCGAACGGCAGGCGTCGGTTGCCGGCCTCCTTGGTGATCCAGGTCGGCACGCGCTCGCCACCGGCGCGCAGGGCGTCGCCGGCGCCGGCCGGATCGGCCGCGCGGTAGGTGTATTCAGTCATGGTCCTGCGTCTCCAGGCTCGCACGCACGATTGCGCCGATGCCATGGCGGCCCTGCACGCGATACCGGCGCACGGGGCGATCGGGTGGGATGCCAAAGCGCGGGAACACCAGATCGTCGGCAAGTGCCTGCGCCTGCGGCCGGTATCCGGGCCGTGGGGGCGACCTGAGTCCGCACGAGGGCGGCCGCGTCGACACGGCAAGCCTTCAGGGGCGGGCCGCGGGACGTGTCTTGCATCGTCCGGCGGCGGCGGCTGACCGGGAGTGACGGCCCCAACATAGTGGGGATGATGGATATCGTCAACACAAGATGCAGTAAATAGCGCCCTCCGCGACGAACCGTCGCAGGATGCCGTGTTGCGTCTGCGCCGCCTTGTCGACGCCGCACGCATCCCCACTTCGATACAACCTCCACTTTCCGCGGAACATCCCCCATGCGCGCTGCCCAGTACTCCTCCTTCGGCGACCCGTCCGACGTCCTTGCCGTCGCCGAGGCCGCCCTGCCTGAACCTGGTCCTGGCGAGGTGCGCATCCGTACCGTGCTCGCCTCCATCCACAACCACGATCTGCTGACCGTGCGCGGCCTGTATGGCTACAAGCCGACGCTGCCGGCAATCGGTGGCAGCGAGGCACTGGGCGTGGTCGACGCGGTTGGCGACGGCGTCGACGGCCTTCGGGTCGGTCAGCGTGTCGCTGCCGCCTCGGTGCACGGCACCTGGGCCGAAGCATTCATCGCGCCGGCACGGATGGTGATTCCGATGCCGGAATCGATCCCCGACGAGACCGCTGCGCAGCTGATTGCCATGCCGCTCAGTGCGCTGATGCTGCTGGAATTCCTGCATGTCGAGCCAGGCCAATGGATCGTGCAGAACACCGCCAATGGCGCGGTCGGCAAGTCGCTGGCGATGCTGGCGCGGGCGCGGGGTGTCCATGTGGCCAACCTTGTGCGCAACGCCGATGCGGTCGCGCAGCTGCAGGCGCTCGGCATCGATCATGTATTCGATACCTCGGTGGACGGCTGGAAGGACCGCGTGCGTGCAGTGACCGGTGAAGCGCAGGCGGCGGCCGCCGTGGATTCCATCGGCGGCGACGCCAGCGGTGACCTGGTCGACCTGCTCGGCCACCACGGCACGCTGGTGTCCTTCGGCGTGATGAGCGGCGAGCCCATGCGCATCCCCGCCGGAGGCCTGATCTACAAGGAGGCCACCGTGAAGGGCTTCTGGGGCAGCAAGGTCAGCCAGGCGATGGCGGTGGACGACAAGCGACGGCTGGTGGGCGAACTGCTGCAGCGTGCAGCCGGCGGCGAACTGACGCTGCCGGTGGAACAGGTGTTCGCACTCGACGATATCGCTGCGGCGGTCAAAGCCGGCGCAGGTTCCGGCCGCAACGGCAAGGTGCTCTTGCGGCCTTGACGGTCGGCCAACCGGGGTCAGATCGCTTTCCGTTGGAAAGGGATCTGACCCCTGAGAGGAATGCGCAGCACCGGTCGATAACAGGGCCAGTCACTCGTTAAGAACCTGTGATGTATAACTGAATGCGCTTTCGTCATTGGAAGGCGCAGGCGAGCGCATGCGGTACTGGCGGCTCCTCTTCTGTCCGGCGTTGTCGCTTCCATGTACCGCACCACCCTGAACCTGCTTGCCGGCGCCATCGCGCTGGGACTTACCGCCGGCGCTGCCGGCGCTGCTGAAACCACCGATACCGGCAAGGACAGCGCCACGCTCGGCACCGTGCTGGTGACCGGATCCAACATCAAGCGCAGCGACACCGCCGGCCCCAACCCGGTGCAGATCGTCAGCCGTGAACAGATCGAACAGACCGGTCGCAGCACGTTGACCGATGTGCTGCGCAACCTGTCGGCCAATGCCGGCAACAGCTTCGACGAGCAGTACACCGGCAGCTTCGCGGCGGGTTCGGCGTCGATCGGCCTGCGCGGGCTGTCGCCGAAGAACACCCTGGTGCTGGTCAACGGCTATCGCGTGGCCAACTTCGGTTTCGCCCTCAATACCCAGGACACCTTCGTCGATCTCAATGCGCTTCCGATCAGCGCGGTCGAACGCATTGAAGTACTGAAGGACGGCGCCTCGGCGGTGTATGGCTCCGATGCCATCGCCGGTGTCATCAACATCATCCTGCGCAGGAACTTCCAGGGCGCGGAAGTGGGCGGCGGCTTCGGTACGGCCACCCAGGGCGGCCTCGACGAACGCAAGGCCAATCTGCTGGCCGGTTTCGGCGACCTCGAACAGCAGGGCTGGAACGTGCTGTTCGGGCTGGACGTGCTCAAGCGCGATCGGCTCGACGCCGACCAGCGCGCCTATACCCGCAGCGGCGATTTCCGCGACAAGCCCGGTGGTCGCCTGGCCGGCTGGTCCACTGCCGGTGGCAACTGGCTGGCGAACCCGCGCGCGCCGCAGCCATTCTCGCCCTGCCCCGAAGGCAGCCAGCTGCGACCCTACAGCGACTTCGGCAGCAGCCTGCCCGGCCAGGCCTGCGCATTCAACGCGCAGCCGTTCAAGACCCTGCAGCCCGGTGCCGAACGCCTGCAGGCATCGCTGAGCGCGACCTACCGTTTCAGCGACAACGTCGAAGCCTTCGCCGACGTGCTCTACAGCCACAACACGGCCGACCAGATCTTCAGCGCGCCACTGACCGTCGGCCCGGGCCTGCGCGCCTACAACCCCGCCACCGGCACCCTGCTCGACATTCCGGCAGTGCTGCCGGTCGGGCATCCGAACAACCCGGGCAGCGCTCCCCTGCCCTTCGAGTACACGTTCTTCGATCTCGGCCCGCGCCTGAAGGACAACACGCAGGTGTTCTACCGTGCATTGGGCGGCGTGCGTGGCCAGGGCGAGCGCTGGGACTGGGAGGTCGCCGCGCTGACCTCGCAGAGCGAGCAGCGCGAGTACGTGGACAACTTCATCAACCGCTACGCATTCGAGCAGATCCTGCGCGATGGCAGCTACAACTTCCTCGACCCGGCCAGCACGCCGGCCGCGCTTGACGCGCTGCGCCTGCAGACCAAGCGCCCGGGCTGGTACCAGCTGCACTCTCTGAACCTCAAGGCATCTACGTCGCTGTGGGAGCTGCCGGCCGGCGCGGTCGGCTTCGCCTGGGGCGCGGAGTTCCGCAAGGAATCGCTGGATGCACGGACAAGTGCGCAGGTGCTGTCCGGAACGGAGCTGCGGCCCGCGATCAACGTGGTCGATGGCGAGCGGCAGGTCAGCGCCGCCTACGCCGAGTTCAGCGTACCGTTGCATCGCACATTGGAACTGCAGGTCGCCGGACGCGGCGACCGCTACGACGACTTCGGCAAGGCGTTCTCGCCGAAGTTCGCGCTGCGCTGGCAGCCGCTGGACAGCCTGCTGCTGCGCGGTTCGTTCTCGCGCGGTTTCCGCGCTCCCTCGCTGCCGGAAATCGCACCCGGGCAGACGGTCAGCTACGGATCGGTGATCGACCCGCTCGACCCGTTGCAGCCCGGTGGCAGCCGCGGTGTCACCAACATCCGCACCGGCAATCCCGACCTGAAGGCCGAACGCTCGCGCAATCTCAACGTTGGCGCGGTGTGGTCGCCGGACACTGACAGCAGCATCGGCCTGGACTGGTACCGCATCGAGCAGGACAACCTGGTCAAGCCCGACAGCGCACAGTTCATCGTCGACAATCCCGCCCTGTTTCCGGGCCGGGTCCAGCGCGATGCGCAGGGTCGCATCCAGTTCATCACCAACCAGTACGCCAACCAAGGGGAGCTGACCACGTCCGGTCTCGACCTGGAGGCCAGCCGCACCTTCCGCACCGACGGCTGGGGCAACCTCACCCTCGCCGGCAGCTGGACCCATCTGCTCAGCTTCAAGCAGCCCCTGGTAGCCGGTCAGGCGCCCTATGACGGCGCGGGCAACAACCGCCACGGCGCGCTGCCGCGCACCCGTGGCACCACGTCACTGAACTGGGCGGTGGGCGACTGGAACAGCACGCTGAGCCTGCAATATGTCAGCGGCTACGACCAGCGGGTCGCGACGGCCACCAGCAACCCGGGCCTGCGCGATCGCGTCAAGCCCTATCACCAGCTGGACCTGTACGTGGCGTACGAGGGCCTGGCCAACACCACGCTTTCGCTGTCCGTGTTGAACCTGACCGACCGGGACCCGCCGTTCGACCCCGCGGGCGGCTCCAACGGCTTCGACATCAGCCAGTACAACCTGCGCGGCCAGTTCGTCACGGTGGGGGCACGCTACCGGTTCTGATGCGGAAACTGCACATGTAGCGCCGAGCCCATGCCCGGCTGCTCTACCGGCTTGATGGAGCCGAGCGTGGGCTCGGCTCCACGGAGTGTGCGGACCAACGGCCCGCACCCATCGCAGCGGTCGTGCATCACCGGCTCAGGTGCAGGAACTGCAGGTGCCGCTCGTACTGGCTGATGATGTCGTTGATGATCTGCTTGCGGCTGTATCCGACCAGGTCGTAATCCTGGCTGCCTTCGAACAGATGCACTTCGGCGCGGTAGTAGCGCTGGTTGCGCAGCTGCTGGGCGGCGAACGACGGCGTCAGGTAGCCGCGGAGGATCACCCGATACAGGAAGTCCTGCTGCTCGCCATGGTTGACCGAAAGTTCCATGTCGCCGGCTTCGATGCGGGTATGCACATCCCAGCCCTGCCCGCGCAGCTGCTCGGCCACGGCTTCCATCGCCGGTTTCACCGTGTCATCCATGAAGCGGTAGACCTGGTCGCGCACCGGGAAGTGCATCGCCTGGCTCAGGCGCTGGCGCCAGCCCTGGTGGTGGCGATCGTCGCCGATCAGCGGCGATGGCCGGTACTGCAGCGCGCGCTTGCGGTGCGATTCGTCACTGAAGGCTCGGGTGAGGCCCCACATCATCAGCAGCAGCACCGCCGAGAATGGCAGTGACGCCAGCACCACCGCCGACTTCAACGCATCGATGCTGCCCGCCAGCAGCAGGCCTGCGGTGAGCACGGCGATCACCGTGCCCCAGAACACGCGCAGCCAGCGCGGGCCATCGTCTTCCGGAGCGCCGCCGTGCGACGACAGCGTGGACAGCACCACCGCGCCCGAATCGGCCGATGTCACGAAAAAGATGAAGCTGACCAGCACGGTCACCGCGATCACCGTGCGGCTCCACGGATAACCATCAAGCAATGCGTACAGCACGGTCGGTGGGTCATCCACGGCCAGCTGTGCCAGCTGCTGCTGGCCATGGTGCAGCACCTGGTCCAGCGCGCTGTTGCCGAAGATCGACAGCCAGGCCAGGGTGAAGCCGAGCGGAATCAGCAGCACGCCGAACACGAATTCGCGGATGGTACGTCCGCGCGAGATGCGGGCGATGAACAGGCCGACGAACGGCGCCCAGCCGATCCACCAGGCCCAGTAGAACACCGTCCAGCCGCCCAACCATGCCGGCCGTCCGCCATAGGCGTACACGTCAAAGCTCTTGCCGACCACGCTGCCCAGATAGTCGCCCAGGTTCTGCATCAACGTGCCGAACAGGTATTGGGTGGGCCCGGCGAACAGCATGAACAGCACCAGCGCGATCGCCAGCAGCATGTTGATGTTGGCCATCCAGCGGACCCCCTTCTCCACGCCGGACACTGCCACGGCCACCGCCGCCCCCATCATGCTGGCGACCAGGGCGATCTGCACGAAGTTCGAGTGCGGGATGTCGAACAGGTGCGACAACCCGGCGTTGAGGTGCAGGACACCGAAGCCCATGTCGGCGCCGATGCCGAACACGGTGGCGACGATGCCCAGCGCATCCACTGTGTAGCCGATCGGGCCGTTGATGCGCTTGCCGATCAGCGGATACAGCGCCGAGCGCAGCGCCAACGGCAGGTTGTGGCGATAGGCGAAGTAGGCCATGGCCATTGCCGCCAGCGCGAACACGCCCCAGCCATGCAGGCCCCAGTGCAGGAACAGCAGCTGCATGGCCTGGCGCGCGCCGGCCTCACCGGCGGCGGGAGCGCCCTGCGGCGGCTGCAGGTAATGGGTCAGCGGCTCGGAGACACAGAAGAAGAACAGGGTGATGCTGATACCCGCGGCGAACAGCATGCCCGCCCAGGAGAGATAGCTGAACTCGGGCTCGTCATGGTCGGCACCGAGCTTGATGCCACCATACTTGGACAGCGCCACGCCGACCACGAACACCAGATAGAGGGTCATCGCCAGCAGGTAGTACCAGCCAACGTTGAGTGCCGCCCAGTCCTGTGCGCTGAGCAGCAGGCGACCGGCACCGATCGGATAGAGGCTGACGAACAGCGCGAACGCCACGACGATGATCGCCGCGAAGGCGAATACAGGCCGCAGGGTGCGCACCGGGGATTGTTGCGGCTCCAGGGCTTCCACGGGGCGGCGTTCTCCGGTCGATCAAAGAGTGAGCCGGCGGATTCTGGCTGAACGGCGGTGGACGCAGGATGAAGTGCTGTCGCGCGATGACAGCACAGGGACAGCACGCGCGTGGTATCACGCGCGCGCCGCGAAGTTCAGCGCATCACGTGCACGGCGCACAACTTGTTGCCGTCGGGATCGCGCAGGTAGGCCAGGTACAGCTGCCGCCCGGCCTTGTGGCGTACGCCCGGTGGATCTTCGATGGCGCTGCCGCCGTGGGCGATGCCTGCGTCCTGCCAGGCGTGCACCGCCTGCGGAGTCTCCAGCGCGAAACCAATGGTGCCGCCATTGGCGTGGCACGCCGGCTGGCCATCGATGGGCGGGGTCACGATGAACATCCGCCCGTCCTTGATGTAGACCAGTTTTCCATCTTCATCGGTCATGCCCGGTCGGCCGCCGATGGCTGCGAACAGTGCGTCGTAGAAGCGGCGCGAGACCGCAAGATCATTGGAACCGACGGTGATGTGGCTGAACATGGCGGCACTCCGTTGCGGAAAAACCGCAGTGTCGGACAGCGCGCTCCGGTCTGCAATCGTCGCCGCTCATGCGGTACTGAGCAGAAGCACCGCCCCCGTCACCAGTGCAATGCCGATCCAGCCGATGGGCCGCAGGCGATTGCCGAACAGCAGGCGCCCGCAGGCAGCGGTGCCGATCACGCCGATGGCACCCCACAGCGCATAGGCCGTGGCCAGGTCCAGGTAGCGCACTGCCTGGCCCAGCAGCGCGAAGGCGATCCAGACCATGACGACGGCGGCGACACCCCAATGCCAGCGGCGGAAGCCTTCAGACTTGGCCACCATCATGTTTGCCGCGACGTCGATCAGTGCGGAACAGATCACGAAGAACAGTGCCGTTGTGTTCATCAGTGCGCCTCCCCAAGGGTGACGCAGACAATGCCGGCCACCGCCAGCAGCAGGCCGGCCAGCTGCTGCATCGACAGGCTCTCGCCGAACACCGCAATGCCGACCAGGGTCAGCAGGGTCAGCCCCAGCCCCTCCCACACCGCGTACGCAACGCCGACCGCGATGCGCCGTACCGACAGCGCCAGGAAGTAATAGGACAACGCCAGCGCCCCGGCCATCACCAGGTAGCCGGTCCAGCCACCGGCGCGGGCGGCATGGGCCATGAAGGACGTGCCGACCACTTCGGCGACGATCGCCACGGTCAGGCAGGCCCAGGCAATCAGGGGGCCTGGGGCGGGAACACGACGGGTCATGGGAAAACTCCAGCAGGATTCACAGCGCCCGCTGACAGGGGCGATGGCGCCCAGTATCATCGCCCTTTACGATGGATCAAAAATGGAATCCATCGATATTAGCGATGGATCGATGCCCTACTCTCCTGAATCCCTGCAGGCGTTCGTCGAGGCTGCCGCACTGGGCTCCTTCTCGGCTGCTGCGCGGCGCCTGCGCAAGACCCAATCGACGGTCAGCACCGCCATCGCCCATCTGGAAGCCGATCTGGGCGTATCGCTGTTCGACCGCAGCGGGCGCTATCCGCAGCTTACCGACCCGGGGCGACAGGTGCTGGGCCATGCCCAGGAAATCCTGGCTGCCGATGCGCGCCTGCGGCAGCTGAGCGTGCGCCTGGCTGCACCTGTCGAACCCCGGCTGACGGTGGTGTTCTCCGATGTTTACCAGCTGGACCCGGCGCAACAGGTGCTGCAGCGTTTCGCTGAAGCCTTTCCCGAAATCGAACTGGAGTGGCTCGACGCTGAAGGGCACGATGTGCTGGAACTGGTCGGCAGCGGCCGCGCCGGACTGGGCCTGCTGCCTCGCCAGGAGCGCTATCCGGATGCAGTGATCGCACAGCCCCTGGCCCATCACAGCGAGCTGGCGGTGTATGTCGCGCACGGACACGCACTGGCCGCGGCCGGTGCGCGCGCCGCACCGCAGCTTGCCCGCCATCGACAGATTCGCTTGAGCGCACAGGTCGATCACGCGCGTGCCGTCGCCGGCCCGGCCTGGACCGCATCGGACTACCTGATGGTGATGGAAATGGCCGAGGAAGGCATCGGCTGGGCCGAACTCCCGAGAGCGCTGGTGCAGCGCTACGACCGCGGACACCTGGTGGAACTGGCCCTGCCCGGTTGGCCGCGGCGCATCCACAGCGACCTGGTATGGCGACGCGACACGCCGCCCGGGCCGGCCGCACTGTGGTGGGCCGACGCGCTGCGGTAGCGCCGGGCCGTATCGGCCCGGGATGTATCAAGGTTGGTTGCAACCGCAGCCGCGCATGGGCTCGGCACTCCCCCTCAGCGATGCGCCAGTGCGTAGTCCAGCGCAGAGCAGACCGCGGCCACCTGCGCGTCGTTGCACTGCTGCGGCGTGGCGCGCGGGCTGTCCGGGTAGACTTCGGTGGTGGTGGTGTACGGCGCACCGGTGATGCCGGCACAGAGGGCCAGTTCCACCAGCGGGTACTCGATCACGCCATGGGCCACCACCGGAGAGCCGATGATCTCGCCCTTGTCGTCGGCCGGTGCAATGTGGGTCACCTTTTCCACCGCCGCGATCACGGCCTGCTGGAACGCCGGCTGCGGATTGGCGCTGTCGTCCACCAGGTAGAAGCCATCAGGAATCAGGCCCGGTTCGAACGGCTTGCCGTCGCGCGCCGCCAGCGCAGGGCGGAACTCGCTTTCATCGCTGTCGGTCGTCTCATGCAGATCGATGTGCAGCACGAACTGGCCCTTGAGGGGTTCGATCAGCTCGATCAGCGCGGTTGATTCGCGAGCCGGACCACCGGCACGGAAGTTGCGGTTCGGATCGATCGCGTCGAAGTTCCAGCGGTTGATGCGCTCGAAGCCCCACGGGTTGACGCACGGTGCCACCAGCAGGTTGGCCTTGCCCGCGTATTCGGCCGCGTGCTTCTCAAGGAACTCCAGGGCACCCATCACGCCACTGGTTTCGTAGCCGTGCACGCCGCCGGTGACCAGCGCCGCCGGCAGCGCCGGGTTCCAGTCGCGGCTGCGCAGGGCGAACAGGGTATAGGTCTCTCCCGCGTAGTCGAGCTGGCCGTAGGCCACCTTGTCGAAGCGCGCTGCCAGTGCCTCGATGCGCGGAAGTACTTCCTCGTCGTAGCGGCGCAGGCGCTGCTGGCGCGCACGCCACTGCTCCCGTTCCGCCGCTCCCCACGGCTGGCCAGGGGTTCCGACGGGATAGAAGACAGCTGCAGGCATGACGGATCTCGGTGAGTCAGGAGGCAATCATTCACTTTACCACCCGACCCCGGAGGCCATCTGCCCTCGATTCCATTCACGAATGGAATCAGCAATAATTCTCATTTACCACCTCCCCTGTGCCGTCCAGATGCCCCTCCGCACCCCGAAACCGGCCCAGCTGCCCTTGGTGGCAGCCCTCGCCCTGTGCCTGATGCCCCTTGCTTCGGCCCTCGCCCAGGACGCGCCGACCACGCTCGACAGCATCCAGATCTCCGGCAGTTGGCTGGGCACCGGCCTGCATGACAGCGTCAAGAGCTTCGCCGGGGCACGTACGGTGGTCGATCGCCAGCGCATCGAGGCCAGTGGCGCGACCAGCATCGGCGACGCCATGCGCCGCATCCCCGGCGTGCAGATCACCGACAACTCCGGCACCGCCGGCAGTTCGGTGTCGCTGAACATCGGCGTGCGCGGCCTCACCGGCCGCTACTCACCCCGCTCGACGGTGCTGCTGGATGGCGTGCCGCTGGCCGTCGCACCCTACGGCCAGCCCCAGCTGTCGTTCGCGCCGGCCAGCCTGTCCAACATCGAATCGATCGACGTCGTGCGCGGCGGCGGAGCCGTGCGTTACGGGCCGCAGAACGTGGGCGGCATCATCAACTTCAGCACCCGCGCCATTCCGCAGCAGAGCGGCCTGCACGGCGAGGTCGGGATCCGCTACAACGCCCATGACCATGGCGGCGGCGACAGCACCCAGTACAACACCTTCCTCGGCGGCACCAGCGACAACGGCCTGGGCGTCGCCCTGCTCTATTCCGGCCAGGACGGTCGCGGCTGGCGCGAAGGCAGCGACGACCGTTTCAACGATCTGGCACTGAAGTTCGCCTACGCCATCGACGACCAGCAGACGCTGCGTGCCAAGCTGTCCTACTACGATGTCCGCTCGCTGACGCCAGGCGGCCTGACCCGCGCGCAGTACGAGGCGGATCCGTTCCAGAACACGCGTCCCGATGACTTCTGGAAGGGCCACCGCACGGGCATCGATCTGGGCTACACCCACACGTTGTCCGACACCAGCGAGTTCGAGGTACTGGCCTATTACAACGAGAGCACCCGTGCCAGCTCGCTGATCAACGCTGCCAACACCCAGGTGAGCGTGCAGCCGCGCGACTACCGCGTGCTCGGCATCGAACCGCGCTACACCCAGCGCCTGCACTGGGGGGCAAGCGTGCACGACGTCACCGCGGGCTACCGCTTCCTGCGCGAGCGCGGCAACGACCGCAGCTACACGGTGACCCGCCGCACCGGCGCCGCAAGCCCCATCAACCGCTTCGACAATGCCACCGACGCCCACGCCTTCTATCTCGACGACCGCATCGCCATCGGCCAGTGGCGGATCACGCCGGGGGTGCGCATGGAATGGATCGACATGGACCGCCGTCAGGCCGATGGCGGCACCACCTTCAGCAGCCGCAACGACAAAGCCCTGCCCTCGCTCAACGTCGCCTACCTGTTGACCCCGCAGCTGACCGTGTTCGGCAACTACACCACCTCGTTCGGGCCGGTGCAGAACATCCAGCTGAACTCGCAGACCGCCAGCAATCCGCTGAATCCGGAGGTGGCCAGGACCACCGAGCTGGGCGCCCGCTGGCAGGACGGCGCACTGCGCGCGGACGTCACGGTGTTCAGGATGCGCTTCGACAACCAGATCCTGCAGGTGCCGGGGATTACCCCGCCCACCTTCCAGAACATCGGTGCGACCGATCACAAGGGTGTGGAAAGCGCGCTCGAATACCGCTTCGCCGAAGACAGCGTGCTGGCCGGACTGGAACTGTACGCCAACTACACCTGGACCAAGGCGATCCAGCAGTCCGGTGACAACCGCGGCCGGGACGTGCCCTTCTACTCGCGCGACACCGACAGCATCGGCGCCCGCTATGCGCTGTCGGCCTGGACCTTCAATGTCTCCAGCACGCACCAGAGCGGCCAGTTCTCCGACGCTGCCAACACCTGGCAGGAAAGCGCCGATGCACGTGTGGGCCGCGTGCCGGGGGTGCGGCTGTGGAATGCGCAGGTGGCCTGGCAGGTTCCGGGGCTGGGCGACAGCGAGATCACGGCCGGCGTGAACAACCTGGCCGACAAGCGCTGGTACACCCGCAATGTCGACGGCAATGCCGGGCGCATGGTGGCCGCGCCACGCACCTTCTACCTGCAGGGACGCTACCGCTTCTGATGCGGTAAATGCCCGATGCGGTGACGGTGGCGATCACGATGGCGGCGTATCATGCCGCCACCATGGCCTCCACGGTTCCACCATCGCGCCTGCATCTGGCCTTCCAGGGCCTGCGACTGCGCCTGCGTGGCAGCGACCTGTGGTTCATCGCACTGGCGTTGCTGGTCGGCCTGATCGCCGGTGGCCTGACGCTGCTGCAATCGGACATCGCGCGCGGGCTGCAGAGTGCGCTGTACGGGCTGGAACCCGGCATGCGCCTCAGCTCCCTGCCCGCGCTCAGCTGGACCGCCCTGCTGGTGCTGCCGCTGGGCGGCCTGCTGGTCGGGCTGGTCAGCCTGGCGGCCGCGCGGCGCAAGCGCCCGCTGCTCGACGCGGTCGAGGCCAATGCCCTGCATGGCGGTCGCATGTCGATGCGCGACAATCTGATCGTGCTCACCCAGACCCTGCTGTCGAACGGCTGCGGTGCGTCCGTCGGCCTTGAGGCTTCGTATACCCAGACGGGTGCGGGCAGCGGCTCGCAGCTGGGCCGTGTCATGCGCCTGCGCCGCAATGATGTGCGCATCCTGGTCGGTGCCGGTGCCGCCGGCGCCATCGCCGCGGCCTTCGGGGCTCCGCTGGCCGGCGCGTTCTACGCGTTCGAGATCGTCATCGGCGCCTACACGCCCGCCGCTCTCGCGCCTGTGGCCCTGGCCGCACTGGCGGGTGCATTCGTCGCCGACCAGGCTGGCATCGAGGCGTACCTGCTGCCCGCAGCCTCGACCATCGATGTGCGCGCCGCCGACTACGCGATCTACGGCCTGCTCGGTTGCTGCTGCGCGATGGTGGGGATCGGCGTGATGCGACTGATCGCCTCCATCGAAGGCGTGGTCAAGCGCAGTCCACTGCCCCTGTGGGGGCGCCCGGTGGTCGGCGGCCTCCTGCTGATTCCACTGGCCATGGCCAGCCCGCAGGTGCTTTCCTCCGGTCACGGTGCGCTGCACCTGGACCTGACCACGCAGCTGCCACTGATCTGGATCGGCGGCCTGCTCGCCCTGAAGCTTCTGGCCTCGGGCATTTCGCTGGGCTTCGGCTTCCGAGGTGGTCTTTTCTTTGCGTCGCTGTTCATGGGCACCCTGGTCGGCACCCTGTTTGCCGGCCTGCTGGCGACGGCCACCGGCGTGCCCGTGGTTGATGCCACGTCCGCGGCGCTTGCGGGCATGGCCGCGTTGGCCGCCGCAGTGGTCGGCGCGCCGATGACCATGGCCATGCTGGTGCTGGAAGGCACCCACGACTTCCTGCTGACCAGCGTCGTGATGAGCGCGGTACTGGTCTCCAGCACACTGGTCCGCCAGTGGTTCGGTTACTCGTTCTCGACATGGCGCATGCATCTGCGCGGCGAAACCATCCGCAGCGCACGCGACGTCGGCTGGATCCACACCCTCAACGCCGGGCGGATGATGCGCAAGGGCGTTGCCACCACTCCGGCCGGGCTGGATGCCGCTGCGTTCCGCCAGCGTTTCCCGCTGGGCTCCGGCGGTCGCGTGGTCCTGATCGACAGCGAAGGCCACTACGCCGGCATCGTGCAGATTCCGCGCGTCTTCGCCGACGGCGTGAAGCCGGAGACACCCGTTGGCGATCTGGCCGAGAACCGCGAGGTGTCACTGTTGCCGGGCGCGGATGTGGTCAGCGTGATGCAGTGCTTCGACCGGACGCAGGCCGACGAACTGGCCGTGGTTGCCGCCGATGGCCAGCTGCTGGGCATTGTTTCCGAGGCCTTCGTGCGCAGGCGCTACGCCGAGGAGCTGGACAAGCGCCAGCGCGAACTGATGGGCGAGCGCGTCGAAGACGCCGATTGATCGCCCGCCCCGCTGCTACAGCGCTTCGCCGGCATCGGCCAGCCGCGACTCGATCAACGCGTACCATTGCTCCAGCATGTCGATCAGCATGTCCAGCTCTGCATCGGCACGCTGCGCCCGGCCACTGCGCAGGCAGGCCTGGGTTTCCTGCAGCTGGGCCAGGAACCCGGCCACGGTATCGGCCTGCAGGATCAGGCCCGGCAGGCGCCGCCCGGGGATGCGCACGACCGCATGATTGCCGAGCTGGCCATACACGCTGAGGGTGGTTTCCGTCTTCATGGACAGAGGCAGGAATTGGGCGTTCATCGCGTGCACCGTATGAAAACCTGAGCCACCGGCAGGGGTGGACGACGGGGGAGACGTGGCCACGTCCTGCCGGTGGTCAGGGGGGACTCGGGATGCCGGGGCATGGCCACGGCGCGGGAGACTTCAGCGCGGGTGCGCGATCCCGACGATCTGCACCCGGCGATTCGGCGCAAGGCACGCGATCAGTTCGCGACGGTTGCGCTGTGCGCACTGCACGATCGGTTCAGCCGCGCCGCGCCCTTCGGCACTGATGCTGCCCGGCGGCACTCCGCCCTGCACCAGGGCCGTGCGCACCGCTTCGGCCCGCTTCTGCGAGAGTTGCTGGTTGTAGCTGGCCGCACCGATACGGTCGGTGTAGCCGACGACCTGGATCGACTGCACCTTGCTGGCCTCACGGACCTGCGCCAGGATGCCCTGCACCGCCTGCTGGCCTTCCGCGCTGAGTACCGCGCTGTCGAAACCGAACAGTGCATCGGCGGCCAGGCGCAGCGGCTGTTCGGGCAGTGGCGCGGGTGCCGGCGGCGGCGGTGGTGGCCGCGGCGGGTCGAGCACGGCGGCGCAGGATTCGGGCTTCCAGTAGCCGGCCTGGGCGATGCCCTTGTTGTCGAAGCGCACCTGGAACTGGCAGGTGAAGTACTCGGCGCCCTGTGCGGTGCGGAAGTTGAACAGATAGTTCCACTCGCGCACGCCCCACATGCCTTCGTTGAAGTGGGGCGTACCCAGCAGGCTGTACAGCTGCCGCTTGCTCATCCCGGGCGCGAAGCGGCGCAGGTCGGCGATGTCGGGATAGGTACCCTCCTTCAGCGACGCCTTGGAGACTTCCGGGAAGGCCACTGCAGTGGCCTCCGCCGGACCCTCACCGGCGGGCGCGTGGCTGCGGCAGGCGGCCAGCAGGCCGGCGGCGAGGATCAGGCCCAGCGACGCGGCGATGCGGCCAGCGCGGGCGATGCGATGCTGATTCATGTCATTCCCCCTGTAGACGTTTGCGCGGCAACCGGGCCGCGATCGCGGCCCGGCTACGGCGTTACCACTGGATGCCGGCACCGACGGCCACACCGGCCTCGCCACGGCTGTTGGTAGAGCCGCTGAACTTGTAGATCCAGCGGCCTCCTTCCGAGACACCGGACAGGCCCACCGCCACGCCCGATTCGCCGTTGTAGCTGCCGGCGGCGAACGAGGCCATGCTGCGACCCGCTTCGCTCGGCTGCGGCAGCGAGGCCGTGGCCATGGCCGAAGCGATGCCGGCCGAAGCGCGGTTGTCGGTCCTGCGCAGGTCGCGCTCGAAGCCGCCCATGCGCTCGTCGGTATAGGCCTTCGACCAGTCCAGAGTCTGCGCCATGCCGGACTTCAGCTGGTCGACATTGACCGCGTCGGTGCCTGCCGTACCGGCGGCAACGTTGCGGACCGTCGTCGGGCCGCTGGTGCTGCTGCCGAGAGTGACACTGTTGAAGTTGGTGGCTCCGTTGACGGTGGTGTCGTAGCGGATGGTGCCCTGCTGCGAGGCCTGCAGCTGCCGCACGTTGACCGCATCGGTGGCCTGGGTGCCGTCTGCCACATTGACCACCTGCCGTTCGGCGCCGCTGGCCCCAACCGAAACCGTGTTGGCACGGTTGGCCACCGACCCTGCGCCCAGGGCCACCGAGTTGTCGGCCTGTGCCTGCGAGCCGTTGCCCAGGGCAGTCGAGTTGGCACCGGCCGCCGTCGATCCTGCACCACCGGCTGCGGAATTGGCGCCCGTCGCGGCCGGATCGGCCAGGTTGTTGCTGTTGTTGGCGCGGAAGCTGCCGGCGACGTTGGTGATGTTCTGGATCTTCTGGTCGGTGTAGGCCTTGGACTGATCGATGGCATAGTTCACGCCATTCTTCAGCTGGCCGACATTCGTCGCGTCGTGATCGTCCGAGCCGTCGGCAACGTGGGTGATCTTGCGTTCACTGCCGCTGCTGCCGACCGACACTTCGCCTGCCGAATTGCTGGCACCCGTCTGACCATAGGCACCGGTATAGCCGCTCTGCGCGCCGACGCTGGCCACCGAGCCGGCACCCAGTGCCACGCTGTTGTCCGCGCTGGCGTTGGCACCGTTGCCGACTGCCACGGCCGAAGCACCTGCCGCACTGGCCTGCGGACCCACCGCCAGCGCCTCCGCACCCGCCGCAGCGGCCGCCGCGGCGCTGGAGTTCACTGCCAGGTACGGGCTGCCGCCACCGTTGGTGATGCGCTGGTTGAGCACCCTCAGCGAACCGTCCACCGCGGAGAACGCCGCGGTGACGTTGCTGTAGTCGTTGGCGGTCAGGGTGCCGTCGGTGGCGATGCTGGAGATGCTGAACGACGGCGCGGTCCACAGATTGGTGGTGCCGTCGAAGGCCGTGCTGCCGCCGAAGTAGCTGGCGATGGTCGAGTTCGTGCTGAACAGCTGGTCGCCGGTGATGGCGTCGCTGCTGCCTGCAAGGATGCTGCCGGCCGCCACGTTGGTCACCTTCACCGCACCCGTGCCGGTACCACTCAGGGTGACCGTGTTCACGACGTTGCCACTGCCATCGACATCGTACTTCACCGCGCGCTTGTCGATATCGTCGGTCTGGTCCGCGACATTGGCCAGCGAATTGCTGACCGCGTCGAAGGCGGTGCCGACGTCGTTGTAGCTGCCCTGGCTGATGGTGCCATTGGCGGCGATGTTGTTGATCGTGTAGGTCGGCGCGGTCAGCACGCCGGCCGCATTGACCGCCGCGCCGCCGCCGAGGTGGGTGGCAACGGCCTGGTTGGCAGCGAACAGCTGGGCACCATTGATGGCTTCGGTGCTCGTGGCGCTCACCTGGCCCGGGCCGAGGTTGCGCAGCGTGGTCGCCGTGCCGCCCTGACCCAGCGTGGCGCTGGCGTAGTTGACGCTGCCATCGCCATTGAGGTCGTAGCGCAGCGCGCCTTCCTCCGAGGCCTGCAGCTGGCCCAGGTTCACCGCATCGGTGGCAGCCGTACCGGCGGCCAGATTCGTCACCTGGCGTTCGGCACCCGCGGCACCGATCGACACGCTGTTCGCACGATCAGCCAGGCTGCCGGCACCGACCGCGATCGCGTTGGCCGCCGTGGCGCGGGCGTTGGTACCGACCGCGATGGAGTCGGCACCGGTGGCCACTGCCTCCACACCCGTGGAGTTCACCCGCAGGTACTTGGTGCCGCCGTTGCGGATATCGTTGATCTGCGTGTTGAGATTGACCAGCGAGCCGTCGACGGCGTCGAAGGCATCGGTCGCATTGTTGTACAGGCCCTGCGCAATGGCGCCATCGGTGGAGATCGTGCTGATCTCGAACAGCGGCGCGGTGAAGGCGCCACTGACCGGATCGAAGGCGGTGATGCCACCGAAGAAGCCGGCGATGGCGGCGTTGGTGGTGGCCAGCTGGCCGCCGTTGACGGCTTCCAGGCTGCCGGCGGTGACCGCACCCGCGGCGAGGTTGCCGATGGTGGTGGTACCGGTGCCGTTGCCGAGCGTGACGCGGCGATAGTCTGGATTGCCTGCGCCATCGACGTCGTACATCACCGCGCCGGCCGAAACATCGTCGATGAGGCTGATCGCACCCTTCAACTGGGCGACGTTGACCGCATCGGTGTTGGCGCTACCCGCAGCCAGGTTGGTGATCTGGCGCTCGCCACCGTTGGCGGTACCCACCGAAACTTCACCGGCAGAGACCTGGGCGGCAGTCAGACCATAGGCGCTGTAGCTGGCCTGTGCGCCGCGCAGCGCTGCGGAACGGTAGCCCAGCGCCACCGAATTGGCCTGGTTGGAGGTCGCCTCCGCACCCAGCAGGGTCTGGCCGTTGGCAGTACCCACCGCGCTGTCGCCGACGATCACCGAGTGGCCCATGCGCGCGGCGTAGTCCGCAGTCGGCACGCCGGTTGGATTGGTGGGATCGTTGGGACCGGCTCCCGGGAACGCCACGTTGGCGTCCACCTTCGGCAGCTCATGGCGGGCATTGGCGCCGATCACCACTTCCTTGGAGCCGTTGGCGAAGGCACCGTCACCCATCAGCACCTGGTAATCCTGTGCGGCGTTGACCGCCCAGCAGGAGATGTCGGCCAACGCGATATCCAGGCACTTGGCGGCCCATGCCGGCGAATCGGTCGGCAGCAGCAGGCCCAGCAGGCCACCGGGGTTGCCGTTGTTGATGTTGTAGATGTAACTGTCGGAGGTGACGCCACCGATCAGGGTCAGGTGCGAGCTGCCACCGGTCACCGCGCCGCCCAGGCCATTGAGGGTGCTGCCGACCGGTGACAGGTTCACGACCGGCAGGCCGAGCACGTTGACCGTGGAGTAGGCCTGCATCACGTTCGCGTTGCTGAGCTTGAGATTGCCGTTGTGCAGATAGCCGTCACCGCCGAACAGGCTGCTGGTCGTCGGGCCGATCAGCTGGCCGACGTTGCCGACCAGGCCACCGGTACCGATGATGAGTCCCGCATTCGGATCAGCCGGAGCGGGTGCCTTCGGGCTGTCCGGCGGAATCGCCGAGGGCTGGGTCAGGCCCAGGCCACCCAGCGTGCCGCCCACCAGCCCGCCGACTGCGCCGCCGAGATTGTTGACGGTACCGTTGAGGTTGCCCTCCAGCAGGTTGCCCACCGCACCGCCGACGTTGCCGAGCGTGCCGGTGAGTACGCCGTCCAGCCCGCTGCCTGGCGTGGTGCTTCCACCCCCGAGCAGGCCACCGACAACGCTGCCGACCGAGCCGACCGTATTGTTGAGTGCACCGCCCACGGCACCTCCGATGGTGCCGACGGTGCCGTTGAGCACACCACCCACCGCACCACCGACTGCGCCGACCGTGCCGTTGAGCACGCCTCCGACTGCACCGCCGACTGCGCCCACGGTGCCGTTCAAAGCACCGCCTACGGCGCTGCCGACTGTGCCAACGGTGCCGTTCAGCGCACCGCCGACTGCACCGCCGACCGCGCCGACAGTTCCATCCAGGACGCCACCGACCGCACCTACCGTACCGTTCAACGCGCCGCCTACCGCGCTGCCGACCGTGCCGACCGTGCCGTTGAGCGCACCGCCAACGGTGCCCACGGTTCCATCGAGGACACCGCCGACTGCACCTACGGTGCCGTTCAGAGCGCCGCCTACGGCGCTGCCGACCGTGCCAACCGTGCCGTTGAGCGCACCGCCAACGGTGCCGACAGTTCCATCCAGGACGCCGCCGACCGCACCTACGGTGCCGTTCAGAGCGCCACCCACGGCACTGCCAACCGTGCCGACGGTGCCGTTGAGCGCACCGCCAACGGTGCCGACAGTTCCATCCAGGACACCGCCGACTGCACCTACGGTGCCGTTGAGCGCGCCACCGACTGCACCACCGACAGTGCCGGTGGTTCCATCGAGGACGCCGCCAACCGCACCCACGGTACCGTTCAAAGCGCTGCCTACGGCGCTACCGACCGTGCCGACCGTGCCGTTGAGCGCGCCACCCACCGCACCACCGACGGTGCCGACGGTTCCATCGAGGACGCCGCCAACCGCACCCACGGTACCGTTCAAAGCGCTGCCTACGGCGCTACCGACCGTGCCGACGGTTCCATCGAGGACGCCGCCAACCGCACCCACGGTGCCGTTCAACGCGCCGCCTACGGCGCTGCCGATCGTGCCGACTGTGCCGTTGAGCGCGCCACCCACCGCACCACCGACGGTGCCGACGGTTCCATCGAGGACACCGCCAACCGCACCCACGGTGCCGTTCAACGCGCCGCCTACGGCGCTGTCGACCGTGCCGACCGTGCCGTTGAGCGCGCCACCCACAGCACCACCGACGGTGCCGACGGTTCCATCGAGGACACCGCCAACCGCACCCACGGTGCCGTTCAAAGCGCCGCCTACGGCGCTGCCGATCGTGCCGACCGTGCCGTTGAGCGCGCCACCCACAGCACCACCGACGGTGCCGACGGTTCCATCGAGGACGCCACCTACAGCACCTACGGTGTTGTTCAACGTGTCGCCCAGGGAACCACCGACGTTGCCGACGGTGCCGTTCAGTACACCGCCCACCGCACTGCCGACCGTACCGACAGCACCGTGGAGCGTGCCGCCTACTGCGCCCACGGTGTTGTGCAGCGTGCCGCCCACTGCGCCACCCACGGTGCCGACAGTGCCGTTCAGTACACCGCTCACCGCACCGCCGACGGCGCCGACGGTTTCGTGTAGCGTTCCGCCTGCTGCGCTGCCCACCGTGCCGACCACGTCGTGCACTACGCCACCCACAGCACCGCCGACCGTGCCGGCAGCTCCGTGAAGCGTGCCACCTACTGCGCCCACGGTGTTGTGCAGCGTGCCGCCCACTGCGCTACCTACGGTGCCGACGGTTTCGTGCAGCGTCTCGCCTGCTGCGCTGCCCACCGTGCCGACTACGCCGTGCACTACGCCACCCACCGCACCGCCAAGATCGCCCAGGGCGCCGTGATGCAGGCCTCCGAGACCGAGCGTGCTGGCCTGCGCACTCACGACGGTCCGGCCCGCGAGCTTCAGGTTGCGATCGGCCACCACGTCCTGGCCACCCGGGCCCTGCACGCGCACCTTGCCGGCGACGCCTGCATCGAACGCCGCCGTGATCGCGCGATCATCGGTCTCGCCCGGCAGTTCTTCCTTGGCGGGCAAGCTCACCGCTGCGGTTGCGGAGGCCTTGCCCTGGCCCTCGATTCGATGTCCGGCGATGGCCAGATGCGAGTCGGCGTTGCCGTCGATGCCGGCCTTCAACCCGGACAATCCCTGCGAGGATGTCGTGATACCCGCTGCCGCCTTGGCGCCGGCACCCACCGATGCCACCGGGGCACCCGCGATGCCGACCCTGGCCTTTGCCTTCGCATCGGCCGTCAGCCCCAGCGGCGAAGCGGAGCCGGAGGAAACGTTCGCTGCCAGTGAGGTATCCACCTGGGTACCTGCTCCGATGCCGAGCTGGGCCCGCACATCAGCGGCCAGCGCTGGCGTGGGCACATGCTGCGGCGATGCGTTCGCCCCCAGCTTCACCTGCACGGCGGCCGGCAGGACCTCGTGCACCAGCGGCAGCGAGGCCGTGCTCAGCTGCAGGCCCACACGCGTATCGGCACTGATCGCAGGCGTGGCCTGCGCCTGTCGCGCGGCTGCAGCCAGGGCGACTTCGGCATCGACCTTCACCGGCAAGGTCTGGGTGTACTTGGCCGCCAGCGCCTGCAGATCGCGCAGCGACTGATTGGATTCGGTTGCGGATGCCGGCCCGTTGGCCAGCACGCACAGCAGTGCAAGCGCAAGGGCGCTGGGCGTCAGCAGGGAGGTGCGCGGATCGCGTGATGCGGTGCCGCCGCTATCGCCGGTGGCCAGTTCCGAGGCCACAACCAGAGCATTGAGCTGGCGGTTCCATACACGCCGGTAGATGCGGTTCATGAGCATTTCCCCCGTAGGCGAACAACTTGAATGACAGTGGACTTGCCGCTAGGCAGGTGACTGACATTTCAACGGTTCGCGGAGGCGTGGCGCACTTCAATCCGGCAGGGCAATCGCGCAATCCGGCAAATCCACGGCCGGATTCGGCAGCCGGATATGCAAAACCGGCAGCAATGCCGTGAAAGCCCCTGTGGGGCAAGACTCAGGCCGGTTGGCCCAACTGCGCAGGTGCGCGCATCAGGGTATCCCGCGGAAGTTCACCGAACACCTTCCGGTAATTGTCGGCAAAGCGCGAGAGATCCCACAGGCCACAGCTCAGCGCGATCGCCTTGACCGAACGCCTGCTGGAGTCGGCCATCGACAGGCTGCGGCAGGCTGCACAGAGGCGCAGCATGGACAGATAACGGTTGGGCGACGTACCGAACAGATCTTCGAATGCATAGCGCAGGCCACGCTCGCTGACACCGGCGGCGTCGCAGATTTCATTCATGTATATATTGCGACGCAGGTTGAGCCGCATGAAATTCTCGGCGCGCTGGGCGATCAGGTAATGCGTACGCCGTGCGCGGCTGCACCCCGGGCGATCCACGGCACCGGCACCCAGCAGGGCCTGGATGTGCTCATGCAGCAGCCGCTCGGTTTCCTCCGGCTGCAGGCTGGCACCCTGCCCCAGCTGCTGGTGCAGCTGCTGGTAATGCAGCGCCAGCGGGGCATCATCACCGGACAGATTGAACAGCGAGAGCGCCTGTCCGGCCGGCGGTGTGCTGCGCAGGCTCAGTTCGGTCAGCTTGCGCTGCACTCGCGATACCGGCACCAGCATCAGGGTCAAGCGGGTACCGGGGCTGAGGGTGAATTCACTGATGCCTTCGGGAAGCACGGTCAACGCCATCCCGGCCGCCAGCGGTACGCCATGGCACCAGCTCACCGCCTCGTCGGTGGCCTGCAGATACCCCAGCATCGCCCAGTCCGGCGGCAGCATGAAGCGGCCACGGCAATGGAATCCGCAGCTGATGCTGCAGAACAGGGCTTCCTCATGCACGCGCGAAGCGAACGCCGCGCGCGGACCATTGCCGTCGAGCAGCAACAGTTCCACATCGCATACGCGAAGCACACCGCTCAGCGTGGCCAGGTCGATCGACCGGAGCTCGCCGTCGTCGCTGTCAACCACCCCACCATCAACCATGACAGTGTCGTCCCCCGTTGGTCAGCTGCCCGCCGCAACCCCCACTGCCCTACAGGTGCGCGCGGTTTCCAAGAGCATCATCCGTTGCCGTGATGGATGCGGCCACTGGCCGGCTCCACCTTGAAAGTACCAAACCTTGAATACGAGTATGCCCGATAATCCACGCAGGTAAACAGGTCGCACGGGAATACAGCAACCCGCGCCCGGCGTGAAGGAAATGTGGGCGCCAGTGGCACGATTCTCGCATGCGTTAACCCGGGTCACATTATTAACATCACGATGAATCGTTACGCTTGGGAACGGCGCTTCATCACAGAATAAGCAACCTATTATCAGGAATAAGAGATTCCTGCCGAATTTGCATATAGGTTCCGGTTGCACCCGGCCGCCATTCAGGCAAAGTCGGTATCACGGTGATCGAACCGCTCCGATGCGGTCACACCCAGGGGACAGCATGACGATGCACGCGCTGCTCGATGACGTTGCGACCACCGGCCTGGTGCCGCGCGGTCGCACATGCGCGGTCGCTGCACTCCCTGGCGGAGATCACCCTGCTTTAGCGATGCGGGACAGTCCCGCATTGCCACCTCCGCCAGGATGGCAGAGGTCCATGGACGGTCCCGACGGAGTCGGGCAACCGGCCGATGCAGGTGTCTTGTTGCCATTGACAGGTAGAGGGAGACAACCGTCATGAACGCTTCCATCCGCAAGTTCCTGAAAGAAGAAGATGGCGTGACCGCACTCGAGTACGGGCTGCTGGCCGCTGTGATCGCCGGCATCCTGATTGCCGTGGGCCGCACCCAGATCACGGAATTCTTCACCACGCTGTTCACCCGCCTTTCGGCAATCGCCACCGAAGCAACCACCTGAGCGACCTGCGGACGCACCACCGCTGGTCGCGCCATCCGCGACCACGGTGGCCGCAGGCCGGGATGCGGTTGCAGACGGTCCAGTGACGGACGAAGGGGAGTGCGATGACACTGCTGGGACTATTGGCCATCGGTGTGTGCCTGCGGATCGCGATCAGTGATCTGTATGCCCGCCGGGTGCCCAATGCCTGGCTGCTGGCTGCGTGCGCACTCGCAATACCTCTGCTCGTCGCCGGGCAGTTTGGTGAGCCACGACTGCCATGGCCGGCGCACCTGCTCGGTGCCGTTGCCGGCTTGCTCGCGCTCCTGCCCTTCTACGCACTACGCTGGATGGGCGCAGGCGACGTGAAATTCTTTGCCGTGCTCGGCCTGCTGCTGGGATGGCATGCCTTGCTGCCGATATGGGTAGTGGCCAGCCTTGCCGCCGGCGCCCACGCAGTGGCGATCCTGCTCGGGCGTCAGCTGGGCATGCACCTGCCGATGCGCGTGCAGCTGCAGGTATCGCGCGCCAGCGAGCAATGGCAGACGCACCCCGCATTGCGCGGAATGGAGGCTGCCCGCCAGGGGCGCCGCGGCATTCCCTATGCGGCCTACCTCGCATTGGCGGCGATCGGCTGGCTCCTGGCCACGACCTACGGAGGTCTCGCATGAACACCCTCGGTCCCCGGCGCCAGCGTGGCGTGGTTGCCGTCGAATACGCGCTGATGATGATTCTCGGCCTGGTGCCGCTGCTGCTGTTCACTTTTTCCGGCGTGCTGATCATGGCTGCCCAGCAGACGCTTGCAACGGCCGCTGCCGAAGGCGCGCGCGCATCGCTCCGCTTCGGAACCGCCAACGAACGACGCACCGCCGCGTGCGTCGCAGCACGCCAGTCGATGCAATGGCTGCTGCAGTTCTCCAGGCAGAACCCTGACTGCAGCGCCGGCGGCACCGGTCCGATCCAGGTCTCGGCGCAGGCACCCTGCGCGGGCATGGCGACCGCGCAGTGCATGACGGTCACCGTCCGCTACGACTACGCCGCCCACCCTTTCTTCCCCGGCACCGCCACGCTTTACGGCTGGGTGATGCAGGCCCCCATCCGCAGCGTCGCGGTCGCCCAGCTCGACCTCGGCTCCGGCAACTGACGGTACAGGAGACGGTTCCATGCTCAAGTTGACCCGCATCGCCGCCATCGCTCTGATCGCACTCGCGGTGCTGCTGGCGCTGATCGCATTCGTGATCGGCCGCAGGCCCGCCCCTTCGACGGAAAGCGCGGCTCCGGTCGTTCACGCCGACGCACAGGCCATTACGGTGGTCGAGGCCATCGCCCGGCTGCCGGCCGGTGAACCGATCACAGCCAATGGCGTGCGCCTGGCGCGTCGAAGCGCAGCCGTGCCGGGTGCCGCCGCCGACCTGGCCGCCGTGGTCGGCAAGGTGCCGGTGCAGGACATCGCCGAAGGCAGCACCATCAGCGACGCAGTGCTGGCCCAGGGCTTCTCGCTGCAGCTGCGGCCCGGCGAGCGTGCACTGGCGGTGCCGGTGGATGAACTGGTCGGTGCCGGCAACCGTATCCTGCCGGGCGATTTCGTCGATGTGTTCCTCAACCTGCGCAGCGAACCTGCCAGCTACAACGCGGCACCCGACGCCGCACAGACCCGCCTTCTGCTGTCGCGCCTGCGCGTGCTCAGTTATGGCCAGCAGGACATCGCCCCGAACACGGGCAGCACGAATGCCAGCGCCGATACCAGCAACCGTGCAGACCCGCGCGCGGCGGATATCACCAGCAACGCCAGCAGCGGTGGCGGCAGTAGCGGTGACGCAGCCCAGCCGGCCCGCAGCGCCGTGCTGGCGGTGCCGGTGGCCGATGCCAACCGGCTGCTGCTGGGCGCGCAGCAGGGCAAGCTCTACCTCGCGCTGCGCAATCCCGCCGACGCCGGCCAGCCCGACCTGGCCCTGTTCCCGCAGGCGCGGGGTGTGATCGACCCGCTGCGTGGCCTGGACGCGGAACAGCAGCTGGCGTTGCAGCGCCCCGAGAACCACGCCTTCGCCGGCATCGATGGCGATGCCCTGGCCGGTCGCAGCAACGCACGCGCACGCACGGTGAACGACGCCCCGGCACAGCCCCCCGCCGCCCGCCGCAGCGCACCGCGCGCATCCGGAATCGAGATCATCCGCGGCGATGGTTCTGCGCCCCGCGGCTCCCTTTGACCTGCACCGAGAGCTTCCATGACCGAACGTCGCCAGAGTCCACGCCCCTCCTCCCGCCAGCGCTGGCTCGCTCTGCTGCTGGTGCTGCTGGCGCCTGCGACCAGCGTGGCTGCTGACGACCTGGTGCTGCAGGCCCGCGAACAGCGGCCATGGACACTGCCCGCGGACCTGGAACGGGTGGCCATCGCCGATCCGGGCGTCGCCGATATCGTGATGCTGCGAGGCCAGCGCCAGGCGCTGCTGGTCGGCAAGGCCCCCGGCACCACCACCCTGCTGCTGTGGCACCGCAAGCAGTCGGAGCCACAGCGCGTGCAGGTCCGCGTGCAGAGCGCGGTGCAGGGGGCGGCCGATGCGGGTTCCAGCGGCCTGGTGTTCACCCAGCAGGACCAGCAGGGCCTGCTGCAGGGAAGCACCGACAGTGCGCTCTCGCACATGCAGGAACAGAAGGCGGCCGCGATGGCGTTGGGCAAGGATGGCCAGCTGGCCGATGCCTCCACCATCGCCAGCGGCGGTGTGGTCCAGGTCGAGGTGAAGGTGGTCGAGTTCAACAAGACCGCGCTGAAACAGGTCGGCATCAGCTTCCAGAACCGCAACGGCGGTTTTGCCTATGGCTTCGCTCGTCCGGGCGGCATCCTGCCGGGCAACACCGGCGTGCTGCCCGGCATGCAGGAGGGCAATTCCAGCAACGAATCGGAATCGCCCATCTCGTCGGCCTTCCGCCTGGTGTTCGGCTCGACGAAGGGCCTGTGGAATGCGGACCTCGATCTGCTGCAGTCCAATGGCATGGCCCGGGTGCTGGCCGAGCCGACCCTGGTCGCGCTGTCCGGCCAGAGCGCCAGCTTCCTCGCCGGTGGTGAACTGCCGATCCTCGAACCCCAGGGCCTGGGGACCACCACCATCACCTACAAGCCGTTCGGCATCGGCCTGACCGTCACCCCGACCGTGCTCGCGCCCAACCGCATCGCCCTGAAGGTGGCGCCGGAAGCCAGCGACCTCGACTACACCAACGCCATTTCCCTCAACGGTGTGCAGATTCCCTCGATCAGCACCCGCCGTGCCGATACCACGGTGGAGCTGGGCGATGGCGAGAGCTTCGTGATCGGCGGTCTCGTCAGCTCGACGGTCGCCTCCACGGTGAACAAGATCCCGCTGCTGGGCGACCTGCCGATCATCGGCTCGTTCTTCCGCGATTTCGACTACAAGCGCCAGGACAAGGAACTGGTGATCATCGTCACGCCACGGCTGGTGCAGCCCCTCGCCCGCAATGCCGAGCTGGCACTGCCAGGCGAGCGCGAGGCCCGGCCCAACCTGCCTGAGTGGGGTTCCTGGCTGCTGGGTCCGGTCAGCCAGGACCCGGTGCCCGGTTTCTCACGTTGAATCCATGATGCCTGCGATACCACGCCCATGCCCTACGCCACTGCCCAGCCGCTGCATCCGCAAGGACCGCCGATGAACCTGGTCCTGTACGGGATGGATCGCGAACTGCTGCCGCGGCTGGCGGCCAAGCTGCCGCCTGCCACCACCCTGCACTGGCAGGACAGCGGTGAGCCGACATCCGCGCAGGACCTGCAACGCGGTCCGCAGAATCTGGTACTGCTCGACTTCCGCCCCGAGCACGCCGCCGCCTCGACCGTGCTGGCGCAGCAGCTGCAGCAGACCCAGCCGGACCTTGCGCTGGTCGCCGTTGGCGCCACCAGTGCCGGGCAGGTCGAAGGCGTGGTGATGGCGCTGCGCGCCGGCCTGCGCGATGTGCTCGACCTGGACAGCGACAACACCGGCATCGAGGCCGCGCTGCGCCGCGCGCTCTCGCCCCGGCCCGCCGCTGCCGCACACCAGCCGCACAAGGCGCGGTTGATCCTGCTGCTGGGCGTACGTGCCGGGGTCGGCACCAGCACACTGGCCGCGCATCTGGCCGTGCTTGCACAACAGACCCATGCATTGGCGCAGGGCGAGGCCAGCACCCAGGACGGTCTGCTGCTGGAACTGGCGCAGCCGGCAGGCGACCTGGCGCTCTACCTCAATCTGGACAGCCGCTTCCACTACGAAGATGCACTGCGCAATGCCAGCCGCATCGACGCCACCCTGGCGCGCACTGCGATGGCGCGCCATGACAGCGGACTGGTCCTGCTCGACCGCGCCAGCGGCAGCGATGCGCTGCCACCGTCCGATCCGGGCGCCCTGCTGCAGCGGCTGCGCGGCGTGTTTGCCAGCGTGCTGTGCGACGCCGGCGGCTGCCCGCTGCGTCAACTGCCACCGCTGCTGCTGGACCAGGCCGACGAGATCTGGCTGGTCGCGGACGCTTCGATCGCCACTCTGGTCTCGCTTGACCATGCGCTCAAGCATCTGTCCGGCCAGCGCGAACGGGAGAAGCGCCTGCAACTGGTGATCAACCGCCATGACGACAGCAGCGGCATGAGCCCGGAGCAGATCGCCCGACGGTTCGAGCTTCCACTGCTGGCCACGCTCCCCGAACGACCACGCGTACGTGCCTCCGCCAGCCACGGCCACCTGCTGCTGCAGGACGCGCCGCGTGATCCGTACCTGCGTGCCCTCGCCCCGCTCGTCCAACGCCTGGATCCGGCTGCATGCCCGGTCCAGACGCACGGCCTGCGGGAAAGACTTGCCCTTGCCCTGGGTGGATCGCAATGGAAGACAAAGTAACCCCGTTTCCGCACGCCGTCGCCCGCCACACCGTTCCTGACCACGTTGCGGGCAATCTGCCGTTCGCAGAGACCGAGCAGTACCAGAAGGTGCTGTCCGCGGCGCATGAGCACCTGCTCAACAGCATCGAGGACGAGCGCATCGATATCGATTCGTGGGCTCCGGACACGATCGCGCGCTGGGTGCAGGTGCAGACCGTGGGTTTCATCCAGGAATGGCGCATCCCGATCAATGAAGAGGAGATGCAGGTGGTGGCCGAGGGCCTGGTCAAGGAGCTGACCGGCTTCGGCCCGCTGGACGACCTGCTGCATGATCCCACCATCGAAGACATCCTGATCAATGGCTTCAAGGATGTGCATGTCTCGCAGGGCGGACAGCTCAAGCGCGCAACCCAGCGCTTCACCGACGACACCCATCTGCTGCGCATCCTGCGCCGCATCCTCGCGCCACTTGGCCGGCGCCTGGATGACTCCAACCCGATGGTGGATGCGCGCCTGCCCAACGGCGGCCGCCTCAATGCGATCATCTCGCCGCTGGCGGTGGACGGCCCGATGGTCTCCATCCGCAAGTTCCGCAAGGACCCGTTCACGCCCGATGAACTGCTGGCCAAGGGCACCTTCGATGCGCCGATGCAGGCGCTGCTGAAGGCGATGGTGCTGGGTCGCTGCAACATCCTCGTCTCCGGCGGCACCAGCTCGGGCAAGACCTCGCTGCTGAACGCCCTGGCCAGCTACGTGCCACCCACCGAGCGCGTGATCACCGTCGAGGACACCGCCGAGCTCTCGCTCAACCATCCGCACGTGGTGCGCCTGGAGAGCCGCATCGGTGGTGCGGAGGGACAGGGCGCCGTCAGCATCCGTGACCTGGTGCGCAACAGCCTGCGCATGCGCCCCGACCGCATCGTGGTCGGCGAGGTGCGCGGCGCGGAAGTGCTGGAGATGCTGCAGGCGATGAACACCGGCCACGACGGCTCGATGGCCACCATCCATGCCAACTCGCCGCGCGACTGTCTCTATCGCATCGAGATGCTGGCCGGCTTCGCCGGGTTCCAGGGCAGCGAAGACAGCCTGCGCAGGCAGATCGCCAGCGCGATCGATTTCATCGTGCAGATCTCGCGCCTCGGCAGTGGCCGGCGCGTGCTGGTATCGATCACCGAGATCACCGGCGTCAGCGACAACCTGATCACCACCCAGGAGATGTTCCGCCACGAAGTGCAGATCGACGGCAGTGGCAAGGAGACCGACCGCTGGATCGGGCTGGGCTTCCAGCCGCACTCGCACAAGCTCGAGCCGTTCCGCCAACTGTTGCGCGAATCCCTCTACGGAGACTACTGAACATGGGGACCGGCCTGCTGCTGGGCGTATTGAGCATCGTGTCGGTGCTGCTGGCGCTGGCGGTATGGCTGTGGGGCACCGCCAACAGCCGCGAACAGCGGCAGGCATCCCTGCAGCATGCCGAACAGCAGCTGGCACGTGGCAGCGCGGGCCCGGGCAGCAACGCGGCTGCGGCCAACGATGGATCGCGGCCGCTGCCGGCAGCAGCTGGCCGTCGCGCGCTGCCCTGGAATGGCCTGCTGCAACGCGCGGGCCTCGCCACCGGCTGGAAGGTGCCGCTGATGCTGCTGGTGCCCGGCCTGGCCCTCTCGCTGTTCGCGATGCTGCGGCTGGGAACGGCATGGATGCTGCCGCTGACGCTGCTGCTGTACCTGCTGGGCTGCTGGTTGTGGATCATGCGCCGCACCGCCAAGTTGCAGGCCAAGCTGCTTCATCAGCTGCCGGACTTCCTCGACAACCTGGTCCGCCTGACCGCGCTCGGCAACAGCCTGCAGTCGGCCTTCCAGGTCGCGTCGCAACAGGCGACGCCGCCGCTGCGTGAGCTGCTGGACACCACGGTGCGATACGCGCGGGGCGGCATGGACCTGGACCGCGCACTGAACCTCGCCGCGCAGCCCTATCGGATGGAGGTGCTGAAGGTGCTGGCCGTGGTGATGGGCGTCAGCGTCCGCATCGGCGGCCGCGCCGATCAGATCCTGCAGCGCATGGGCGATTTCATGCGCGACCTGGAGCAGGCCCAGCAGGAGCTGTCAGCCACCACGTCCGAGACCCGCATGTCGGCCTGGGTGCTGGGACTGCTTCCGCCCGCCAGCGCGGTACTGATGGCGATCTCCAGCCCCGAGTTCTTCCAGCCCGTCCTGCACGATCCGCTCGGTCACAAGATCCTGCTGATCGCCCTGGGCCTGGAACTGCTCGGTGGTTTCCTGCTGTATCGCCTGGCCAAGTCGCTATGAGCATCCGCAGCGGAGGTTCCCGATGAGCGCAACTGCCTGGTTCGCACTGGCCCTGCTGGTCCTGGCCGCCGGCGTCGCCCTGCTCGGTGTGGGTGGCTGGGTCCGCAGCCATCGCGAGGACCGCAGTGCGGCAACGCTGAAGACCGCATTGCAGCCACGTGACCCGATCGCCGACGAGGACGCGGCCCGCAGGGATTCACTGGGCTGGCTGGAGCGCTTCGGACGGACGCTCAGCGGCGGGCGCCTGGAAGCCGCGCTGCTGGCAGGCGAGGATCGCCTGCTGCTTGATCTGGCCGGCTGGAACACCCGTCGCGGCACGGCGATCTATCTGGGCCTGCGCCTTCTGCTGGCAGTAATGGTGCTGGCGCTGACCCTGGCCGTGAGCGATGCCACCGGCCTGGCCCGGATCATGGTGATCGTCGGCGCGCTCGCCGCCGGCCTGCTGCTGCCCAAGTTCGTGCTGGCCGCGTGGGTCAAACGGCGGCGGCGCGCCGTCAACAACGAGTTGCCGCTGCTGATCGACCTGCTGCGCCTGCTGCAGGGGGTTGGCTTCAGCATGGATCAGAGCCTGCAGACCCTGGGCGACAAGCTGCGCGACGCACTGCCGGTGCTCGGTGGCGAGATCCAGGAGGCGAACGTCGCCTACACCCATGGACGCACTCGCGCCCAGTCGCTGCGCCGGCTCAGCGATGTCTACGGCGATGACGACCTGTCCAGCCTGGTGCAGTTGATCCTGCAGGTGCACGCCCACGGCGGCGCGGTGCAGGAGCCGCTGCGCCAGTTCAGCATCCGGCTGCGCGAACAGCGCCGCAATGCTCTGAAAGAGAAGGTCGGCAAGCTCTCGGTGAAGATGACCGTGGTGATGATGCTGACCCTGCTGCCTGCACTGATGCTGGTGCTGGCCGGGCCTGCGCTGGTCGCGCTGGCCAAAACCCTGTCGAACATGGGATGACCGTCATGCCTGCTCTGCGCCACGCCTGTCTGTTGCTTGCTCTTGCCGCTGCCGTCGCGGGATGCGCCTCGTCCACCCCGAAGTACCTGCGCGCGCCCACCCTGGCCGAGCCCGGGCCCGCGCCGCAGGACAGCCGCAATGCCTACCTTGAGCTGATCGAGCGCATGCAGCTGCAAGGGGCCTGGTACGCCTCGCTGGCGCATGTGGATGCATTCCGCCAGCGCTACGGCGATCCTCCGGCGCTGCGCCTGCTGCAGGCCAATGCACTGCGCGAGACCGGCCAGACCGACGCCGCGGCCGCGCTGTACCGCGAACTCAGCAGCGGGCCGCAGGCCGCCGCCGCGGCACATGGCCTGGGCCTGATCGCCGCGCATCGCGATGACGAGGCCGGCAGCGAACTGTCGCTGGCCCGCGCCACCCAGCTGCAGCCGTTGAATACCGATTACCTGGGTGACCTGGGGTATGCGCGTCTGCGTGCCGGCCGCTTCGATCAGGCCCGCGAGCCGCTGGCCAAAGCACTGGAACTGTCACCGGGCAACGCCAAGGCGACCGCCAACCTGGCGCTGTGGGCGGTCCTGCGCGGCGACAACGCCACGGCCGAACGCCTGGCTGCGCAGGCCAACCTTAACGAAGACACCCGGCGCAGCATCCAGCAGCAGGCCCAGCAGATCCGCAGCCGGCTGCAGCAGCGCCAAGCCCAGGCATCGGCGGCCAGCAGCACGGCACGGATCGCCACTGTGCCATCCCGCGCCCCCGCCCCGGCCGGCAGCCGGCTGGCGGCCGAAACACGCCGTGACGCCCGCGATCGCGATCCCTCCCGTCTGCCGCCGTCGATGCTTGAGCGCTTCGGCACGTCCGACCACCCCACCGAGAACACGCCATGACCGCGATGACCCTGATCCGACGCCTGCTGCCTGCGGTCACCTGCTGCCTGCTTGCCACGGGAGCCCACGCACAGGCGCCACAGGCGCCGCTGACCGGCCAGATGCTGGGAGGCGGCCCGGCCGCCGGCCCGGCCGTCGCCCCACAGCAGGCCGAAGCACTGGCAACCGTCGACCTGGCGGCGCCTGCGCCGCCCCCGGCGATGCCAACCGCGCCTCCTGCCCCGGTGGCCGCTGCACCGGCTGCGCCGCGGCGCAACGAGGTCGGTGATGCCACGCGCCAGCTGTTCCAGCTGCAGGCGTCCGGGCAACAGGCCGGCCCGCGGCTGCCGATCCTCGGTGATCAGGCCACCGCCAGCTACGCGCGCTACCTGAAGAGTTTCGAGCAGGACATCCCCGCCTTCTTCGACACGGATGTCGGCAGTTCCAAGAGCACCTCCAACTCCGGACGCTGAGGCATGCCATGAACCGCTCTCGCCAGCCCCGTTTCCACCGCCCGCGCGGCGGCATGTCCGTCACCATGATGCTGGTGATGCTGGCACTGGTGGCCATGCTGGGTCTGATCGAGGTCGGCTTCCTGTTCTGGGCCAAGCGCGATGCGCAGAAGGTCGTGGACCTGGCGGCGCTGGCAGGTGCACAGCGACTTGAGCTGTGTACATCGAACAACGGCGACAACAGCGCCGCGCGGCAGAGCGCACTCACGCAGAACCAGTTCCCGGGCACGGTGCAGGTCCGCTGCGGCAACTGGAGCGCCGCACGCGGAGGCAACCGCTTCAGCGAGACGGTCGACGCCAGCAATCCGCGCAATGCGGTGCGGGTGGTTGCGACCCGCAGCGTGCTGCCGTTCTTCGGCCAGAACGAGAGCCTGCCGACCATCACCGTACAGGCCGTGGCGCGCCGCTCGGAACCGACGGCGGTGTTCGCGGTGGGTTCGCAGCTGCTGCGCACGAACGGCAACTCGCCCTTGATGGGCACCCTGCGCCTGGTGGGGCTGGACGTCACCAACGCCACGGTGCTGTCGTACGACGGACTGGCGCAGGCCAACATCACACCGTCAGGCCTGCTCAATGCGCTCGGCATTCCGGTCACCGCCAATCTCAGCGTGGCCGACTTCAATCGCCTGCTGTCGTTGAACCAGGTTTCACTGGCACGGCTGGTGGACGCCACCGCCACGGTGGTCGGCCGCAGCACCACCGCGGGCGTGCAGCTGCGTGCGCTGTCCGACCTGGTGGCCACCCGCCTTGACATCAATCGGGTCAATATCGCGCTGGGCAGCCAGAACGGCGGCGGCGGACTGTTCGCCGAGGTGATCTCTCCCGACGGCACGGTGGGCAGTGCGCTGCAGTCGCAGATCAACGTGCTTGACCTGGTCAATGCAGCCATCTCCATCGCCAATGATGGCAATGGCGTAGCGGTGCCGAACCTCAACCTGCTCGGCATGGATATCAAGGCAGGTGTTGTCGAACCGCCGTCGATCGCCATCGGCGGTGTCGGTTCGCGGGCCTACAACGCACAGGTCCGGCTGATGGTCGACGTCGACAGCGACCGCCTGTTCGGGGTGGGGCCACTGCTCAACCTGCTGGGCACGCGCCTGCACCTGCCATTGCATGTGGACGTGGCCAACGCGATGGGAACACTGACCAGCATCCAATGCAGCGCGGCACCGCCCACGGCCACCATCCAGGTGGACTCCTCGGTACTGCGCGCGTGCGTCGGCAAGGTCAATGCCGCCGACCGTTTCTCCAAGAGCAATGTCTGCGACGCCACCTTGCAGAACGAACAACTGCTGACACTGCTGGGACGGCCGCTGATCAACGACAAGATCACCCTGCCGGCGCTGACCGGCACGCAGAGCCTGACCCTGGCCGCCGGCCAGACCGGCACCACCCGGATCAATCCCCTGGCCGTCGGTGACGCGGTCTCGCACCTGGTCAACGAGCTGCTGCGTGTCCTGTCGGGCATGCTGAGCTCGCCGGCACAGGGCATGAATGCCAACGACACGGCCAAGGCACTGGCCGACCGCTACCTGCAGGCAGCGTTCCCCTCGGGCGGCCGCTACAACGTCGACCAGCTCATTCCCCTGCTGCGCGACGGCGACCCGTCGCGCAACCTGGCACCGCTGGGCAACTGGACGGTCAAGAAGGGCGTGCCAAAACCCTGCCTGATCGGGCTGGGCACCTGCTGGGAAGATGGCTCGGTGTGGGCAGGCTACCGCGCCACCGTGACGGGACAGGGCCTGGGTCTGCTCGACGGGCTGCTCGGCTCACTGGTCGGCGGGCTGCTCATCAACCGCTGCGACAGCCTGCTGGGCAACCTGATCGACTACAACGGCTGCGTCCGCACCAATCTGGCCTCGTACATCCAGACCGCCCCGGACGGCTTCCTCGACGCGGCGGCCGGCGGCGGTGTCACCACGCCCGGCAACAACGTGTCCTGCAGCGGTGTGCTGTGCACCGTGCTGAGCCCGGTGCTGGCCGCGCTCAAGCCGGTGCTCAACACCGTCGGCTCCCTGCTGAGCACGACCCTGGCCAGCCTGCTGGGGCTGGAGCTGGGCCGCACCGATGTCAACGTCCAGTCCATCCAGTGCAATGGCGCACAGCTTGTGTTCTGAGCCGGGCCGGCGCCCTTGGCGCCGCCGCCGCGCATGCTAGACTCCCGGGCGGGGAACACTTCCATCTCAACCCACACTCATCCGTGGATGGTCCAGACATGCGAGAAACTTCAGGGGGCACCGTCTTCGCCCGCCACGCGCGCGGCGCGGCACTGCTGGCCGTGGCCATGCTGCTGGCGGCACCGTCCGCACTGGCGGCGCGCAGCAGCCGCGAAGCCGCAGCCGAACCGGTACGCAGCAGCGCACCCGTGGTACGCAACACGGTGGACGAGCTCAAGCAGTTGATGGACGCACGCCAGCTGACCGAACTGCGTACCACGTACAACGGCAACTACGGCGCCAGCCTGCTTTTCAATGCCAGTACCCTGACCTACTACGTCGCCCTGTTCCAGGAAAAGAACTTCTGGCGCGTCATCAAGACCGATGCCGTCGACAACGCCGAGCGGGTCTATCGCACGTTCGTGCAGCAGACCGAACAGCTCGCGCAGGTCTACATCGATACCACCCGCCTGGAAGCCGGCAAGCGCTATACCGAGCGCCTGGTGGCCTACAACGAAGAGCGCCTGCGTACCCTGCACCAGGAAATGGAGCAGCAGCAGGCGCAGTCGGCCCAGGTCAGCGCGTCACTGCAGCAGGCCCAGCAGCAGGCCGTCAGCCTGAGCACCGATGTGCAGAGCACCAACAGCCAGCTGGACGCCCTGCAGCGCCGCATCCAGATCCTGCAGGCCGAACAGGGCAACCCCGAATTGAGCCTGCCGAAGCCGGACAGCACACCCGCGCCGGCAGCGGCCAGCGACGTTCGCTGAATCCCCCGACAGAACCCGACAGCGGCGCCGAACGGCGCCGTTGTCGTTTTTGGCCTGATTGCGACCCGATTCAGCGGCAGGCCTCGAACACGGCATCGTCCCACTGCCTGCGCTGGACGAAATCCGCCCGGCGCGTTCTGGCCAGCGCCTCCGTGCGCATCCTGCGCGCCCGTGCACAGGCCGCAGCATCCGCACTGATCGGAATCAACGCCCCCTGTGCACGGCCCGATCGCCGCACCGGCCTGCGTCCACCGTTACCCGTGGGGGTCGCCTCGGCGGTGAGCGGCGCACTGCCGCGCGGCAGCGACTGCTCGGCGGGCACTTCCCAGCGCCACTCCGCCTGCCCCTGGCAAGGCGTCTGCTGGTACAGCGCACGCCCGCCGTCCGTGCACTTGTAGACCTGGGTCTGCGCCGCTGCGGATGTCGCCAGCAGCATGGCCAGCAGCCCCCATCCCGGCAGAGTCCTCATCTTCACCCCCTCCCACGACCAGCACTCATGGTCGGTACGACGAGCGCCGCGCGCCAGAGCGATCCGCGTCACATCCGTGCTCATCCAGCACAGCCGTGCAAGCCACTGCATCATCTCTGCGCTGTACTGCCACAGGCGACGGCCACCTTCGCCGCCGCCGTCCTTCCCTTCCGCCAAGGAAACCGCAATGAGCAACTACATCACCGTCAACGACGGCGCCCGCATCTTCTACAAGGACTGGGGCACCGGGCAACCGGTCGTTTTCGCGCACGGCTGGCCACTGTCCTCAGACGCCTGGGACCCGCAGATGCTGTTCATGGGCCAGAACGGCTTCCGCGTGATCGCCCACGACCGGCGCAGCCACGGTCGTTCCAGCCAAACCTGGGACGGCAACGACATGGACACCTACGCCGACGACCTGGCCGCGGTGATCGAGGCATTGGACCTGAAGGACGCCATCCTGGTCGGCCACTCCACCGGTGGTGGCGAGGTGGCCCACTACATCGGCCGCCATGGCAGCGCGCGCGTGGCGAAGGTGGTGCTGGTCGGTGCGGTACCGCCCCTGATGCTGAAGACCGCGGGCAACCCGGCCGGAACGCCACTGGAGGTCTTCGACGGCATCCGCAAGGGCACCGGCGGTGATCGTTCGCAGTTCTTCCAGGACCTGGCCACGCCCTTCTTCGGCGCCAACCGTGACGGCAACACGGTCACCCAGGGCATGCGCGATTCGTTCTGGCTGCAGGGCATGCTGGGCGGTGTGAAGGGCCAGTACGACTGCATCCATGAATTCTCGGAAGTCGACTACACCGCAGATCTGCAGAAGATCGACGTGCCGGCATGGGTCGTGCACGGTGACGACGACCAGATCGTCCCCTTCGATGCGTCGGCCAAGCTGTCCTCGCAGATCATCAAGGACGCCGAACTGACGGTCTACCCCGGCGCGCCGCACGGCCTGACCGTCACCCATGCCGATCGCTTCAACGCCGACCTGCTGGCGTTCGCCCGCAAATGATGTCCCGCGGCGGCGCCCCACTGCGCCGCCGCTCCTGCGGGGTAGCGACGGGTATTGCCCAGCGAACGTATCCAGCATCCGCCGGGCATGGCCCGGCGCTACCTGTCAGATATCGCTGTGATGGTGCGGTACCGCCGTGGGCAACGGGTCATGCCCGCCGACGAAATGACGTACCACCGGCGCGCGTTCACCACGGTGCAGAGCACGCAGCACTTCCTGGATCGCCTTGTCGTCGGCCGTGATGCGTTCGTGCTGGCGCAGGTGCTCCAGCCAGGACGGGGTCACGAAATACTCCAGATGGATGCCCGGGCTGGCCACATCTTCGACCACGCCCCACACCACCGCACCGTCGCGGCGCCGGACCGTGCCCAGCGCGCGCATCTGCGCCTGGAACGATGCACGGTCGGCGGCATCGATGCGGTATTCGATCGTCACCAGCACCGGCCCGCGATCGTTGGAGACCGGCACCGACAGTTCCGGCGCCGGCCAATGACCCGCAGGGCGCAGGTTGAGATCTTCGGTGCCAGCGATTCGCACCCTCCACACCAGCAGCCCGCCGATGACCGCGCCTGCTGCCGCAACCAGCAGCGCCAGTTCCGGCGATGTTCGCTGCGCCAGCGCGCCCCAGCATAGGCCACCGGCGGCCATGCCTGCCGAGAACACCATGATGTACAGCGCCAGCGCTCGTGCCCTCACCCACGCCGGAACCGCCGTCTGTGCGGCGATCTGCAACGAGGACAGCACCGTGATCCAGGCAAAACCGTTAACCAGCATCACCACCGGCAGCAGGTACCAGCTGCGGGTCAGCGCCAGTCCAACCAAGCTCAGTGCCAGCGCCAGCGTCGCCAGCAACACCAGCAGATCGCGGTCCAGCTGTGCGCGCAATCTAGGCAGCAGCAGCGCCCCGGCAACCGCGCCGATGCCGATGCAGCCCAGCAGCATGCCGTACTGCCCTGCACCGCCATGCATCTGCCCTCGCACCACCACCGGCAACAATGCGTTCATCGCCGCAGCGAAGAAGAAAAAGCCGACCGATTTGATCAGCACCGCCTGCAGACGCCCGGCGCGGCTGGCATAGCGCAGTCCGGCCTTCAGTCCGGCACCGAAGCCTTCCGGCGGCAGGCTCGATGCCTTCGGGTCACGCTTCCAGCCCCAGACCACGAACAGCATCGCAGCGAAGGTGATGGCATTGAAGCCAAAGGCCCACACGGCTCCCAGCTGGGCGACGATCAGGCCACCGACAGCAGGCCCGATCGAACGGGCGATGTTGATGCCGATCGAATTCAGCGCCACTGCCGACGGCAGCATCGACTGCGGAACCAGCTCGGAGACGATCGCTGCCTGCGCCGGCATCGCCATCGCCGCGCCACATCCCATGCAGAACGTGAGCAGCACCAGCAGCTGCGGCGTCAGCATGCCGAGCGAGGTCAGCACCGCCATCAAGGCCGCCACTGCCAGCATCCATCCCTGGGTGGCCAGCAGGTACGTGCGGCGATCGACGATGTCGGCCAGGGTTCCTGCGGCCAGTGCCAGCAGCACGATCGGTACGGTTGTGGCTGACTGCACCAGGGCCACCATCAACGGTGATCCTGTGCGTTCGGCCATCACCCAGGCCGCGGCCACGTCATTGACCCACGTACCGATGTTGCTGGCCAGGATCGCCAGCCAGATCGAGCGGAACATGCGGATCTTCAGCGGGGACCAGGCACCTGCGGCCGGTGCGGGAGGTTGCGATGTGCGTGCATTCACCATTGCCATGCTCCAACGATCGAGGCGAACAACGTGTCCTGGCCACCGGCCTGCGTCAGCGCAGGACCGGCATCGACCCAGGCCAGCTGCAGCTGCCACTGCCAGTGTGCACTGGCCTGCCAGCGGGTTTCGGATTTGTACTGGCGGCCGATCCTGCGCGCGCCGCCTGCGCTGCCGGGCAACGCCACCAGCGGTGCGGGCGTGGTGTACACCGCATCGGCGCGGCGGTGCTTCCAGGCCATCTGCATGCCCAGTTCAGTGGTGACGGATTCGTGCAACCGCAGTGTGAGGGTTGGCTGCACGTCCATCAGGTTCGCCGGCGCCAGCAGGCTGGCTTCGCTGAAGTAGGCCGATTTCGGGAACAGGGCATTGAAGGTGCCCAGCCGGGCGTCGTTCGGGCGGCCATCACCACTGGCGATGTCGGCCTTCAGTCCCAGCCGTGGCTGCAAGGGCAGTTGCGGCCAACGCCAACCGGTATCGGTGGCCAGCGTCCACGCGCGGATATCAAGCTGCTCGCTGGTGGTCCGCAGCTCACCGCCCTGCACGACCAGCTCGCTGTTCCAGTCCAACGATCCGGCCTGGCCGAACCAGCGCGCCCCGAGAGTCTGCCGGCGCTCGATGCCGGCGCCTGCCGCGAAGCGGGCGTCCTCCCGGCGATAGTCCAGCAGATAGAGGTCCCACTGGCCCGGACCCTGGCCTGGCGCCGTGGTTGCATAGGCACCCCACAGATGCGCACCGCGTTCGCCACGGTCATCGAACGCACCCGGCCGGTTCTCCACCGGACGCAGTGCCATCAGTTCCAGCTCGCCCAGTCCGCCCTGCCATCCGACCCTGGCACCATCGAAGGCCAGGCGGATATTCGGCCCGTCGCGCACCGACAGCAGGCGCGAGCTGCCATGGCCCGCCTCCTGCCGCCCGAGCTGCACACGCAGGCCGCCGCGCTGCCAGCGCCAGTACGCCTGCTGCACGTCCAGCGCACCCCGATCGGTCCTGCCAGGTCCACCGGCCCTCCCACGCTCGCCGTGCACGCCCAGCTGCAGCATCGCCTTCCAGTCGCGTTTACCGTAGGTGGCCGACGCCAATGCGCGAAGCAGGCCGTAGCCATCCTCGCCGCCGCCGATACCGAAGCGGGTCGGGTCGTAGTACATGCCGCGCAGACGCATCGAGGCATCCCACTGCAACGTGCCATCAGCGGCATCGCTGCAGTAGCCCCCCTCGCAGGCGAGCGCAAGGGACGGCGCGGCCAGCAGGGCGAGGCTCAGAATGCGAAGCACGAGCATCCCATCGCACCCCAGAATGCGGTCAGATCATTGCTGGGTGCTGCGTGGCGCGCGGCATGGTCGTGTGCACCGTGGGTCCTGCAGGCCGCACCATGGTGATGGTGATGCGCCATCGCCAGGCCGGTGGCCGCGCCGCCCACGTGATACCCCCCGAACCGGTTGACCGGCGACCAGTCCGGCATCGCCGGCGGCAGCTGCGGCGCCAGTCCGGCATAGTCTTCGCCGGCATGCACGATGCGGCCACCGACCACGGTAAGCACGCTGGTGATGTCGGCGATGCGGGCATCTTCGACGCGGAAGAAATCGGCCGAGAGCAGGATGAAATCGGCCAACTGGCCTTCCCTCAAGGTGCCCTTCACCGCTTCATCGCCGGAGAACCATGCGCTGCCCTGCGTCCACAGGCGCAAGGCCTGCTCGCGCTCCAGCAGGTTCTCCTCCCCATACAGCGCCAGGCCGCCGACGGTGCGCCCGGTGACCAGCCA
This sequence comes from Stenotrophomonas sp. YJH_SMC_36, assembly GCF_059369935.1. Taxonomy (NCBI): domain Bacteria; kingdom Pseudomonadati; phylum Pseudomonadota; class Gammaproteobacteria; order Lysobacterales; family Lysobacteraceae; genus Stenotrophomonas; species Stenotrophomonas sp. YJH_SMC_36. Next base: position 16,159 of record NZ_JCAFTD010000004.1, on the reverse strand, counting down.
CGACAGCGCGACCCAGGGGTTGTAGCTGGCCACGCGGGTGGCGTCGGTGCCCGCGCCGACCGGCACGCCTTCGGCCAGCATGCGCTTCACCGGCGGCGTGTGCCGTGCCGCCTGCACGCCATAGCGTTCGACGAACGCTTCGCCCTGGTAGGCCATGCGGTGCTGTACGGCAATGCCTCCACCCAGTGCCCGGATCCGCTCGATGTTGCGCGGGGTGATGGTCTCGGCGTGATCGATGAACCAGTGCAGTCCATCGAACGGTACTTCGCGGTTGACCTGCTCATAGACATCGAGGATGCGGCCGATGCTCTCGTCATAGGTCGCGTGGATGCGGAACGGCCAGCGCTTCTGCACCAGCAGCTTCACCACATTATGCAGCTCCGGCTCCAGTTCCGGCGGCAGCTCGGGGCGTGGTTCGCTGAACAGCTCGAAGTCCGCTGCCGAGAACACCAGCATCTCGCCGGCGCCGTTGTGGCGCAGCAGATCATCGCCCTGGCGGGGCTGCAGGATCTCACTCCAGCCACGGAAGTCATCCACTTCCTTGCCTTTGTTCTGCGTGAACAGGTTGTAGGCGATACGCACGGTCAGCTGGTCGTCGCGGTGCAGCTGCTCGATGACCTGGTAGTCCTCGGGATAGTTCTGGAAGCCTCCCCCGGCATCGATCACCGAGGTGATGCCGAGCCGGTTCAACTCGCGCATGAAGTGACGGGTGGAGTTGGCCTGGTATTCGACCGGCAGGCGTGGCCCTTGGCGAGCGTCGCATACAGAATCAACGCATTGGGCTTGGCCAGCAGCAGGCCGGTGGGGTTGCCCAGCGAATCGCGCACGATCTGGCCACCGGGCGGGTCCGGCGTTTCGCGGGTGTAGCCGCATGCACGCAGCGCCGCCCCGTTGAGCAGCGCGCGGTCATACAGGTGCAGCAGGAACACCGGCGTATCCGGTGCGATCTGGTTGAGCTCCTGCAGGGTCGGCAGGCGCTTCTCGTGGAACTGGGCGGCGGTGAAGCCCCCCACCACGCGCACCCATTGCGGCGCCGGGGTGCGATCGACCTGTGCCTTGAGCATGGCCATTGCATCGGCCAGCGAACGCAGCCCGTCCCAGCGCAGCTCCAGGTTGTAGTTCAGGCCACCACGGATGAGGTGGGTGTGACTGTCGTTGAGGCCGGGCACCAGTCGCCTGCCCTGTGCGTCGATGAGCGTGGCTTCGGCTCCCCAACCACGCATGATCTCTTCATCGCTGCCTACGGCGATGATGCGCCCTTCCTGTACGGCCAGCGCCTGTGCATGCGGACGGTGTGGATCGAGCGTGGTGATGCGGGCGTTGCGGATGACCAGTGTGTGCATGCGGCGCTCCTTGGGGGCGGAATCGAGGGCGGCGCCGGCCTGTCCGGCAAGGCCCAGCGCCACGGCAGCGCCGGTGCCCAGTACGACGCTGCGGCGGCCGGGATCGAGTGGCTCATGGTTCATGCGATGTCTCCGGGAAATACGGGGCTGTCCAGCGCCCAGGCTCCCGGCCCGGCCAGCGCGATGGCCAGCAGGACGAGGGTCCACATCAGGGGGTACTCGGCGCCGGCGCGCATCCAGAACCAGCCCTTGGGCACGGCCAGCAGCACGGTGAAGCCGATGAACGCCGCTGCGGCCAGCGCAGCGATGCGTGTCTGCCAGCCCAGCAGTACGGCCATTCCGGACAGCACCTGCAGCCCGGCCAGCAGCAATGGCAGAGGCGCCGCCGACGGCAGGCCGAAGCCACGCAGTTCGGCCGCGAAACCGCTCAGGCCAGGGCCACCGAACCAGCCGAACAGCTTGCCCAGCGCGTGGGGCAGCAGGAAGCCGCCCGCCGCCACGCGCAGGATCAGCAGCGCCAGGTCGAGCCCCGGATCCATGGTCAGTGCCCGCCTTCCTGGGCGCCGAACATGGTCTTGGCGTACTGGATGCCGATGCCGTAACCGCCCGCATGATCACGGGCGATTCCGGTGGTCAGGCCATAGGTCTCGCCGCGCGCCCAGTCGCGCTGCAGCTCCAGCAGGTACTGCACGCTGGTCATCGGCACCGCACCGGCCTGCACCATGCGGGCGATCGCCCGCTCATGTGCTTCCACGCTGACATCGCCGCAGGCGTCGGTGATCACGTACACCTGGAAACCCTGCTCCAGCGCTGACAGCGCAGGCCCCACGATGCACACGCTGGTCCACAGCCCGGCCATTACGAGGCGACGCCTGCCGATGCGATTGATCTCATCGATCACCGGCTGGTCTTCCCAGGTGTTCATGGAGGTGCGATCGAACACCTTCTGCCCGGGGAAGATCACCGGCAGCTCCGGAAACATCGGGCCGGAGAACGAGGTCTCCGCGACCGTGGTCAGCACCACGGGCACATTGAAACCCTGCGCGCCCTTGCTGATCAGCGCGACGTTGTTGCGCAGCGCCGAGATGTCGATCGTGTGGGTTGCAAATGCCATCTGCGACTGGAAATCGATCAGGACCAGTGCGTGATCGGTGGGCGATAGCAGGCCTTTGGCAGGAATTGCGGTAGCGAGGCTCATGGATGGACTCCGTTGCGAACAAGGGCAGGGGGAAGGGACAGGGCTGCATCTCCAGCCAGGTACTGGCCGGGGCTGCAGCCGGTCTCCGCGCGGAAGCTGCGGACGAAATGGCTCTGGTCGAAGAAGCCCAGCTGCTGCGCCAGGCAGGACATCGGCAGTTGCACGACGGGCAGCAGCTGACGGGCACGCTCGATACGGCGGCGGCGCACGTAGCGCAGTGGGCTCGCGCCGGTTCCGGTGCGGAACAGCCGCACCAGATGGAAGCGGCTCACGCAGGCCGCGTCAGCCAGCTCGGTGACCCGCATCGGCTGTGACAGGTGTTCATCGATGTAATGCAGCGCACGCTGCAGAGCGGCAGCCTGCCGGGGCGGCAGCGCCGCGACGGTCGGAACAGGGCTGGATACGGTAGCCATGGAGGGGTGCCACGACGGGGTGCCCCATGGTGCGGGGCGCCGGCACGATGCCCTACCCCCGACGGACGAGGGCAGCACCTACCCGAATGGGGGAGACCGTCGCTCCAGCACACGTCGTCCGAACAGCCGCGCGTCCAGCGAGTAGGCACCCGGCCCAAGTGCCAGCAGGGCCAACGGCAGCAACGCCAGGGCCCACGGCACGGACTGCCAGAACAGGCACGGCACGGCCAGCAGCGCAGACAGCGGCGTCAGCACCCCCAGCAGCAGCGACAGGGCGACCATCAGGCAGGCAGCCGTCAGCCAGCCCGCGTCGGACGGGCGCACGCACAGCGCTGCGACCACGCACAGCCGCAGCCACAACAGGCCGGCGCCGGGACCGCGGTCAGGAAACATCACGAACAGGCGCTGCATGGAGAGTCTCTGTGGTCCATGCCGGCGTGATAGCCGAGTGCCGCGGCAGGCGCCTACCCCGTTCGGGTCACCCCGCCCTGCCCCGCACCTGCGAGAATGCGCTGCATGCATGGCTGCCCCTTCCCTTCCCTGCGTCGCCTGACGGCGTTGCTGATGTGCCTGCTGCTGTGCATCGCCCTGCCCGCCCACGCCGTGCAGCGCCCGGCAGTGAGCAGCGGGCTGCCCGGCTACGAGCACACCGCCTGGCGGGTGGGACAGGGCGCACCCGGCGATATCTGGGACATCGCCCAGGATCGCGACGGCCTGCTCTGGCTGGCCACCGGCTCCGGGCTGTACCGCTTCGACGGGCGTCGCTTCGAGCGGCAGCCCGCACCGCCCGGCAGCCGATTTCCCTCCACCAACATGGTCACCCTGGTGCCCGGCGATGGCGATGCGCTGTGGATCGGCTATTTCCAGGCGGGCATCAGCCAGTTCGCCAATGGCCAGCTGCGCAACTTCGGGCGCGCGGAAGGGGTTCCGGTCGGCGTGGTGCCGCGCTTCAGCCGCGACCAGCACGGACGCCGCTGGGCCGCCATCAACGGCGGGCTGCGCTGGTTCGACGGCAAGCGCTGGCGGCCGCCACCGGCCAGCGCAGGCCTGCCCGAGCGGCGCGTGCAGTGGGTCCTGCAGGACAGCCGCAATACCTTCTGGGTGCTGGCCGACCTGAAGATCTGGAAACGCGCGCCGGGTGCCGTCCGCTTCGAGGACACCGGCATCGCTGTCTCGCAGATGGCCACGTTGGTGGAGAGCCCGCTGGGTGAGGTGTGGCTGGCCGACCGCGTGCGCGGCACCTCGCCGCTGGCCAACGCGGAGGGTGTGCTGCCACAGCACGAGCGCGAAGCACGCCGCCTGCCGGAGCTGGTCGCTGCGCGGCTGCAGTTCACCGCTGATGGCGCGCTGTGGGCGACGATGAGCCCGCACGGTGGGGTCGCCAGGGTCACGTTCGATGGCAGGCGCGCCGTGCGCATGGAACGTTTCGATTCACCGGATGGCCTGACCGCAACGTCGGCCGTGCCGATCATGGCCGACCGCGAAGGCAATATCTGGGTCGGCACCAATCTCGGCCTCAACCGCTTCCGCGCGCGCAGCGTGAAAACGCTGTCGGCCGGTCCTGCCGATCCGTATCGCTCGCTGGTCCGTGCCAGCGATGGCCGCGTGTATGGCTACGGCGAGGATCTGGCACCTTATGACCTGCGCCGGGAGCTGCTCGACGGCAGTGGCGCGCAACTGAAAGCCGCTGCACGCGGCGCGCCGACGCCGATCTGGCAATTCGACTGGGTCAATCTCGCGCGCACGCGTAACGGCCGGACCGCACGGATCGCACTGCCGGCGCCGTTCACCGGCCAGCCACTGCACGCGCTGCTGTTTCCCGATGACGAGCAGGCCTGGGTCTGTACCGGCGAGCGCGGCGTGCTGCATTACGCGCAGGGCCGTTGGCAGCGCGAACCGCGCCTGCCCGAGCAGGCCTGTTCCTCCCTGGCAATGGACCACAACGGCCAGCTGCTGCTGGGGTATGCCGATGGACGCCTGCGCCATCTGGGTGATAGCACGATCGAGACCTTCGGTGCCGCGCAGGGGCTGTCAGTGGGGCCGGTGACTGCCCTGCTGCAGCAGCGCGATCTGTTGCTGGTCGCCGGCGAATCGGGCCTGGCCGCACGCCTGGGCGGCGGACGTTTCATGCCGGTACGCACCGACCTTGCGGGCGTGCTCGAAGGCATCACCGGCATGGTGGCCGATGCACAGGGCCGGCTCTGGCTCAACGGCAGCCGCGGCCTGGTGCGTCTGGACAGCGCGCATCTGCGGCACGCGCTGCGCGCCGGCCTGCCGGTGACGCCGCGCCTGTTCGATGCCGTGGACGGCATGCCGGGCGTCGCCCTGCAGAGCGGTCCGATCTCCACGGCGGTGCTGGCCGGTGACGGGCTGCTCTGGCTGGCCACCAACCAGGGCCTGGCATGGCTGGACACGACCCACGCGCACGTCAACAGCATGGCGCCGAGCGTCCGCATCGGCGATGTGCTGTACGGCAACGTGCACGAACCACTGCGTGACAATATGCGCCTGCCCGCTGGTACCACCCAGCTGCAGATCGACTACGTGGCCCTTTCACTGGCCCGGCCCGAACGCAACCGCTACCGCTATCGACTGTCGGGTGTCGACGAGGACTGGCAGGACGCCGGCAGCAGCACCCGCGCCTACTACACCAACCTGGCCCCCGGCAGCTACCGCTTCGAGGTGGAGGCCGCCAACGAAGACGGCATCTGGAGCCGGGTGCCGGCGCATCGCAGCTTCCGCATCGCACCGACCTTCATGCAGACGGTCTGGTTCAAGCTGCTGTGCGCGCTGCTGGTGCTGGCGGTGCTGGTGATGGCCGTACGGATCCGCAGCGGACAGCTGGCCGCGCTGTTCCGGGCCCGGCTGCAGGAGCGCAACGGCGAACGCGAGCGCATCGCCCGTGACCTGCATGACACGCTGCTGCAGGGCAGCCAGGGCCTGATCCTGCGCCTGCACGCGATCAGCCAGTCACCACAGACACCGGAAACCGTGCGCAGCCAGCTGGAATCGGCGATGCAGCTGGCCGAACGCAATCTGGCCGAGGGCCGCGAACGGGTCAACGCCCTGCGCGACGGTCCCTTCGCGGGTCGTGATCTGGCCTCGGCCCTGGCCGATGTGCACGCTGAGTACGCCGGCCAGGGCACCAACCCACTGCGCCTGACCGTGGAAGGCACCCCGCCCCGCCTGCAGCCGGATGCTGCCGAGGAGGTGTTCCTGATCGGCCGCGAGGCGATCCGCAATGCATTGCGGCATGCGCACGCCAGCGCCATCGAGGTCGAGCTGTCCTACGGTGCCCGCTGCTTCCTGCTGCATGTCCGCGATGACGGCGTTGGCATTGCCGACGACCATGCCGGTGCCGGCCACTGGGGGCTGCAGGGCATGCGCGAGCGCGCGCAGCGGCTGGGCGCGGCGCTGAAGCTGTGGACGCGGCCCGGCCTGGGCACTGAAGTGGCGCTGTCGGTCCCCGCGCGCCGCCTCTATCACCGAAGGCCGTCGCGCTGGCGCTGGCCCTGGAGCAGACCTGACCATGACTGAGCTCTCCCCTCCCATCGGCGTGCTGGTGGTCGATGACCACCCGCTGCTGCGCGACGGCCTGGCGGCCCTGCTCGGCGCCCAGCCGGACCTGCGGCTGCTGGGCGAAGCTGCCGACGGTGAAGAAGCCATCGCGCAGTACCAGCATCTGCAACCGGACGTGGTGCTGATGGACCTGCAGATGCCCCGGCTGGACGGTGTCGAGGCCATCATGCGGATCCGCGCGCTCGACCCGCGTGCCCGCATCATCGTGCTGACCACCTACCGCGGCGACGTGCGCGCGGTGCGCGCCCTGCAGGCCGGTGCCAGCGCCTACCTGCTCAAGGACATGCTGCGCCATGAACTGATCGATACCATCCGCATGGTGGCCGGTGGTCGCCGTGCGCCTATTCCACCCGCGGTGGCCGCCAGCATCGCCGCGCACGTGGTGGAGGACCGGCTGTCGCCGCGCGAAACCGAGGTGCTGCGGCATGTTGCCGGCGGACTCTCGAACAAGCGCATCGGCGAACGCATGCAGATCTCGGAGCAGACGGTGAAAGCGCACATGAAGAGCCTGATGGACAAGCTGGGCGTCGGCGACCGCACCCATGCGGTCACACAGGCCCTGCGCCGCGGCATCATCAGCCTGGACGACAGCGGCCACGATTGACGCGCGGCTGCGCGCGCAGCGCTCAGCGCAGGCGGATCAGCAGGCTGCCACCGGCACAGAGCGTCGCCAGCCATGCCACCCCATGCCACCCCCACTGCGCCAATGCCAGGCTGCCAAGTGCGCCTCCGGCCGCCATGCCGATGAACATGCCGGTGAACAGCACTGCATTGAGACGGCTGCGTGCGGCGGGCGCCAGGCCATACACCAGTGTCTGGTGGGCCACCAAAGCCGACTGGAAGCCGAAATCGAACAGCAGTGCGCTGGCCACCAGCAGCGGCAGCAGTGCCGCTGCGGGCAGCCACGATTCGGCGAGCAGCAGTGCAAAGCCAAGCAATGCCACCATGATCGCCAAGCGTGCCACTGCGGGGCTGCCCAGCCTGTCGGCGAAGCGACCGGCGAACGGCGCCGCCAGCGCGCCCGCCGCACCGGCAATACCGAAGGCGCCGGCGGCAGCACTGCCCAGTCCCAGACGCGCATGCAGCATCAGCGCCAGGGTTGACCAGAACGCGCTGAAACCCACCGCCAGCAACGACTGGCTCGCCACCGCCCGGCGCAGCTGCGGCTGCTCCCGCCACAGCGACAGCAACGAGCCCAGCAGCGCCGGATAGCGCAGGGTGCTGGTGGATGCGAAGCGGGGCAGTGCACGCGCCATCACCACCCCCATCGCCGCCACGGACACGGCCGCCAGCACGAACTGGGTGCGCCAGCCCCAGGCCTCGGCCACCATCCCGCTGACCACGCGCGACAGCAGGATGCCCAGCAGCAGACCGGTCATCACCCGTCCGACCACCTGCCCGCGTTGCGCATCCGGAGCCAGCGCCGCAGCGGCAGGCACGATGTCCTGGGCCAGCGTTGCCATCAACCCGACCAGCAGGCTGGCCATCAGCAGGCCCGGCAGGTGCCCCGCCCCGGCCGCTGCGGCGAGTGCAACCGACAGCAGCGCGGACTTCAGCAGGATCAGCGACCGGCGGTCGAAACGATCCCCCAAGGGCGCCAGCAGCAGGATGCCCAGCGCATAGCCGAGCTGGGTCAGGGTCGGCACCAGACCTGCCGCGCGCTCGCCCGCGGACAGGTCCTGGGCGATCAGTCCCAGCATCGGCTGGCTGTAATAGAGCGATGCCACCGAAAACCCGGCACCGGCCGCCATCGCCAGTACCAGGGAGGTGGAAGGAGCCACGACCGGCGGGGCGGTCACGGAAAGCGTGGGGGTGGACATCAGCAACTCCAGTCAGGGAACGGGAGGTAGCCTGCGCCTATTCGCCTCACGTCTGTAGTAGGATCAAATGAATACTTTTCATACATGGTGCGTATGATGGACATGGCCCCGGGCGCCGACCGGCTCGACCTGCTGCGCACCTTCCTGCGCATCGTCGACGCCGGCAGCCTGTCTGCCGCCGCCGCGCAGCTGGGTACCACCCAGCCCACCGTGAGCCGCCGCCTGCAGGCACTGGAACGGCAACTGGGCCTGCGACTGCTGCACCGGTCCACGCATGGTCTGCAGCTGACCGAGGAGGGCATGCGCTGCCAGCGGCACGCGCAGCGGGTGGTGGAGGAATGGGAAACGCTCCAGGCCGAACTGCAGGGACAACCCGACGTGCTGCGTGGGCGCCTGCGTGTGATGGTGCCGCATGCGTTTGGACAGGCACAGCTGCTGCCGACCATGCTCGCCTTCCTCGCCCGGCATCCACAGTTGAGCCTGGAGTGGATCCTCGAAGACCGGCGCCCGGACTTCATTGCCGAGGGCGTCGACTGTGCGGTGCGGGTCGGCCCGGTGGACGAGCCACGCATGGTCGCGCTGCCGCTGGCCGAAGTCCCACGCATCGTGGTCGCCGCGCCTTCGCTGGTCGATCCCGATGCGGTGACCACCGCTGCACAGGCGCAGGCATTGCCCTGGATCTCCCTCGTCACCTACTACCGCGAACGCCTGCTGCTGTACGACGCACGCGGGCGTCCGCACACACTGTCGATCACGCCGCGCCTGCTCAGTGACAACCTGTTCGTGGTCCAGCAGGCGGCGCGTGCGGGCCTGGGTGCGGCGGTGGTATCGGCCTGGCTGGTCGCCGAGGATCTGGCGCACGGCCGCCTGGTCCAGTTGTTGCCGGGCTGGGAAGCGCCGCCCCTGCCGGTCCATGTGGTGTTTCCTGCCGCGCGCCAGCAGCCGGCGCGGCTGCGCGCCTTCATCGATGCGATGAAGGCCGCCCTGCCGCAGCTGCATGGCATGCGGCCGACTCCCGGTCTCAGTTCAACCGCGCCTTGATCAACGGTCGGAGCAGGTAGTTCAGGACGCTGCGCTTGCCGGTCAGGATGTCCACATCCGCCACCATGCCGGGAATGATCGGCAGGGCCTCGCCGTGCCGCCGCAGTTGGCTGCCATCGGTGCGGATCAGCACCTGGTAGAACGATTCCTTGCCCCGCGGCGTATCCTCCTCGATGGTATCGGCACTGATCTGCTCGACGGTGCCGCTGAGTTCGCCGTAGATGGTGTAGTCATAGGCGGTGATCTTGACCTTGGCCGGCATGCCCGGCACCAGGAACGCGACGTCGCGCGGCTTGACGCGGGCTTCCACCAGCAGCCGTTCCTCCACCGGAATCACCTCCATGATCGGCTCGCCGGGAGGAATCACGCCACCGCGGGTATTGATCAGCACCGTGTTGACCCGCCCACGCACGGGCGACAGGATCTCGGTGCGCCGCAGCTGGTCCTGCCGCTGGTGAACGATCGGCTCCAGTGCGGACAACTCCGCCTTCAGCTTGGAGCGTTCGGTATAGGCTTCCTGGAAATAGGTGTTGCGCAACTCGCTGAGCTTGCCGGTCAACGTGGCGATTTCCTGGGTCAGCTTCAACTCTTCCATCTGGCTGACGGCGTTGCGCGCGACCAGCGGCCGCACGATCCGCAGTTGGTCGCGCGCGATCGACAGCTGCTGGCCGATGGCTGCCGAACTCTGCTGCAATGTCGCACGGCGGGACTGGTACAGCTCCCGCTCCGAACGTGCCAGCGCGCTCCCGGCTGGAATGTCGTCCGGGAACTCGATGGCACCTTTGCCCAGCACCTCCGCATCCAGTCGCGCGATTGCGGCCCGCAGCACCTGCGACTGGTTGGCCGATTCCTCGTAGTTGGTGCGGAAGTGGGTTTCCTCCAGCCGCACCAGCGGCTGGCCCACTTCGACCAGGTCTCCCTCCTTCACCAGCAGGCGATCGAGGATGCCGCCTTCCAGGCTCTGGATCTTCTGCATGCGGCTGTACGGCACCACCCTGCCCTCGCCACGGGTCACCTGGTCCAGCTGCGCAAGCGCGGCCCAGCCCACGGCGATGGCCACCGTCGCCAGCAGCACCCACAACAGCGGTCGGTACACGGGATGCGTGGACGCCAGCAGTGGATCCGCAAGCTCGCGCCGCAGTCGCTGCGAACGCTTCTGCCGCTCAACCATGATGTCCTCCTGCGACCGCGGCGATCGGCTGCACCTGGTTGCCCTGCACCACCTGCTCCAATGGGCCGTCCATGATGATCCTGCCGTTGCGCATCACCACGGCACGCTCGACGAGGGCCAGCATGCTGCGCTTGTGGGTGGTCAGTACCAGCGTGCGCTGGCCGAGCCAACGCTGCAGGAACTGGATGACATGGGTCTCGCTCTGCTGGTCGAAGGCGGCGGTGGGCTCATCCAGCAGCACGACAGGCGGATCCTGCAGGATCACCCGGGCCAGGCCGATGGCCTGGCGCTGGCCACCGGACAGGCTGCCGTTGCCCATCACCAGCTGGTCCAGCCCCAACGGATTGCCGCGCACGAAAGGCCCCATGCCCACCGCATCCAGCGCCTCCAGCAGCTCATCATCCCGCCAGGCGGCACCTTCCAGATTGAGGTTGTCGCGCAGGCTGCCATGGAACAGCGCCACGTCCTGCGGCAGATAACCAATGTTGCGTGCACGGTCACCGGGATCGATCTGTGCCAGCGCCACGTCGTCCAGCAACAGGCGTCCCTGCTGCGGCGTCACCAGTCCGGACAGCACGCGCAGCAGGCTGGACTTGCCCGCACCGTTGCCGCCCAGCAGCGCCACCCGCTGCCCAGGTGCGATGGACAGCGCATGCACGTCGACCACCCACGGCCCTTCGCCCAGCGCCAGGCGGACATCGTGCAGCTGGTAGGCACCCTGCAGGCGCGGCCGGTGCACGAAGCGGGCACCCTGTGGGCGCTCCTGCTCGGCGCCCATCAACTGGTCCAGCCCCTCCATGGCGACGCGGGTGTGCTGCCAGCGCCCCAGCACCGCCGCAACCTGCGCCAGCGGCGCGATCGCCCGCGATGACAGGATCGAGCACGCCACCAGTGCGCCCACGGTCATCGCACCGTCATTGATGCGGTAGACACCGAAGGCGACCACACCCACATACGCAAGCTGCTGCACCACGGCCGCGCCATGGCTGAGGCTGGCGGTGAGCGTACTTGTCTTCAATGCCGTTCCCGCCAGCTGCGCCGTCAGGCTTTCCCAGTGCTTCAGGCTGCGGCCTTCGGCACGCGTGGCCTTTACTGATTCCAGGTGTTCAAAGGCCTCCAGCAGCACGCTGTTCTTCATCGCCCCTTCGCGCAGATTCTGCCGCGACAGCTCACCCAGCCGGCGCTGCGCGAGCACGCCCGGCAGCACCATCAGGACACAGGCCACCATCGGCACCCAGACCACATGCCCACCGATCAGCGCGATCAGCAGCAGGAACACGAACACGAACGGCAGGTCGCTGAGCAGCGCAGCGGTGGACGAGGTGAAGAAATCACGCACGCCCTCAAACTCGCGCACCTGCGTACTGAATGCCCCCATCGACGCCGGCTTGGCGTTGGTCCGGGTACCGAGCACGCGGGCGAACAGCAGCGTTCCCAGCTGCAGGTCCATGCGCTTGCCGAGCACATGCAGCAGCTGCCCGCGCAGGACGCGCAGCACCCCTTCGATGATGACCGCCAGGGCAACGCCACTGGCCAGCACCCACAGCGTGTCGAACGCTGCCACCGGCACCACCCGGTCATAGATCTGCATGGCGAAGATCGCCGTCGCGATGGCCAGCAGGTTGGCCACGAATGCGGCGGCCCCCACCTCGACATAGGAGCGCCACAGCTGACGCAGTGGCCCGTAGAACCAGTGCTCGCCCCGGCCCGCGGCGAAATCGCCGACCCGGCCATCCGAGCGGAAGCGCGGTTTGGCGAACACTGCCGTACCACTGTACAGCGCCTGCAGTGCCTGCAGCGGCATGGCCTGTGTGCCACCCTCGGCCTGTGGCACCTCCACCTGCGCCTGGTCATCGCTGATCGCCGTCAACAACAGCGTGTTCCCATTGTTCAGCAGCAGCAGGACCGGCAGCAGATAGGCGTCGATGTCGGTCAGCTCGAAGGCCTCCACGCGCGCGTTCAGGTCCGCCCGCCGCAGCGCGCGTGGCACCCGCTGCAATGGCAGCCGCCCCTGCTCCAGAGCAATGCCGTCAACCAGCTCGGCAGCACCCAGTGGCCGGCCCAGCCGCTCGCACAGCAGCAGCAGGCCATCCTGCAGCGGGTCGCGCGGCGTGTTGCCGCTGCCGGTGGTAGTCGATTCAATGCGCGGCGTCTGCATGCGTCCTCCCTCCAAGCAACTCACCCAGCTGCCCGATCTGGGCGGCAGCGCGATAATCGATACGGACCCGCTCCATGCGCAGAGTTGCCAGCTGGCGTTCGGCCTCCATCCGCTCGCGCTGCACGCTGAGCAGATCGATGATGTCGCGGCGTCCGACCTGGAACTGGTCGTGATACAGGCCGCCGACGTGCGTGGACTCCTCCACCTGTTGCTGCAGCGCCTGCTCACGCAGTACCAGCGCATCGGCGTTGTCGAACAAGGTGCGCATCTTGCGCCGCAGATCACGGCGGGTGGCGTCGGCACTCCACTGCGCCGCCTCCAGTCGCTGCCGGGCCGCCGCCGGCCGCTGGAAATTGCTGAAGCCGCGCAGGACATCCATGCGCAGGCGCAGCGAAACCACCGAATCGTTCTCCATCTGGCCGCCGATCTCGCGGCGCAGCGCCGATGCCTCCACGTTGAGCTGTGGCTTCAATGCCGCGCGCGATTCGGCCAGCTCCGCCTCGGCTGCCGCGGCATCCTCGCGCGATTCCCGCAGCAGCGGCGCGGCCTCGATTGCTGCATCCAGGCCGTCACGCTGCCACGCCCGCTGTCCGGCAGGCAGGTCCGGCGCCTGCAGCGGGCCAGGATCGCGGCCCAGCAGCAGGGCCAGCTGGTTGTTGGCATCGCGCAACGCGCCTTCCTCGAACGCCAGCTGGTCCTGGCCGCGCGCGAACTCCAGCTGCGCGCGATCCAGCTCGGTGCGGTCGGCGTAGCCGCTGCCGCTGCGGTCGCGGGCCATGCCGCGGACGCCCTCGATCCGCTGCAGGAAGTCACGCACGGCCACCACTCTTTCGCGGGCGACCAGCACGTCCAGGTAGGTCTCGATGATATCCAGCGCTGCGTCGTCCCGGGCGACCTCCAGCGCTGCCAGATAGCGGCGCTGGGTCGCACTGGCGGCCTCGACCTGGCTGCGCGTCCGGCCCCAGTCGAACAGCATCTGCGACAGCGTGACGTCGTACACCATCTCGGACATGTGTCCGGCCTGCGGTCCGCCGGAGATCTGCAGTGCGGGAAAGTAGCCCCCCCGTGCGATTTTCACGTCGGTGCCTGCCCGTTCCGCTTCGCTCAGCGCCGCACGCACCCGGGGATGGATCGCCAGTCCGGTCTGCACAGCCTGCCCCACACTCATCGCACTGGCCCCCGCCGGCAGGCCGCACAGCAGGAGGAGCGCGAACGCTCCTCCTGCCCACCGCCTTCGGCTCCGCCGTTGCGGCATCAGGCCACCACCTGCACCGAGTTGTCCTCCACCAGCAGCGTGGTGCTGCCAAAGGTGTACACGTCGTAGGTCACACCATTGATCAACTGGGTGGTTCCGGTGTTGACCGCACCGATGACGTTCAGCACATCGTTGCTCTCGCCGGTGATCTGCAGCGTGTCGTTGCCATCGGTGATCGCCGCCACTTCCGCCGCAGTGAGGGTGAGCACGCTGCCCGAATCTCCCGTGCCCAGATCGATGCGCTCGATGTTGCTGAGCGTGCCCACACCGGCCGAGTTGTAGTCCAGGTCGATGCCATTGGCCAGGATCAGGGTGTCGAATCCAGCCCCTCCATCGATGCTGACGAAGTTGGTGGCGGTGATCTGGATCGCGTCGTCGCCGTTGCCGGCGACCACGTGATCGCCGCTGCCGACGTTGAAGATCAGATCGCTGCCATCGCCGCCGTTGATGTGCTCGGAACTGCCGTTGGCGCCGGACAGTACGTCATTCCCGGATGTACCGTTGACATCGATCTGACCGATGTTCAACGACAGGCCGTTCGGACTCAGCGTGACGCCGTAGGCAGCGCTGTCGTTGCCGTTGGAATCGGTAGATACCAGATTGAAGGATATCTGCGACCCAAGGTTGAGGATATCGGTGATGTTCAACCCGAGCTGGCTGAGGATGGTCGGACTGAGCAGGTTCAGCGAGAAGTTGCCGGAGGAATCGGCCTGGATCGGCAGCAGCTCGACGTTCAGCGCGGGCGTGATCACCCGGATCACAACGCTCGAATCCGGCTCGGTGGTGCCACTGAAGCCAAAGCGCGGACTGAGAGGATTGAGGCTGACGTCCACCCCGAAGTTGCCGATGGTGACCGGCTGTTCGATGCTGGTGCCGATGCCGATGCTGGCCACGTTGCTCGGATTGCCAGCCGGATCACTGCCCACGACCGACACCTGTGCGTTGAGCAGCTGGTCCCAGGTGAAGTCGATATCCAGATCGGTGAGCAGGTTCAGCGACGCCAGGCCACTGTTGTCGGCGGTGACCGTCGCCGTGGCCGTCACACCTCCTACCGTCAGCGTGACCGTCAATTCGGTGCCGGGTTCGGCGGAAATGGTCAGCAGATTGCCGACCAGCGACAGCACCGGGGTTGCGGGTGGAACCGTATCGATGGTGAAGGCTTCCGGCGCCGATGCGGTGCCACCGGCGACTTCGGCGGTGATGGTCGATGCGCCTTCCGGGAACGGCCCCATGCCAGCGGGCGGCGTCAAGGTCACGGTCACCGAACCGGCCGCGATGTCCGCAGCGGTCAGGGTGTGGCTGACATCGGCCTCGTAGCCGTTCTGGCCCGCGAACCTGACGGTGATGACCTGCCCGACCTGCATCGTCGGGCGAACGGTCACGTCGACCTGGATGCCGTCGCCGATTTCCGCAGCATTGATCCACATGTCGGCGGCCTCCGGCACGCTGATGTCCGGTGGCGCAAGATCGGGGGCATTGATCGTCGCCGGACCGCTGGTATTGCCCGCCAGATCGATCGCGACCGCAGAGATCAGCTCGCCGGCAATCAACGGTGGTGCGAACGGCAGGCTGAAGTTGCCGCTGCCATCCACATTGACGGTGATCGGATTCGCGGTGTCTCCATTGACCACAATCCGGACCTGGCTGTTGGGCTCGGCCGTGCCGCTCAGCAGCGTACCGTCAGCACTCACGCTGAGCAGCGGCGCCGGCGGCGCCACGGCGTCCACCGTGGTGGTGGCCGGGCCGCTGTTGTTGCCCGCCGCATCCTGGGCCACCGCGTTGATCACGGTGCCATCGGGCAGCGGCGCTCCAGGAGTGAAGCTCCAGTTGCCGCTGCCATCGGCGGTGGTTTCGCCGATGGGATCGCCGTTGCCATCGGTCAGGATCACTGTTGCACCGGCTTCAGCGGTGCCAGTGATGACGCTGCCGTTGCTCGGATCGATCACCGGGGCCGGCGGCGCCACCGCATCCACCGTGGTGGTGGCCGGGCCGCTGCTATTGCCTGCGGGATCCTGTGCCACCGCGTTGATCACGGTGCCGTCGGGCAGCGGCGCTCCAGGGGTGAAGCTCCAGTTGCCACTGCCATCGGCGATAGCTTGCCCGATCGGATCGCCATTGCCATCGGTGAGGATCACCGTGGCGCCGGCTTCAGCCGTACCGCTGATGACGCTGCCATTGCTC